>NZ_CP177163.1:1909285-2227500 GCF_046736075.1 Stenotrophomonas sp. LGBM10
CACGGTGTTCGGCAACCCGCCGGCCAGCCGCCCCTACCCGGCCGCAGCGACCCCGGACGTGCAGATGGACGACCGCGAGCGCCGGCATGCCGCCGGCCTGATGCGGATCAACCATGTCGGCGAGGTGTGCGCCCAGGGCCTGTACTTCGGCCAGGCCGCGGTCGCCCGCGAGGCCCAGACCCGCGCCCACCTGCTGGATGCGGCCCAGGAAGAGACCGACCATCTGGCCTGGTGCGCGCAGCGCCTGCACGAGCTGGACAGCCGCCCCAGCCTGTTCAACCCGATCTGGTATGCCGGCAGCTACACCATCGGCACCCTGGCCGGCCTGCGTGGGGACGGCTGGAACCTGGGCTTCGTGGTCGAGACCGAGCGCCAGGTGGAAGCCCACCTGGACGAACACCTGGACACCCTGCCCCCGGCGGACCTGCGCAGCCGCGAGATCCTCAAGGTGATGAAAATCGACGAGGCCCGGCACGCCGACCACGCCGAGCATGCCGGCGCCCGCAAGCTGCCGCCGCCGATCCCGGGCGTGATGGCGCTGGCGTCCAAGGTCATGAAGACCATCGCCTACCGGCTGTAATGCGTATCGACCAACGGTCGATACCTACCAGGGATCCGCCACGGTAGCGCCCTGCCGCCGGCAGGGCGACCTCAGCCTGAAACGAGCTTCAGGCCGACCACGCCGGCCACGATCAGCCCGATGCAGGCCAGGCGCGGCAGCGACGCGCTGTCGCCGAACAGGAAGATGCCCAGCGTGGCCACGCCGAGCGCGCCGATGCCGGTCCAGATGGCATAACCGGTGCCGACCGGGATGGTCCGCAGCGCCTGCGTCAGCAGATACAGGCTGATCGCGGCCGAAATGATGGTGGCCACGGTCGGCCAGGGCTTGGTGAAGCCATCGCTGTACTTCAGGCCCAGGGCGAACCCGATTTCAAACAGGCCGGCCAGCAGCAGATAGATCCAGGGCATGGGGGGTACTCCTCATCATGAACAGAACAGATACCGGTCGCCCCGCGAGGCGGCCGTAAAAACGCACAACGGCCCGGTGTTTTCACACCGGACCGTCGTCGGTTGCATCCGTGGAACACGAATCTGCGCAGATCCGGATGTTCCACAGGGCGGGCCGTCCCGCCTTGTGCGGCGCGCCGGGGGGATGCCCCGGACGCGATCGCTGGGTGTTACTCGGACAGATTGCGGCCGTGGAACAGCTCTTCGATCTCGCGCTTGAGCAGCGCTTCGATCTTCATGCGTTCCTTGAACGAGATGTTCTTGGCCTTTTCCTCGAACAGGTACTGGTCCAGGTCGAAGTCCTTCAGGTGCATCTTCGTGTGGAAGATGTTTTCCTGGTAGACGTTGACGTCGAACATCTCGTAACGCGACTTGATGTTCTTGGCCAGGAAGTTCTGGATCGAGTTGATCTTGTGATCGATGTAGTGCTTCTTGCCCTTCACGTCACGGGTGAAGCCACGCACGCGGTAGTCCATGATCACGATGTCCGATTCCAGACTCTCGATCAGGTAGTTCAGCGCCTTCAGCGGCGAAATCACGCCACAGGTAGCCACATCGATATCCGCGCGGAACGTGGCGATGCCCTCCTGCGGATGCGTTTCCGGGTACGTATGGACGGTGATGTGGCTCTTGTCCATGTGCGCGACCACGGCGTCGGAGATCAGCTCCTTGCCGGCCAGCTTCTTGTCGATCACCGGTTCTTCGGAGATCAGGATCGTCACCGACGCGCCCTGCGGATCGTAGTCCTGGCGCGCGACGTTGAGGATGTTGGCGCCGATGATCTCGGCGACATCGGTCAAGATCTGAGTAAGCCTATCGGCGTTGTACTCTTCATCAATGTATTCGATGTAACGCTGACGCTCTTCTTCGGTGCGCGCGTAACACACGTCATAGATGTTGAAGCTCAGCGCCTTGGTGAGGTTGTTGAAACCCTGCAACCTCAGGCGAGGCAACGGCTTGACCACGGCGGTCGATCCTGTGTGTGGTGGGAAAGGAACAATTATGGGGCAAAGTGATCGGGGGCGAAACTTGCATTGAAAGGTTTGCCTGTGCTTTGTTTGCCCTTAACAATTGTGATCGTTAAGCTGCCGGGACATAGCCGTGAATTGTTCATGAGCAAAGGGAGCGCCGTAACGTGTCATCTGTGCGCCTTGCCACAAGTCCATTGGCCCTGGATATCGCCACCATCGACCGCTTTCTGGCCCACAGCCATCGCCGTCGCTACCCTGCCCGCACGGACGTCTTCCGGCCGGGGGACCCCGCAGGCACCCTTTACTACGTGATCAGCGGCTCTGTTTCTATAATTGCTGAAGAAGATGACGACCGTGAGCTGGTCCTCGGCTACTTCGGCTCCGGGGAGTTCGTGGGGGAAATGGGCCTGTTCGTGGAATCGGACCGGCGCGAGGTCATCCTGCGCACCCGGACCCCGTGCGAACTGGCCGAAATCAGCTACGAGCGGCTGCACCAGCTGTTCCTGGGCCCCCTGTCCACCGATGCCCCACGGCTCCTGTACGCCATCGGCCAGCAGATCTCCAAGCGCCTGCTCGACACCAGCCGCAAGGCCAGCCGCCTGGCGTTCCTGGATGTCACCGACCGCATCGTGCGCACCCTTCACGACCTGTCCCGCGAGCCGGAGGCGATGAGCCATCCGCAGGGCACCCAGCTGCGTGTCTCGCGCCAGGAGCTGGCCCGCCTGGTCGGCTGCTCGCGTGAAATGGCCGGCCGCGTCCTCAAGAAGCTGCAGAGCGACGGGCTTCTTCACGCCCGGGGCAAGACGGTCGTCCTGTACGGCACCCGGTAGTCCCGGCCGCGGCCGGCACCACCGGCCTCCGCCCTTCAACCCGCCCGTAGTGCCGGCCGCTGGCCGGCAACCAGGCAGTGCCGCCAGCCGCCGCCCGGCACCCCCAGGACGATTCCGCTAGGCTGGCGTCATGGAACCCGGCAGCGAATTCTATTGGTTCATCCTGATCGGCCTGGGCGCGCAACTGGTCGACGGCGCACTGGGCATGGCCTTCGGGCTGGTGTCCTCCTCGGTCCTGCTCAGCATGGGCCTGCCACCGGCAGCGGTCAGCGCCAGCATCCATACCGCCGAAGTCTTCACCACCGGCGCCTCCGGGGTCTCGCACCTGGTCGCCGGCAACGTGGACCGGCGGCTGTTCCTGCGCCTGGCATTGCCGGGGGCGGTAGGCGGCGTGGTCGGTGCCTATGTGCTGACCCAGCTGCCCGGTGACGTGATCCGCCCATTCATCTATGCCTACCTGCTGGTATTGGCGATTTTCATCCTGCTGCGCGCGGCCGGGCGGCTGATGCCGGCACAGGAGGTCAAGCGCGTGCCGGTGCTGGGGTTCGTGGCCGGCCTGCTGGACGCCAGCGGCGGCGGCGGGTGGGGGCCGGTGGCCACCTCCACCCTGCTGGCCCGCGGTGGCCAGGCCCGCACCACGATCGGCACGGTCAACGCGGCCGAGTTCGTGGTCACCCTAGCGGTGTCGATCACCTTCCTGCTCTCGATGGGCCTGCAGTACCTGAACATCGTCGCCGGCCTGCTGGTCGGCGGGATGATGGCCGCGCCCGTCGCCGCGCTGCTGGTGAAGAAGGTCAAGGAACGCTGGGTGCTGGTGGCGGTGGGCGTGCTGGTGCTGGCGATCAGCCTGTTCCAGATCGGCCACGCCGTACACGGCTGGCTGGGGGCGTGAGCAACCGACGCAGCGCGGGCAGGTATCGACCGTTGGCCCCGATAGGCCTTACCGGTCGCCGCCGCGGTCCACGCAGCCCCAGTTGAGGATCGGCGTGCCGGGCTTGAGCACCTGGCGGAAATAGGCCACCCGCGACACCTTCGGATTGACCACCACCGGTGCCTTGGCCGCCAGCAGCAGCGGCAGGTCGGCGGTGCTGTCCGAGTAGGCGATGTCGATGTCGCCATAGCCACGCTCGCGCAGCATGCGCATCTTTTCTTCGTTGTGGCAGTGGCGGGTGGCGCCCACCGCACCCAGGCGCGGCCCGACTTCGCTGCCGATCACCGGCACGCCCTGGTGGGCGACGAAGGCCAGGATCGCCCGCGCCAGCTCCGGCGGGGCGCCGGTGGCAACCACCACGCGATCGCCATTGGCACGGTGCCGGGCGAACACCTCCAGCGCCTGCGGCAGCAGCTTGGCCCGCAGTTCCGGCTCATGCTTGAGCACGTAGGCGTCGATCACGCGGTTGAACTCGCGTGCGCGATGCAGCCCGAACGTGGCGATCCACACATACACCGAGATGCCGGCGCGCCGGGTCGGCAGCATCGCCACCAGCGGCCCGGCGATCGGCGTGACCAGCAGCGCGGCCAGCATCCGCAGCGGGTTGCGCTTGATCAGCGAGGCGAACAGGTGGCTGCCCGAATCGCCGTCGTACAGGGTGTGATCGAAATCGAAGACCACCAGCGGGGCGTCGTCGCGCGGCGTTGGGTAGATCGCAGTCATGCGCTGAAGAATAGCTGACGCAGGCCCTCACCGGGCTCTTCGACGCGCATGAAGGCCTCGCCGACCAGGAAGGCATGGATACCCGCCTCACGCATCACGCGCACGTCGCCCGGCCCGAGGATGCCGCTCTCGGTGACCAGCAGGCGGTCGCGCGGCACGGCCTGGCGCATGTCCAGGGTGGTCTGCAGCGACACCTCGAAGGTGCGCAGGTTGCGGTTGTTGATGCCCACCAGCGGCACCGGCACCTGGATGGCGCGCTCCAGTTCGTCGATGTCGTGTACTTCCACCAGCACGTCCATGCCCAGCTGCATGGCCAGGTCGGACAGCTCGGCCAGCTGGCGGTCGTCCAGCGCGGCCACGATCAGCAGGATGCAGTCGGCACCCAGCACGCGCGCTTCGTACACCTGGTAGGGATCGATCACGAAGTCCTTGCGCAGCACCGGCAGCGTGCAGGCCTCACGGGCCTGCTGCAGGTAGGCATCGCTGCCCTGGAAGAAGTCCACGTCGGTCAATACCGACAGGCAGCTGGCGCCGCCGAACTCGTAGCTCACCGCGATATCGGCCGGGTGGAAGTCCGGGCGGATCACGCCCTTCGACGGGCTGGCCTTCTTGACCTCGGCGATCACGGCCGGGTTGCCCGCCGCGATCGAGGCGCGCAGGGCGTCGGCGAAGCCGCGCACCGGCGGGGCCTGCTCCAGCCGGGCGATCAGCGCCTCCAGCGGCACCTGGGCGCGGCGCGCGGCCACTTCGTCGGCCTTGCGGGCCAGGATGGTGTCGAGGATGTCGCTCTTGTCGCTCATGTCGGTCGGGGTCCTTCAGGCCGGCCATTATCGGCCAGGCGCGGGCAATGCGTGAAACAGGGAGCGAAAACGGCTCAGCCGCCGGCGCGGATGCGGTGGGTGGCCTCGACGTACTGCTGCATGCGCAGCCGCGCACTGCCGTCGGCAATGACCGCCCGCGCGCGCGCCAGGCCATCGGCGATGCTGTCGGCCACGCCGGCCACGTACAGCGCCGCGCCGGCATTGAGCGCCACGATGTCCAGGGCCGGGCCCGGCTGGTTGTCCAGCACCCCGCGCAGCATCGCGATCGACTCGGCCGGGTCGGCCACCTTCAGGTTGCGGCTGGCCGACATGGCGATGCCGAAGTCTTCGGGATGGATCTCGTACTCGCGCACCTTGCCATCGCGCAGTTCGCCGACCAGGGTGCCGGCACCGAGCGAGATCTCGTCCATGTTGTCGCGCCCCCACACCACCAGCGCCCGCTCCGCGCCCAGCTCGCGCAGGACGCGCGCCTGGATGCCGACCAGATCCGGATGGAACACGCCCATCAGCACATTGGTGGCACCGACCGGGTTGGTCAGCGGGCCAAGGATGTTGAAGATGGTGCGCACGCCCATTTCGCGGCGCACCGGGGCGACCACCTTCATCGCCGGATGGTGCATCGGCGCGAACATGAAGCCGATGCCGGTGTCGCTGATCGCACGGGCCACTTCTTCCGGGCGCAGTTCGATGATCGCGCCCAGCGCCTCGACCGCGTCGGCGCTGCCGGACTTGGACGACACGCTGCGGTTGCCGTGCTTGGCCACCTTGGCCCCGGCGGCGGCCACCACGAACATCGCGCAGGTGGAAATGTTGAACGTGTGCGAGCCGTCGCCGCCGGTGCCGACGATGTCGATCAGGTGGGTGCGGTCCTCGACCGGCACCGCCAGGGCCAGCTCGCGCATCACGGTGGCCGCGCCGGCAATTTCACCGACGGTTTCCTTCTTGACCCGCAGGCCGGTGAGGATTGCCGCGGTCATCACCGGCGACACCTCACCACGCATCACCTGGCGCATCAGATCGACCATTTCGTCGAAGAAGATTTCGCGGTGTTCGATGGTGCGCTGCAGGGCTTCCTGGGGGGAGAAGGTCATGTGGGGTCCTTTGCGGTACGGGTGCGGCGCGCTCAGCGCTGCAGGAAGTTCTTCAGCAGGGCGTGGCCGTGCTCGGTGAGGATGGACTCGGGGTGGAACTGCACGCCTTCGACCGGGTGCTCGCGATGACGCAGGCCCATGATCTCTTCCACCGTGCCATCGTCGTTCTCGGTCCACGCGGTCACTTCCAGGCACGCCGGCAAGGTGGTCTTGTCCACCACCAGCGAGTGGTAGCGCGTGGCCTGGTAGCGGTCCGGCAGGCCGGCGAACACGCCCTTGCCTTCATGCCGGATCGGCGAGGTCTTGCCGTGCATGATGGTGCCGGCGCGGATCACATCGCCGCCGTAGACCTGGCCGATGCTCTGGTGGCCCAGGCACACGCCGAGGATCGGCGTGGTCGGGCCGAGCCGGCGGATCAGCTCCAGCGACACGCCCGCTTCGTTGGGCGTGCACGGGCCGGGCGAGATCACAATGCGCTCGGGGGCGAGCGCGGCGATCTCATCGACGCTCAATGCGTCGTTGCGCACCACCTTGACCTCGGCGCCCAGCGTCTGCAGGTACTGCACGAGGTTGTAGGTGAAGCTGTCGTAGTTGTCGAGCATCAACAACATGGTCAGGGTCCGTCTTGGATGAGGAAAATGGCGTACACGTTCTCGGTGTACGTGATGGGCGCGGCCGTGAGCAGTTCGCCGCCCGACGCCGCGCGGTAACGCGATCCGGTCATGACCACCCTGTCCAGCGTCTCGCCTCCGCGGCCGTAGCCGAACCCATCGTGGACTTGCGTGCCCCAGGTGCCGGCCTGCACGCCATAGGCGAAGTTCGGTGCGACGTCGGAAATGCTGTACAGACCGGTGATCTTCGTGCCGTACGCGCCGGCCAGGCCCTTGGCCGATTCGCGCGTCTGCGCGGCGGCTTCGGCCTTCAGTTCGCCCCGCAGGCGGCTTTCGCCCGAGTAGGTCGGTTCAGCGGTACTGACCTGCACCTCGCGGCTGGCTTTCAGATCGCCGAGGAAGGCTTTCAGCGCCTGCGCATCGGAGAATTCGGCCTTCAGGTCGCGACTGGCGGCGGTGCCGTTGAACACCTCCTCATCGTTGCGATAGCGCGTGGAGGGGGCAATGCGCAGATTGGCGGCGCTCACAGTGCCATCGATGGCGCCGTGCTGGGCGAACAGCTGCAGCACGCGCTCGGCGTTGGCCTGTACGCGGGCGCGCGCGGTGTCGGTCTGCATGTCGACCGATTCCAGCGCCACCTTCACCGTGAAACGGTCCGGCATCACCGTGCGGGTGGCGCTGCCCTTCACCAGCAGATGCGGCTGCGACGGAATGGTGTTGGCCTGGCCCCACGCAGGGGCGACGGCGGCCAGTGTCGTCGACAACAGCAATGCGCTCAGCAGCTTCATGCGGTATTCCTTGTCTGGATGATGCAGCGGACGCCGTGGCATGCGCCACGGCAGAGGAACTCACAGGCCCTTGGCAGCCTGCGCAACGGCGCGGAACAGCGCGCGGCCCTTGTTCATGGTCTCGTCCCATTCCTTGCCCGGATCGGAGTCGTAGACGATGCCGGCGCCGGCCTGCACATGCAGGCGGCCGTCCTTGATCACGGCGGTGCGGATCGCGATCGCGGTGTCGGCATCGCCGTGCCAGCCGATGTAGCCGATGCTGCCGGCGTACACGTTGCGCTTGATCGGCTCCAGCTCGCGGATCACTTCCAGCGCGCGGATCTTCGGCGCGCCGCTGACCGTGCCGGCCGGGAACGTCGCGCGCAGCACGTCGGTGTAGCTCAGGCCCGGCTGCAGCTGGCCGGTGACTTCGCTGACGATGTGCATGACATGGCTGTAGCGTTCGATCACGAACTGCTCGCCCACTTCCACCGTGCCTGCCCGGGAAACGCGACCGGCATCGTTGCGGCCAAGGTCGATCAGCATCAGGTGCTCGGCGCGCTCCTTCGGATCGGCCAGCAGTTCGGCTTCCAGCGCGTTGTCTTCTTCCACGGTGGCGCCACGCGGACGCGTACCGGCAATGGGGCGCACGGTGACTTCGCCGTCCTGGAGACGGACCAGGATTTCAGGCGAGGAGCCAACCACCTGCACATCGCCGGTATCCAGGAAGTACATGTATGGCGACGGATTGAGCGCCCGCAGCGCGCGGTACACATCCACCGGGCGCGCCTTGAACGGCACGCTCAGGCGCTGGCTCAGCACCACCTGGAAGATGTCGCCGGCGCGGATGTATTCCTTGGATCTGTCGACCGCGGCGATGAAGCCTTCGCGGGTGAAGCCGGACACGAAGTCGTTCTCGTCGAGCACGTCGCGGGTGATCGGCGCCGGATAGCCCGCACCGGGCGCGCGCAGCTTGGCCACCAGCGCATCCAACCGCGCCTGCGCGTCGTCCCATGCGCCGGGCTGGCCCGGGTCGGCGTGCACGATCAGGTACAGGCGGCCCTTGAGGTTGTCGAACACCGCCAGGTCTTCGGAATGCAGCAGCAGGATGTCCGGGGTGCCCAGCTCATCGCGGCCGCGCGGCGGTGCCAGGCGCGGTTCGATGTAGCCGATGCACTCGAAGCCGAACCAGCCGACCAGACCGCCGGTGAAGCCCGGCAGGCCCGCCAGCTTGGGCACCGAGTGGGCGCTGCGCAGCGCCTCGACCTCGGTGAACGGGTCGGCGACCTCACGGGTTTCCACGACCTGGCCGGCCTCACTGACGGTCAGGGTATGGCCGTGGAAGGCATACACCCGGCGTGCCGGCAGGCCGATGATGGAATAGCGCCCGAAGCGTTCGCCACCTTCGACCGATTCGAACAGGTAGGTATGCGGGCCGTCGGCGAGCTTCAGATAGACCGAGAGCGGCGTGTCCAGGTCGGACAGCACTTCGCGGACGACGGGGATGCGGGTGTGGCCTTCAGCGGCCTGCTGCTGGAACTGCTCGAGCGTGATCAAGACGACTTTCCTTCCGGGAAACGGCGGTGGCGGGACGGACGACGGCAACAGGCCACCATCGCCACCAGCGGCGAGCGGAAGAAAGGGAATGCGGGGTCGTCAGAATGGACACGCGGCGACTGTACCGCATTGGCGGCACCGGATGGAACCCGGCGCCGCCACGGGGGTCAGCGCCGCGACAGCAGCGGGCTGTCCAGCGGCAGGTGCAGCCGGACCCGGCCCGGCACGCACTCGATGCGGAAGCGGCGGGCGCGGACCGGCTCGCCATCCAGGTTCAGGGTCAGCGGCTGGGCCGCCTCGATCTCCACCCAGGGGGCCTGGACGCGTTCGGCCACCTGCTCCAGCGCCCCACGCTTGCCGCCCGTGACCAGCGCGGTGAAGGTGGACGCGACTTCGCCGCTGAGCTCGGGAATCAGGGTGAGGTCCAGCAGGCCATCGTCGATGTGCGCGTCCGGACACAGCACCTGCCCGCCGCCGGCCTGGCGACCGTTGCCGACCCCCAGCGCGATGAAGCCCCCTTCCCAGTCGAAGCCGGGCGCGCGGACCCGCGCCTGGATCGGCTCGATGCGGCCCAGCCGCGAAATGCCGGTGACCAGGTACGCCAGGCCGCCCAGCATCTTCTTCAGGCCCTCGTCGGTATCCACGGTGACCTCGGTACCGAAGCCGCCACTGGCCACGTTGGCGCACCACCAGCGCTCGCCGTCGGCGTCGATGCGCAACAGGTCCACCGGGCGCGGCGGCTCATGCTCGATCAGTGCCAGCGCCTGTTCGGGGTCGTCGGGAATCTCCGCCGCAGTGGCGAAGTCATTGGCGGTGCCCAGCGGCACCAGACCCAGCGACGGCAGCGCATCGGCATCCTCGTCCCGGTGCGCCAGCGTTTCGGCCACTTCACTGAGCGTGCCATCGCCGCCGGCGGCAATGATGGTCTCCACGCCATGCGCGATCGCCTCGGCCACATAGCGCTCGGCGTCGCCCTCCTCCCAGGTCACCCGCACCTCCAGCGTGGCCCCGCGCTCACGCAGCGCGTGCACCGCCTCGCGCAGGTCGGTGTTGCCGGTGGACTTGCCGTTGAGGATCAGACGCCATCGTTTGCCACGCATGCAGCACTTCCACGGATCAGGGAGGCGCAGGCTAGCAGTGCGCTGTGTCGGGGGCGGTGAACGCCGCGATCACGCGTGGGAAAGCGGCCCCACGGGGCCGCTTTGCGTCGACCAAACCGGACACCGTCGATTCAGCCGCCGGGATTTTCCGGCGCATCCTCTTTGCCGGCGGTGACGGATTTGTAGTGGTACTCCACCAGTGTCCACGCGCCGTTGTGGAAGGTGTAGCCCCAGGTTTCGGTACTTACTGCCGCGTCCCGGGAGGTAACGGTCATCCCGTCGCCTTGGTTGCCGCCGTTCGGCAGCGGCGTGGACGGACCTGCGCTGGGCGCGCGCGCGACGCTCGATCCGGTCAAGCCTGCTCGTGTCGTGAGCACCTGGACCGTGCCGCGTCTGGACACCGGCGCGTACGCCGGCGAGCGTCCCGCGATCCAGTCGAGCCAGGATGCCGCGTCGACCGATCCCGCCGGATAGGTCGTTTTCGTGGTGATGCTGACAGGGGTGTCCGCGCGTTGCGCCTGTACGCCAACCGGCGCCGTGGCAAGAACCCCTCCAAGTGCCGCAGATACCATCACATTCCAAAGCGTCATGTCGATCTCCTGGGTTGGCAGTGATGCAAGCGGCGGCAGTTCACCGGTCGCATTTTCTTTATAACAGCGCGTCAGGTCATCTTCCGAAGCACGTTGATTGCTTTTCCCGATAGTGCGACCTCGCTGCTGAAATGGCGCAGGGCGCCTTCCTGTCACACGAGTGTCGGCGAACCGTGGCGGGGTCGTGCAGGCGTGCCCCGAGGCGCTGCACCCCGCCTTGCGCAGGACGCTGCATCGTCCGCGCGCAGGGCTCGAACGCGTCATCAAAGCGTCATCGCGCGACCGGAGAATGGAAGGCCATAGCAGGGACGACGGATGGAGGCAGGATCAGCCTCCGATTAATTCCCAAGAACAGTTGCCAGCATTGGCGCTCAGCTTGCAGCAACTGATTCAATACCCCAGCAGCACCCCCAAGGCAGCGGCGTCAATGCGCTCTATTGCGGGTCATGGGTCGGAGTCTCTGTCGCATTGCGTACAGCACAATCCGCCCTAGCTGGCAGCAAAAGCCGCGCCCCGCCTCTTGCCCGCGAAGGACAGGATCACGTCGGTCCAGAAGGGCTGCGAGAGCCCGCGTCCAGGTCAGATGGGTATCGCATGTACGAAAGCATGCCTATACAGCCTGTCAATCCCTGACCTGTCAGAGCGCTTCAACAGTATCCTCAACTACGTGCGCCAGCAAAACCTTGGCGGCGTCCCTTACATGTGAGGTGGAGGGGTGTCGAAGCTTGTCGTTGCGGACACTCTGTTGCTGGGCAAGTCTGTCTGCGCGCCAGCCGTTCCGCTCATTCGTACCAGCTGCTGGCATTGCCTGTGAGCGAAAGAAGCAAGACAAAAATGAATGGCGGACTGGAGCGTTGTAAATGACCCGCATGATTGATGAAGATTTTGAGTATTTCTATCGAAACTCGGGCTTTGGTCCTGCAGTGGATACCCGACCCGCAGGGGAATCTACGCTGACGTTCTATCGCGGGAAGCTACCTGAAAAGCTGCTTGAGTACTGGAAGGCCTATGGCTTTTCCGGCTACGGAGGCGGCTTGTTTTGGATGACTGATCCAAGTGAGTATTCTGAAGTCCTCAATGCCTGGATCTACGGCACGCCGCTGTACGGGACGGACGATTTCCACGTTATCGGTCGGACGGCATTCGGGCGACTGATGGTGTGGGGAACCCGAACGGGCCCGTGCATGACCATCCTGTCGATGACGTCAATGATCTTCCCAAAAGACAATTCGAAGTGGATGAGCCAAGGCAAAGGCGACTTTTTAGCGTCCAGTTGGGTGGAGCGCCTTGATAAGGTCGATCTAGATGAGGAAGACGAAGCTGGAAAACCTCTGTTTGAAAGAGCAGTGAAACAGCTCGGGCACTTGGCTCCCGATGAGATGTATGCCTTCACTCCGGCTTTGAGGGCGGGCGGGCCGTGTCGCCTCGATCATTTGAAGAAGGTCAAGGCCGTCGAACACCTCATGCTCCTAGCCCAACTTGGAGAGCCAGAAATCATGCTGGACATCGTGAAAGAAGCGAAAGACCGTGGTGTTTGGAAGTAGCCCATGCCCGGTCATCCTGGTCGGACTATCATCGGCCTCTAAGCCGCCGTTTAGTGGCGGCGGCCATCCAGATTGAGCTTTCAGCATCCGACTGCGCTCTCAACTTCGCTTGTCTTCGCAAAATCGGCCTCCGCACCGGGCTGTTGACCAGCTGCATATCCACGCGCAGCTTCTGGACTTAGCGCGTCAGCACGCCATCGCTGCCACGTAGCTTCTCGCTCCACTGGAGCCTTGTAGCCAGGGTGCGGTCTTTTTTTGCACGGTGTCAGCCGGCGGCGAATTCCCGCAGCGCATCGCCTTCCATGCGGTACACCGTCCACTCGCTCTGCGGTTTCGCACCGGCGGCTTCATAGAACCTGATCGCCGGCTCATTCCAGTCCAGCACCGACCATTCGAAACGGCCACAGCCTTCGGCGACCGCGATACGCGCGATGTGCTGCAGCAGCGCCTTGCCGGCACCGCTGCCGCGCTGCTGCGGGCTGACGTACAGGTCTTCCAGGTAGATGCCGTTGCGGCCCAGCCAGGTGGAGTAGTTGTAGAAGTACACGGCGTAGCCGATGGCCTCGCCACCGGCCTCGCAGATCAGCGCGTGCGCCTTGGCATCGGCGCCGAACAGGCTGGCGCGGATGCCGGCTTCGTCGGTCTGCACCGACGACTCGGCCTTCTCATAGATCGCCAGCTCGCGGATGAAGCGCAGGATCAGCGCTGCATCGTCGGCGGTGGCCACGCGGATGGTCACAATGGCCACCGGCATGGCTCAGCCCCTGGCCTGGGCGACGTTGTGGCGCATCTGCGCGATCACGTCCTGGTAGCTGGAGGTGGCGTTGAAGATCGCCGAGCCGGCCACGAAGGCATCGGCACCGGCGGCGGCGATCGCGCCGATGTTGTCGGCCTTCACGCCACCGTCGATCTCCAGCCGCACGTCGCGGCCGCTGGCATCGATCTTCTGGCGCACCACGCGCAGCTTGTCCAGCGCCGAGGGAATGAACGCCTGGCCGCCGAAGCCCGGGTTGACCGACATCAGCAGCACCAGGTCCAGGTCGTCCAGCACCCAGTCCAGGATGTCCACCGGGGTGGCCGGGTTGAGCACGATGCCCGGCTTGCAGCCCAGCGAACGGATCAGCTGGATGGTGCGGTGGACGTGGCGGGAGGCTTCCGGGTGGAAGCTGATGTAGGTGGCACCGGCCTCGGCGAAGTCCGGAATGATGCGGTCCACCGGCTCCACCATCAGGTGCACGTCGATCGGCGCAGTGACGCCGTGCTTGCGCAGCGCCTGGCAGACCATCGGGCCGATGGTCAGGTTGGGCACGTAATGGTTGTCCATCACATCGAAATGCACCCAGTCCGCACCGGCGGCGAGCACGTTGTCCACTTCCTCGCCAAGGCGGGCGAAGTTCGCGGACAGGATGGAGGGGGCGATGATGCAGTTGGACATGGCCGGGGCCTTCAGGACGTGGACGGGGAGGCGCCGCGCGGGGTCAGCGCTTGCGCAGGGTCTTGATGCGGTCGTAGGCGGCGTTGAGCAGGCGCGACTTGCGCTCGGCCTGCTGGCGCAGCTCCGGGGCGGCGCCGACGACCTTGTCGGGGTGGTACTGGGAGATCAGCCGGCGGTAGGCCAGATCGACCTCGGCATCGGTCGCCTCGGAGGTCAGCCCCAGCTCCCGGTAGGGGTTCTCCCTGTTCAGGCGGAACCAGTCGGCGTCGAAGGCATGCCCGATCAACAGGCCGACCACGGCCCCGAACAGCGGATTGGGCCTGAAAAGCAGGGCGCCGGCGATGAATCCGAGCAGTTTTCCGTACCAGCGCATGGTCGTGGGGGCGGCCGGGTCGACAAAGGAGCCTCATTTTACGTCACAGCGGGCCCAACCCGCTTTACACTAGGCCGCCCGCTGTCTGTGCGGGCCCTCCGGGTCCCCTGGACAGCTGTCTTGACGAAGCCTCAGGAGTGCCCGTGCCGACCACGTTGTTGCAATCCGATCTCCCCGGCCTGCCCTTGCGCCATCGCGGCAAGGTGCGTGATGTTTTCGACATTCCGCGCGACCGGCTGCCCGCCGGCACTCCGCCGGGGGACTACCTGCTGATGGTCGCTACCGACCGTCTGTCGGCCTTCGACGTGGTGCTGCCCGATCCGATTCCCGGCAAGGGCGAAATGCTCTGCCAGGTGTCGAACTTCTGGTTCGCCAAGACCGCGCACCTGATGCCCAACCACCTGACCGGCATCGACGTGGCCAGCGTGCTGCCCGAGGGCGTTGACCCGGCGCTGTACGCCAAGCGCGCAGTGGTGACCCGCAAGCTGAAGCCGGTGCCGGTGGAAGCGATTGCCCGCGGCTACCTGATCGGCAGCGGCTGGAAGGACTACCAGCGCACCGGCAAGATCAGCGGCATCGATCTGCCCGACGGCCTGCGCCAGGCCGAACAGCTGCCCGAGCCGATTTTCACCCCCTCGACCAAGGCCGCCGTGGGCGACCATGACGAGAACATCGATTTCGATGCGATGGTGAAGGCGGTCGGCGCGGACCTGGCCGAGCGCGTGCGCGACGCCACCCTGCGCATCTACAAGTTCGCCGCCGACTACGCGCGCGAGCGCGGCATCATCCTGGCCGATACCAAGTTCGAGTTCGGGACCGATGCCGATGGCCGTCTCTACATCATGGACGAGATGCTGACGCCGGATTCCTCGCGTTACTGGCCGGCCGACGAGTACGAGGTGGGCACCAGCCCGCCGAGCTACGACAAGCAGTTCGTACGCGATTACCTGGAAACGCTGGACTGGGGCAAGACCGCTCCGGGCCCGAGCATCCCGGCGGAGATCATCGAGCGCACCCGCGCCAAGTACGCCGAGGCGCTGCAGCGCTTGGCGGGTATCTCGGTAGATTGAGACCGGTGGGTGGAGCCGGGCAGAGCCCGGCTCTACCAGCGTCGGCGCACTGTAGAGCCGACTGTTAGTCGGCTGCACTAGGTCAGGGGCAGCGGCGGAGTATCCTGTCTGGACTCCGGAGGCTCAATGTCCACGACGACCCAGCTTGAGCGGCCCATCGACCGCTACTTCGCCAGCTATTCCGACGACCACCGCAACGCGATCAACCAGCGCATCCATGTGATCGCGGTGCCGGCGATCCTGTGGTCTGTGATCGCGCTGCTGTGGTGCCTGCCGCCGTTGATCACCTGGTTCCAGTACGGGATCTGGGCCGGTCTGGCGATGTTCGCCGCGTGGGCCTACTACAACCGTCTGTCACGCCGGCTCGGCTACGGGATGCTCGCCCTGTTCTTCGTCAGCGGCTGCCTGTGCCGGCTGCTGGAAGCCGAAATCGGCCTGCGTGGCCTGTTCTGGCTGGGCCTGGGCGTATTCGCCGTGGCCTGGGTGGCGCAGTTCATCGGCCACAAATTCGAGGGCCGCAAGCCCAGCTTCCTCACCGATCTGGTCTACCTGTTGATCGGCCCGGCCTGGGTGATGGCCAAGCTTTACCGTCGCCTGGACTGGCGCTTCTGAACGCACTTTCCTGAACGAGGCGACATGCTCACCGGCGGTCCACGCGCCGGCGTCCAGCATCCCCATCAGGCCCCCATCCGGGTACGCTGGCGTTCAGCTCCGTGACCGTCCGCCTTCTTCCGCAGGCCCTGCCATTGCTGGCCGGAACCCGCTCGGCGCCCCCTGCGACCGGCCACGTTCGGCAAAGCCGCTCCATCGGTTCCATACGGCCCGCGACGGTCCCGGATGGACCCACTGACGAGGCTGAAAAAATGAATCAGCGCACGTTACATGCAGTTCGATGCGTATTCGGGAGTATCGGCGACAATTGCCTGCCTGTTAGACTGAACGACCTGCTCGTGAATCCCGCATTCCCTGCATGAATCCCAGTCTGCTCCTGCTGCTCGCCCTGCCCTTCCTGATGGCCGTGGCGGTCGCTTCATTCCGACGCACCTCCCGCTCCACGGCCGCCTGGTTGGCCGCGGCCGCTCCATTGGGTGGGTTGGCGCTGCTGGCCACCATGACCCCCGACATCCTGGGCGGCGGGGTCGTCCGCAGTTTCGGGCAGTGGCTGCCGCAGATCGGGCTGGCATTCTCGCTGCGGCTGGACGGCCTGGCGTGGATGTTTGCCGGGCTGGTCCTGGCCATCGGCGCGCTGGTGGTGATGTACGCCCACTACTACCTCAGCGCCCGCGACAGCGCCCACCGCTTCTACTGCTACCTGCTGCTGTTCATGGGCGCCATGCTGGGCATGGTGCTGTCGGGCAACCTGCTGCTGCTGATGGTGTTCTGGGAAATGACCAGCATCAGCTCGTTCCTGCTGATCGGCTTCTGGTCGCACCGCCAGGATGCCCGCGAGGGCGCGCGGATGGCGCTGGTGGTGACCGGCGGCGGCGGCCTGGCCCTGCTCGGCGGTGTGCTGCTGATCGGCCGCATCGTGGGCAGCTTCGAGCTGGATGCGGTGCTGGCCGCCGGCGATGCGATCCGCGCCAGTGCGCTTTACCCGTACGCCCTGTTCCTGGTGCTGGCCGGCATCTTCACCAAGAGCGCGCAGTTCCCGTTCCACTTCTGGCTGCCGCACGCGATGGCCGCACCGACGCCGGTGTCGGCCTACCTGCACTCGGCCACGATGGTCAAAGCCGGCGTGTTCCTGCTGGCACGGCTGCACCCGGCCCTGTCCGGCACCGACCTGTTCTTCTATACGGTCAGCGGCATCGGCGCGATCACCCTGCTGATCGGCGCGTGGAATGCGATCTTCCAGCACGACCTGAAGGGCCTGCTGGCCTACTCGACGATCTCCCACCTGGGCCTGATCACGATGCTGTTCGGGCTTTCCGCCCCGATGGCGGTGGTCGCCGGCGTGTTCCACATCCTCAACCACGCCACCTTCAAGGCCTCGCTGTTCATGGCTGCCGGCATCATCGACCACGAAACCGGCACGCGCGACATGCGCAAGCTCGGTGGGCTGCGTCGCCTGATGCCCTTCACCAGCGCGCTGGCGATCATCGCCTCGCTGGCGATGGCCGGCATTCCGCTGCTCAACGGCTTCCTGTCCAAGGAAATGCTGTTCGCCGAAGCGCTGACCACGGAGGGGCCGGAAGCGATGCGCATCGCCATGTCGGTCGCCGCCCTGCTGGCCGGCGTGTTCGGCGTGGCCTACAGCCTGCGCTTCGTGCACGACACCTTCTTCGGCAAGGGCCCGCACGATCTGGACCGCGTGCCGCACGAGCCGCCGCGCTGGATGAAGGTGCCGGTGGAGATTCTGGTGGTGGTGTGTGTGGCGGTCGGCGTCGCCCCCGCCATCACCATCGCACCGGTGCTGCATGCCGCCGCCTCGTCCATCCTCGGCCCGGCGATGCCGGCTTACAGCCTGTCGGTATGGCACGGCTTCAATCTGCCGCTGGCGATGAGCGCGGTTGGCGTGCTGGGCGGCATCGCCCTGTATTTCGGCCTGCGCCGCCTGATCAATCTGCATGCGGTGGTCACCCGCGCCACCGGCCGCAATCTGTTCCACAAACAGCTGGACCTGGTGTTCGGCTTCGCCCATCGGCTGACCCAGGCACTGGCCAACGGCAGCCTGCAGCGCATGCTGCTGGGGCTGGTGGTGGTGGCGATCATCGTCGCGGCGGCCCCGTTCGTGGCCACGCCGGTCTCGCCCAACTGGCCCTCGCCGCAGCCGCTGCCGCTGCTCGGCTGGGGGTTGTGGCTGGTGATGATGGCCTGCGCGTTCGGCGCGTTGTCCAAGTACCGCCAGCGCCTGCTGGCGGTGCTGCTGCTGGGTGGCGTGGGCCTGATCGTGTCGCTCACCTTCGTGTTCCTGTCCGCTCCGGACCTGGCGCTCACCCAGCTGCTGGTGGAGATGGTCACGCTGGTGCTGATGCTGTTGGGCATGAACTACCTGCCGGTGCAGTCGCCCCGCGAACGCTCGCGCTGGCGCAAGGGACGCGACGTGCTGATCGCGGTACTCGGCGGTGGCGGCCTGGCGGCGCTGGCCTATACGGCGATGACCCTGCCCCCCAATACGATGGCCGGCGAGATGCTGGCCCGTGCCCTGCCCGAGGCGTATGGCCAGAACGTGGTCAACGTGATCCTGGTGGACTTCCGCGGGTTCGATACCTTCGGCGAGATCACCGTGTTCGGCATCGCCGCGCTGGTCGTGCACGCCATGCTGCGGCGTTCGCGGATGGCCCCGGAGCAGATCATGCCCGGGCCGCCGATCAAGCTGCCGGTCCCGGCCGACCTGGCCCAGATCATGTTCCCGCTGACCCTGACCGTGTCGATCTTCCTGTTCCTGCGCGGCCACAACGCGCCGGGCGGGGGCTTCATCGCCGGCCTGGTGCTGGCCGTGCCGCTGGTGATCCAGTACGTGATCCAGGGCACCGCATCGGTGGAATCGCGCTTCGGCTTCGACTACATCCGCTGCATCGGTGCCGGCCTGCTGATCGCCATCGTCAGCGGCAGCGCGTCGATGCTGTTCGGCGTGCCGTTCCTGACCAGCGGCCACCTGGACCTGCACATCCCGCTCATCGGCGAGGTACCGCTGGCCAGCGCGATCGGGTTCGATACCGGCGTGTACCTGGTGGTGTTCGGCGGGGCGATGCTGATGCTGTCGATGATGGGCACCATCAAGCCGTCGCGTACCCGTACGGCCCGCAAGGGCGAGATCGATCCCAACCGTCGTTCGGCAAAGACCGGGGAGATGCACTGATGGAACTGGCCCTGGCAAGCGCGATCGGTGTGTTGGCCGCGATCGGCATCTACCTGCTGCTGCGCGCGCGCAGCTTCGACGTCATTCTCGGCATGACCTTCCTCTCCTACGCCACCAACCTGCTGATCTTCGCCGGCGGCCGCCTGGTCACGGGCAAGGCACCGGTGCTGCGCGAGGGCATCGACAGCGATCTGGGCAACTACACCGATCCATTGCCGCAGGCGCTGGTGTTGACCGCGATCGTGATCGCGTTCGCGATGACGGCGGTGACCATCGTGCTGGCCATGCGCAGCCGCAGCGACAACCACAGCGACCACGTCGACGCGCACGAAGAAGAGTCCGATACCGCGCCTGCCGACACCGCGCCGGGCCGGGAGGGCGGCGCATGAACCATGCGGTGATCCTGCCCATCCTGATCCCGTTGTTCGGCGCCGCCTGTTCGCTGTTCGTGGAGCACCGCCGCTATGGCCCCAAGGTGCAGCGCAGCGTGGCGTGGACCACGCTGACCGCACTGGCAGCGGCGGTCGCGCTGCTGTTCGCGCAGACCGCCGATGGCAGCATCGCGGTGTACCTGCTCGGCGACTGGCCCTCGCGGCTGGGCATCGCGCTGGTCGCCGACCGCCTGTCGGCATGGATGCTGGTCACCACGCTGCTGCTGGCCATTCCCTGCCTGCTGCACGCCTGCTCGGGCTGGGACCGTCGCGCGCCGCATTTCCACGCGCTGTTCCAGTTCCAGCTGGTGGGCCTCAACGGCGCATTCCTGACCGGCGACATCTTCAATCTGTTCGTCTTCTTCGAGGTGATGCTGATCGCCTCGTACGGCCTGCTGCTCAGTGGCGGGCGCGGCCTGCGCATGCGTATCGGCCTGCATTACGTGGTGTTCAACGTCACCGCCTCGACGCTGTTCCTGATCGCGCTGGGCCTGCTGTACGCCTCGCTGGGCTCGCTCAACATGGCCGAACTGTCCCAGCGTATCGCCGAGGTGCCGCCCACCCACCTGCTGCTGGTGAAGGCCACGATGGGCCTGCTGCTGCTGGTGTTCTGCAGCAAGGCCGCGCTGATGCCGCTGTACCTGTGGCTGCCCGAAGCCTATGCGCGCGCGCCGGCTGCGGTGGCAGCGCTGTTTGCGATCATGACCAAGGTGGGTCTGTATGCGGTGCTGCGGGTGAGCACGCTGTGGTTCGGCGACGATGCCGGCGCGATGGCCGGCTACGGCAGCGACTGGCTGCTGTGGGCCGGCGTGGCCACGCTGGTGCTCGGCGGCCTGGGCGTGCTGGCGGCCGCGCGGCTGCGCGTGTTGATCTCCTACCTGGTGGTGGTGTCGGCGGCCACGTTGTTCATCGCCTTCGCCGTGCGTACCCCGCAGGTCCTGTCGGCCGGCTTGTACTACCTGCCGCACAGCACCTTCGTCGCTGCGGCGCTGTTTCTGGTGGCGGACCTGATCCGGCGCCGGCGCGGCGGTGCCAGCGACCGCAAGGAAATCATCGCGCCCATGCCGGGCAAGCAGACCCCTGCGGTGCTGTTCCTGATCGGCGCGGTGGCCGTGGCCGGCCTGCCGCCGCTGTCCGGCTTCCTGGCCAAGGCCGCGCTGCTGGCCGGCATGCCCCCCGCCTACACCGGCGTGGTGTGGACGGCCGTGCTGGGCAGCAGCCTGATGGTGATCGTCGGCCTGACCCGCGCCGGCATCCGCCTGTTCTGGCGTGTGCCGGTGGCCGAGGACGGCGCGCCGCCCACGCGCAAGGCGCCAACCCGTACCGTCGAACTCATCGCCGCAGCGCTGCTGCTGAGCTACGGCATCGCGATGAGCCTGTTCGCCGGCCCGCTGATGCAGCACACCGACGCGATGGCGACCCAGCTGCTGCAGCCGCAGGACTATGTGAACGGCCTGCGCGCCACCCCGCCGGAGATCCGCCAGCCATGAGCGCCCGTCCTTCGCTGTACAAGCGCGTTCTGCCCTCGCCTTCGCTGAGCGTGATGGTGGTGGCGTTCTGGCTGCTGATGTCCGACAGCTTCACCGTCGGTCAGTTCGTGCTCGGCATGTTCCTGGGCCTGGTGGTGCCGCTGTTCGCGGCGCGGCTGGACCGCGAGTTCGCCCGCATCGGTTCGCTGCGGCCGCTGCCCAAGCTGGTGGTGGTGACCTTGTGGGACATCCTGGTCTCCAACATCCGGGTCGCTATCCAGGTGCTGGGGCCGGAGCGCCGCATCCACCCCGGCTTCATCTGGCTGCCGTTGGACATCGCCAACATCCACGGTATCGCCGCGCTGACCAGCATGATCACGCTGACCCCGGGCACCGTGTCGGCCGCGCTGTCGGACGACCGCCGCTACCTGCTGGTGCACGTGCTGCATCTGGACGACCCGGACGAGCTGATCCGGCAGATCAAGACCCGCTACGAAGCCCCGCTGATGGAGATTTTCCCATGACCGGATACATGTTCATCCAGACCACGATGGTGGTGTGCATGCACGTGGTCGGCCTGGCCATGCTGCTGGCCACCTGGCGCCTGCTGCGCGGCCCCACCGTGCCCGACCGCATCCTCGCGCTGGACACCCTGTCGGTAACGGCGATCGCCGAGCTGATGCTGTTCGGCATGTACCTCAACTCGGCGGTGTACTTCGAAGCGGCGCTGATCATCGCCATGCTCGGGTTCGGCAGCACCGTGGTGCTGAGCAAGTTCGTGCTGCGCCGGGACATCGTCGAATGATCACCTTCATCCAGATCGTGCTGTCGATCCTGCTGCTGTTCGGCTGCTTCTTCATCCTGGTCGGCGCGCTGGGCCTGGTGAAGCTGTCGAGCTTCTTCAAGCGTCTGCATGCGCCGACCAAGGCCAGCACGCTGGGCGTGGGCTGCGTGCTGGTGGGTTCGGTGTGCTACCACATCTTCCTCGGCGAAGACCCGCAGCCGCGCGAGCTGCTGATCACCGTGTTCCTGTTCATCACCGCACCAATCAGCGCGCACATGATGGCCAAGGCCGCGTTGTCGCTGATGATGGAAAAGCGCCCTACCCTGCCGGGCGATGAAACGGCCAAGGAAGAAGCGCTGCCGCCGCCGGAACCGCGCCGCGACGAGAACGCCTGACGCGCTGCCGCCGGCGCTGCAACGGCCCGCGGCGGGCTAGCCGGCCGTGGCCAGCGCCAGCTCCAGCGCAACCCAGCCCAGGAACGCCACCAGCAGCACGCCGCCTTCGCGGCGGCTGATGGTCAGGTCGCCGCGCAGCATCGGGTACAGCACCAGCACGAAGGCGATCGCCGCCGGCAGCTCCAGCTTCACGAATGACTCTGGCAATGCCAGCGGCCGCAGCGCGGCCATGCCGCCCACCACCACCAGCAGGTTGAACAGGCTCGAGCCGATGACGTGGCCCAGCACCATGTCGCCCTGCCCGCGCCGTGCGGCGGCGATGGCGGCGGCCACTTCCGGCAGTGCGGTGCCGATGGCGACGGGCAGCAGGCCGACCAGCAACGGCGACCAGCCCAGGCCCGCGCCGAACACCGGTGCGGCCTGCACGATCCAGCGCGCGCCGTAGTACAGGCACACCGCCGCGAACACTACGCGCAGCACGTTGAGAAACAGGCCGGTGCGGGTCATGGCGTAACCGGCGATGGCCTCGCGCACCGGCTCGGACTCCTGCCGCGCGCGGCGCAGCACGAACACCAGCACCGCCACGAAGCCCAGCAGCAGCAGCGCGCCCTCCCAGCGGGCGATCACGCCATCCAGCCCGAACACGATCAGGGCCAGGCTGGAGACCGCCAGCAGCACCAGCAGCGGCGAGAGCAGCCGTGCACGCACCAGCAGCGGCGCCGCGAGGGCGGCCATGCCCAGGGTCAGGCCGACGTTGACGATGTTGCTGCCTACCGCATTGCCCAGTGCCAGCGCCTCGGCACCGACCACGAACGCGCGTGCGTTGACCACCAGTTCGGGCAGCGAGGTGCCGAAGGCGACCAGCAGCAACCCGGCCACGAATGGCGACGCGCCGAAGCGCTGGGCCAGCCCCGAGGCCGCCTTGACGATCGAATCACCGCCCAGTGCGAGCAGCACCAGACCCAGTACGAACCATGTGGCGGCAGCGATCATCGGTGAGTTCCCGGGTGGCAGGCGTGGGCCGATTCTAGAGCCACGGCGGGCTTACAGGCAGCCCTCGACGTAATCCACCTGCGGCGGCAGCCCCACCCGCCAGTCCGTGACGATGCCATTGCGGTCGATTTCGAAGTTGACCAGCGCGCCGCCCTCGGTGGCCGGGCGCACGCGCAGGTTGTGGCCCTGCTCGTCGTACTTGTGCGGGGTGACGTCGCCGCGGTCCGGGTAGAGGGTCTGCAGCTCACCCAGCGACATCCCGACCTTGCCGCCACCCGGGGCGACGATGCGATCGTTGTGCACGTCGTAGCGGACCAGGCGCCGGCTCTCGATCATGAACACCACGTCGTCGGCCTGTGCGCCCTGTGGCCGCAGCGAGTGGCAGTAATCATCCGGGACCGCGCCGTCCAGGGGCTCCTTCCAGGCCGCGCGCACCTGGTCCAGGGTGCTGTCCAGGCTGACCGGGCCATAGCCGTCCAGGCGCGCCGGCCCGGTTGCAGCGGCAGCGGCGGGGGCCGGCACGGCCGCCGTTGCAGCGGTGGGAGTGGTGGGAGTGGTGGGGCTCGCCCCCGCCGCACCGCCAGCCTCGGGGGTGGAATCCGCGGTTCGCCCGCAGGCCCCCACGGCGAGTACCAGGCCCAGGGCCAGAACGCTTCCCAGCTGCTTCATGCGGTGTCCTCCAGTCGATGTCGGGCAGCCTAGCGCGATCGCCGTGCAGTGGCTGCATGCGCGGCGAAGGGCTGTCATCGCCGTTTCACCTGCCGCGTTCAGGCTCGGCCTGCACCGCATCGACCCCACGCCCATGCAACCGCGCAAGACCGACCTCGCCCGCACCGCCCTGCAGGCCCACCGTGCGCCCCTGGACATGCGCCAGCGCCGCCTGCTGATCCTGTGCGACGGCCAGCGCGACCTGCCGCAGCTGACCGCCCTGGTGGGCGCGGAAGCGTCGGCGATGGTGATCGAGCTGATCCAAGCCGGCTATCTGGTCTCCGCGCCCGCGGTGGCCACGCCGGCGTCGTCGCCGACCGCGCCCGCTCCGGTCGCCGCCGCGCCGGTAAGTACCGGGGTGGCAGCCCCCGTCGAGCGCCGGCGCTCGCTGGTGGCCGCGCGCATCTACCTGCTCGGCATTCTGGAACTGCAGCGCCATCCCCGCGCCGCGGCGCTGTTCCACGCGCTGCAGCAGGTGCGCAGCGATGCGGACGTGATCACCGGCCTGCACACCGCGCTGGAGGCCCTGCCGGCACTGACCTCGCCCGGCTATGCCGAACGGGTGCGGCAGCGCCTGCTGGAGGTATTGCCGGAGGCGCACGCGGCCGGATTCGCGCCCAGCATGGCGGGCGCGGTGCCGGTCTGAGGCAGCCGTGACCGGCCTCGGCTACTCGCGGGGGAAGTTTGCCTTCAACCCCTGCCAGCAGTGCTGGTAGTCGCGCTGCCGGTGCGCAGCGTCCATCGCCTGCGCGGTGGGGCGGATCACCCCACGGGTCTCGAACATGAAGGCCATCGTGTCCTTGATGACGTCCGGCCGGCTCAGGTCCGCTGCCGATGCCTTGTCGAAGGTGGCCGCATCCGGGCCGTGGCCGCTCATGCAGTTGTGCAGCGATGCGCCGCCGGGCACGAAGCCTTCGGCCTTGGCGTCGTAGGCGCCGTGGATCAGGCCCATGAACTCGCTGGCGATGTTGCGGTGGAACCACGGCGGGCGGAAGGTGTCCTGGGCCACCAGCCAGCGCGGCGGGAAGATCGCGAAGTCCATGTTGCTGGTCCCGGGCGTATCGCTGGGCGAATGCAGCACCAGGAAGATCGAGGGGTCCGGATGGTCGTGGCTGATCGAGCCGATCGTGTTGAAGCGGCGCAGGTCGTAGCGGTACGGCGCGTAGTTGCCGTGCCAGGCGACCACGTCCAGCGGCGAATGATCGATGTCCGCGCGCCACAGCTGGCCACCGAACTTGGCGATCAGCTCGAACGCGCCGTCCAGGTCTTCGAAGGCGGCGTGCGGGGTTTCAAAATCGCGCGGGTTGGCCAGGCCGTTGGAACCGATCGGCCCCAGGTCGGGCAGCTTCAACAGCGCGCCGAAGTTCTCACAGATGTAGCCGCGTGCCTGGCCATCGGGCAGCTCGACCCGGAAGCGCACGCCGCGCGGCATCACCGCGATCTGCTGCGGCTCGATCTCGATCACGCCGAACTCGGTGAGCAGGCGCAGGCGGCCGAGCTGCGGCACGATCAGCAGCTCGCCGTCGGCGTTGTAGAAATAGCGCCCCTGCATGTCGGCGTTGGCCGCATACAGGTGGATGCCCACCCCGTGGTGCGCATCCGGTGCGCCGTTGCCGCCCATCGTGTACAGGCCATCGACGAAGTCGGTCGGCGTGGTGGGCAGCGGCAGCGGATTCCAGCGCAGCTGGTTGGGTGAGACCGCGCCGTGGGCGAAGTCGCTGTGCAGGTGCGGCTGCGCATACGCGGTGAACTCGCCGTGGGTGACCGCCGGGCGGATCCGGTAGACCCAGCTGCGGCGGTTGCTGCCACGCGGCGCGGTGAAGGCGGTGCCGGACAGCTGCTCGGCATACAGGCCGTGCGCTACCCGCTGCGGTGAATTGCGCCCGACCGGCAATGCGCCGGGTACCGCTTCGGTGGCAAATTCGTTGCCGAAGCCGGTCTGGTAACCCCGTGATGCGAGGGAGGTGGGCATGGTCGGGCTCTCATGGTGCCGGGCGGCTCCCGGCGTTGTGTTCATTCGTGCACGTCAGCAGATGGCCGCGCTTCGACGCGTTCAGCTGCCCGGCGTGTCCCTGCTACGGCGCTGCGAAGGTGGGGCGGCCAGGCCGCCCCACTCCACGTTACAGCACGCCGCCTTACAGCACGCGGCCTTACAGCACGCCGCGCTTCATCTGATCGCGCTCGATGCTCTCGAACAGCGCGGTGAAGTTGCCTTCGCCGAAGCCTTCGTTGCCCTTGCGCTGGATGATCTCGAAGAAGATCGGGCCGATGCAGTTGGTGGTGAAGATCTGCAGCAGTTTGCGCTGCTTGGTCTCCGGGTCGGCGTCGATCAGGATCTTGTTCTTCGCCAGACGCGCTACGTCTTCGCCGTGGCCGGGCACGCGCATGTCGATCACGTCGAAGTAGGTCTCCGGCGTATCCAGGAACTCCACGCCCTGCGCACGCATCGCCTCGACGGTGTCGTAGATGTTCTCGGTGAAACAGGCGATGTGCTGGATGCCTTCGCCCTTGTAGGCGTCCAGATACTCGTTGATCTGGCTCTTCGGATCGGACGATTCGTTGAGCGGAATGCGCACGATGCCGTCCGGCGCGGTCATCGCCTTGGACACCAGGCCGGTCTTGAGGCCCTTGATGTCGAAGTAGCGGATCTCGCGGAAGTTGAACAGGCGCTCGTAGTAGTCCGACCACTGCTGCATGTTGCCGAAGTACAGGTTGTGGGTCAGATGGTCGATGAAGGTCAGGCCAAACCCGACCGGGCGCTGTTCGGCACCGTCGATCGGCGCGTAGTCGGTGTCGAACATGCTGCCGTTGGCGCCGTAGCGGTCCACCAGGTACAGCATGCAGTCGCCGATGCCCTTGATCACCGGCGCCGGCACGGCCTTGGACTCCGGCTTGAAGTCGATCGCCTCGGCACCGTTGCCGAGCGCCATCTGGAACACCTCGTCGCCCGGCTTCTGGAAGCGGATGGCGAAGCCGCAGGCGCATGGGCCGTGCTTCTCGGCGAAGTCGGCGGCGAACGAATCCGGCTCTTCGTTGACCAGGAAATTGACGTCGCCCTGGCGGTACACGGTGATCGCACGCTGCTTGTGGCGCAGCACGGCGCTGAAGCCCATCTTGCGGAAATAGTCGTGCAGTTCAGCGCCACGGCCGGCCGGCGCGGCGAATTCGACGAACTCGAAACCGTCGATGCCCATCGGGTTTTCGAAGGTGGTGACCTGCATGCCCGGGTTCGGGGCGTGGGACGCGGTGCTCAGTTGGCTGCTCATGATGTGGCTCCAAAGCAAGTCCGCATCGGAAAAAACCAGGTGCGGGAGGAAGGCAGACCCGCGAGAATGCGGAGTCCGGACTGAAGGTTTATAGTTTCACATGAAACCACCATCAAGGTGCACCGCAGCATGAGCCCGCCCGATCCCACCAGCCACAGCATCCGCGCCTCGCACGCCCTGCTCGATCTGGAGCAGTTCCTGCCGTACCGGCTCAGCGTGTTGTCCAACCGGGTCAGCGGCAATATCGCCAAGCTGTACGGGGACCGTTATGGCCTGGCGATCCCGGAATGGCGGGTCATCACCATCCTGGCCCTGTACCCGGGTTCGTCGGCGAGCGAGGTGTCCGATCGCACCGCGATGGACAAGGTGGCCGTCAGCCGCGCCGTGGCCAGACTGCTCGAACGGGGCTTCATCAAGCGTGAAACCCACGGCGACGACCGCCGCCGCTCGGTGCTGGCGCTGTCGGCGGCCGGGTTCGAGGTCTACGAGACCATCGCCCCGCTGGTGATCGAAATCACCCGCAAGCTGATGTCCGTGCTCAGCGAGGAGGAGGAGCAGATGCTGGAAACGCTGATCCTGCGCCTGGCCGGGGAAGGCCTGCAGCGGATGGACGAGGCGTAGAGCCGGGCTCTGCCCGGCTGCATGACGGTCAGCCAGGCTCTGCCCGGCTGCATCATGACGGTCAGCCGGGCAGCGCCCGGCTCTGCTAGCTCAGGTGCTTGCGCCGCGCGTGTACCCACGGGGCGGCCAGCGCGCCGATGGCGCCGCCGGCGAAGCCGAGTGAGGCGGCGACCGCTGCCGCTTCGATCGCGCCGGGAAGCGCCAGGGCGGCAACCACCAGCAGCAGCGACGGCAGGCCGATGAAAGTGGCCATGAAGTAGCGCCAGCGCGGCGCCCAGGTGCCCACCTGCAGCAGGCTGACCGGCATCCAGGTCTCTGCCGAGGCATCCTGCGCGACCTTGGCCGCGACCTTGCCCAGATCCACTTCGACCGGCCCCTTGCCGGTCCGCGCGGTGGCCAGCATCTGCGCCACTTCGTCCACCGGCGGGAAGGAGGACGGCCAGGCGGCGGGCGCAGCCACCCCGTAGGCGGTCAGCAGCGGCACGCTGATCCACGGCGCCAGCAGCGGCCGCAGCTTGCGCCGGTCCAGCACGCACCAGATCTGGCTGACGCCGTGGGCAGTCACGCCGTACAGCGCCATCTGCCCCGGCTCGGGGTAGGCCAGCATGCTGACCCGTGCGGCCATGCTGTCGTACCCCATCTGGCGCAGGAAGCCCGGCCGGGTGCGTCCTTCATGTGTCCACGCCAGGCCCAGCGCGCCGACCAGGTAGGCCTCGGCCGGGTCCTTCACGCCGGCGCTGGCGCGGTCGTCGCTGGCCAGGAAGAAGGCCAGCGATTTGGGCTCGGCCACGTCGTCGCGGTCCCAGCGCCCGGCATCGCCCAGCACGTGCTTGAGCGGCAGGCGCGCCGGCGCGGTCTCGGCCTTGGCCGTGTTGTGCAGGAACGGCAGCACCGAGAGCACGAAGCCCTGCAGGTCCACCGCGCGCAGCCCGGTGCCGAGCCACTCGGCCGGCAGCAGCCCGGCCAGCGCCGGGTTGCGGGCCAGCACGTCGAGCTGGGCCTTCTGCTCCACCAGCTTCTGTACGGCTGCCCGGAGCAGCACGTTGTCGGGCACCGCGACCAGCGGCAGGCGGTAGCGGATCGCGCCGGGCGCGGGCGTATCGGCGTCCGCCTCCGGGGTCTCCAGTGCGCCGTGGTCGTCGAGCAGGACATCAACCGGCGGCAGGCTCACGCCGGCCGGTCCGTCGAGGGAGATATCGGAAGTGCTGTCGCTGGTGCCCGGCTGCATGCGTTTCAATCCATTGGGTGCGCGCCACGAACTGCGCGGCATGAGGTCCTTGGAGGTAACGGCAGCCCGGCTGAAACCTGTAGTGCCGGCGGCAGATGGTGTACGGCGGCGTTTCCGCGCGAGGCTCAGCGCACGATGCGTGCGTGCCACGCGGTGCGGAGCAGGATCAAAAAAAAGGCCGCGGAATCCGCGGCCTTTCCGGTCATGGCGCCGTCGGCGGCGCCCAGTCCTTCATGAAGGCGAAGAACCGTGTGCGGTTGTAGCCCTTCGGCTGGCCCTTCTCGGCCTCCAGCTCGCCGGTGAACTGCGAATGCAGCAGCGTGCCGTCGGCGTCGAGCACGAACAGGTGCGGATAGCCCTTGATCGCCGGGAACTGCGACAGGAAGGCCGTGTTCTCGTTGTCTTCGCTGTAGTTGACCTTCATCCACACGAAGTGGGCATCGCGGAAGCTGCGGATCTCCGCATCGCCCTCGATGAAGGCATCCATCAGGTGGCACCAGGTGCACCACTCCCCGCCCACGTCCAGCACGATGCGCTTGCCGCCGCGCTGGGCCTCGACCTTGGCCGTGGCCAGGTCCGCGACGGGATCGCGGCCCGGATCGAACTGCGCGTTGAGCGCGGCGACCGCCGCGACATCCGCGGCGGCCGGGGTGTTGCCCGAGGCCACCGGCTCGCCGGGATCGGCGACCGGTGGTTTCTGCTCGGTGGTGTCCAGCGGCTGCGCAGGAGCGGCGGTGGGCGCCGACGGCGAACAGGCGGCCAGCAGGCCGGCCAGAATCATCGGGGACACCCACGTGTTCATGCGCATCGCAGACCTCACTTGACGCCGTGCATCAGTTTGTTGATCAGCGGGGCGATCAGGAACAGCAGCGCGCCGGAACCGATCAATGCCCAGAAGCCGAAGGTGTAGCCCTTCAGTGCCGACTCGACGGTCATGCCGCCCTCGCCACTGACCGCGCCGGCGAAGATGCCCGACAGGTTGTTGCCGATGCCGGTGGACAGGAACCAGCCACCCATGCCGAAGCCGACCAGGCGCACCGGTGCCAGCTTGGTCACCATCGACAGGCCGATCGGCGACAGGCACAGCTCGCCCACGGACTGGATGACGTAGACCATGAACAGCGTCCAGAACGGGATCTTGCCGTCCACCACCATGCTCGACAGCGCCAGCATCAGCAGGGCGAACGCCGCGCCGTTGAACAGCAGGCCCAGGCCGAACTTGCGCGGAATCGACGGATTGGCGCGACCCAGCTTGATCCAGATCCAGGCGATGATCGGTGCCAGGGTGATGATGGCCACCGAGTTGACCGACTGGAACCACGCGGTCGGGAAGGTCCAGCCGCCCAGGTTGCGGTTGACGATGTTGTCGGCCAGGAAGGTGAAGGAGCTGCCGGCCTGTTCGAAGAACATCCAGAACATGACGTTGAAGGTGAAGATGATCAGCATCGCGATCACGCGGTCGCGCTGCACCTTGCCCTCGCGGATGCCCTCGACCAGCAGCAGCACGCCCAGCGCCACGAACATCACGCCCAGGATCCAGGCCAGTGCGGTGGCACCGGTGGAGAGCAGGAAGTAGGCAACCGGGATGGCCACGATGGACCCGACCAGCACCATGATGACGCGGCTGAACCCTTCGGCACCCGCCGGCGGCGCGCCGATGCCCTTCAGGCCGGCACGGCCAACGTAGAACCAGGCCAGGCTGATCAGCATGCCGATGCCCGATGCGATGAAGACCATCTTGTAGGACGGCATCGCCTGGGTACCGAACACGGCCTCGGCCAGGTACTGGGTCAGCACCGGGGCGATCATCGCGCCGATGTTGATGCCCATGTAGAAGATGGTGAAGCCCGAGTCGCGGCGCTCATCCTTCAGGCCGTACAGCTTGCCGACCATCGTGGAGATGTTGGGCTTGAACAGGCCGTTGCCGATGATGATCGTGGCCAGGCCCAGCTCGAAGATCTCCTTGTTGGGCATTGCGACCATGAACAGGCCGGCGGCCATGATCACCGCGCCGGTCAGGATCGACCGCTGGTACCCCAGCACCCGGTCGGCGACGTAGCCACCGAAGATCGCCGCGGCATAGACCAGCGCCAGGTAGGCGCCGTAGGTGCGGCTGGCGGCGGCCTGGCCGGCCGAATCGCCCTGGAAGAACTGCGAGACGATGTACAGCACCAGCGCCCAGCGGATGCCGTAGAACGCGAAGCGCTCCCAGAATTCGGTCATGAACAGCATCCACAACGGGCGCGGATGGCCCAGCGTGGTCTTGAACTCCGGCAGCGCCGGTTCGGGAACGGATTTCGCGGCGGCGTCTACGCTCATGCGGGATTCCTGGGTTCGGTGGATGACATGCACGTCCGATGTGCCAAACAGCGCGGGAGAATCCCAGACCAACCACGTTCACGTCAAATACACGCCGATTCGTGCAGCTCGGCGCGCGCTCGCTGAACTTGCACGCCCATTGCCCCCGGCCGGTCGGCCAGCGCAGCAACGGCGGGGGCTGCGGCCGCGCCGACGGTCATCGGCGCGTCATGATGAATGGGCGCCGGCGGGGTCCGGCGCGATCAGGCGTCCGGCGGCATCGGATCGTCGTTGCGGATCGTCGTGCGCACCTGGAACAGCTCCGGGAAGAAGGTCAGCTCCAGCGCCTGGCGCAGGAAGCCCACCCCGCTGGACCCACCGGTACCGCGCTTGAAGCCGATCACCCGCATCACGGTGCGCATGTGGCGGAAGCGCCACAGCTGGAAGGCGGTTTCCAGGTCCACCAGGTCCTCGCACAGCGAATACTCGCGCCAGAAGCGGTCGGTGTTCTGGTAGATCCGCTCGAACACCGGGTGCAGCGCGTCGTCGGCCACGTGCGGCTGCTGCCAGTCGCGGCCCGCGTAGGCGGCGGGCACCGGATGGCCGAAGCGGGCCAGGTAGCGCAGGAACTCCTCGTACAGGCTGGGCGCATCGAGCACCTGCTGCAGCTGCGCCTGGCCGGCCGGGTCGTGCGAGAACACCTGCAGCATCTGGGCGTTCTTGTTGCCCAGCAGGAATTCGATGTAGCGGTACTGCAGCGACTGGAAGCCCGACGACGGACCCAGCACGTCGCGGAACCCCATGTATTCGGACGGCGTCAGGGTTTCCAGCACCGACCACTGCTCGGTCAGCTGGCGCAGCACCTGCTTGCTGCGGGCCAGCACCTTGCGGCATTGCCAGACCTCATCGCGCTGCAGGAAGCCGATCGCCGCGCGCAGTTCGTGCGCCAGCAGCTTCAGCCACAGCTCGGAGGTCTGGTGCTGGATGATGAACAGCATCTCATCGTGGTGCGGCGGGTTGGACAGCGGCTGCTGCGCGGACAACAGCTGGTCCAGCCGCAGGTAGCCGCCATAGGTCAGGCGCCCCTCCAGATCGGTGTGGATACCGGCTTCGAGATCGCGTTGGTTCTTGTCGACAGACATGGCGGGCGCCGCAGAAGGGGGAGAAAGGGTAGCGCAGAGCCGCACCGCCCGCCCGGCTGCCTCCCTACGCCGGGGTGTGGAGGCGGTTTTCTGCGCGGTCCGCGCGCCGCGGCCGGTTCGGCCGGGGGCACGCCACGCGCCGCTCATGCCCGGTTCCGGCAACTGAATACGTTGCAGTCATTGGCATTTGGTCACCTGTCTGCGGTATACCGGGGCGATGTCCACCGGGACACTTGCTGCGCCGCAGGACGGCTTTTTCCTACGCCTTCCTTAACATGGCAATTCATATCATTTGTAACTTCCTGTCGAAGGTGCAGTACGCAATGACGGTTGCCGCTGAGTTCAAGATCGAATACCTGCAGTACCTGGACACGGACGGCACGCTCGTCCGCGATGACCTGCCCGAAGCCCTGCGCGATCCCCGCGCATTGCTGCCGATGTTCAAGCAGATGCTGTTCGTGCGCGTGTTCGACGGCAAGTCGATCGCGCTGCAGCGCACCGGCAAGCTGGGGACCTATGCGGCCTGCCTGGGCCACGAGGCCGCGCACGTGGGCATCGGCGCGTCGATGCAGAAGGACGACGTGTTCGCGCCGTCCTACCGCGAGTATGGCGCCATGTTCATGCGTGGCGTGCGCCCGCGCGACGTCCTGATGTACTGGGGCGGCGACGAACGCGGCAACGACTACGGTGGCAACGCCGCCAAGGACTTCCCGTTCTGCGTGCCGATCTCCACCCAGTGCCTGCATGCCGCCGGCGCTGCGCTGAAGTTCAAGCTCAACAACGAAAAGCAGATCGCGGTGGCCGTGTGCGGCGACGGCGGCAGCTCCAAGACCGACTTCTATGCCGCACTGAATTCGGCCGGCGCCTACAAGCTGCCGCTGATCCTGTGCATCGTCAACAACGGCTGGGCCATCTCGGTCCCGCGTTCGGCCCAGACCGGTGCCGAAACGCTGGCGCAGAAGGGTCTGGCCGGCGGCCTGCACTGCCTGCAGGTGGATGGCAACGACCTGATCGCGGTGATGGCCGCCATGCTGCAGGCGCGCGACCGTGCGCTGGCCGGCGACGGCGGCACCGTGCTGGAACTGATGACCTACCGCCTGTCCGATCACACCACCGCCGATGACGCGCGCCGCTACCGCGACGACGCCGAGGTGAAGGATGCCTGGCAGCGCGAGCCGATGCTGCGCCTGCGCAAGTACCTCACCAATGCCGGCGTGTGGAGCGAGGAAGAGGAAGCCAGCTGGACCGCCGAATGCGGCAAGCGCGTGGACGAAGAGGTCAATCTGTACCTCAACACCCCGGTGCAGCCGGTCGAAGCGATGTTCGACTTCCTCTATGCCGATCCGCCGCAGGACCTGCTGGCCCAGCGTGCACAGGCGATCGCCCTGGAGCAGCGTCATGGATGAGATCAAGAACAACAGCGCCTCCAGCGCGCAGACCAATGCCGCCGACAGCGCCGCCATCGCGCGCGGAGAACCGAACATGACCACCACCCCGATCACCCTCATCGAAGCCATCACCCAGGCGCTCGCCTGGGAGCTGGAACACGACAAGTCGGTGCTGGTGCTGGGCGAGGACGTGGGTGTCAACGGCGGCGTGTTCCGCGCCACCGCCGGCCTGCAGCAGCGCTTCGGCGCCGACCGCATCCTGGACACCCCGCTGGATGAAACCACCATCGCCGGCCTGACCATCGGCCTGGCCGCACAGGGCATGAAGCCGGTTGCCGAAGCCCAGTTCGACGGCTTCATGTACCCGATGGTCGACCACATCGTCTGCCACGCCGCCCGCCTGCGTTACCGCACCCGTGGCCGCCTGCACTGCCCGATGGTGCTGCGCGTGCCGTGGGGCGGCGGCATCCGTGCGCCGGAACACCACAGCGAAGCGAACGAAGCGATCTTCACCAACGTACCGGGCCTGCGCGTGGTGCTGCCGTCGTCGCCGCAGCGCGCCTACGGCCTGCTGCTGGCCGCGATCCGCGAACCGGATCCGGTGATCTACATGGAGCCCAAGCGCATCTACCGCCAGTACAAGGAAGTCGTCGTCGATGATGGCGAAGCCCTGCCGCTGGACGTGTGCTTCGTGCTGCGCGACGGTACCGACGTCACCCTGGTCACCTGGGGTGCGCAGGTCAAGGAAGCGCTGGAAGCGGCCGACAAGCTGGCCGGCGAAGGCATCAGCGCCGAAGTGATCGACGTGGCCACGCTGCGTCCGCTCGACTTCGCCACCATCGCCGAATCGGTGGCCAAGACCGGCCGCTGCGTGATCGTGCAGGAAGCGCCGAAGACGGCGGGCTTCGGTGCGGAAATCGCCGCGCGCCTGGCCGAGGAGTCGCTGTACGACCTGCTGGCACCGGTCGAACGCGTCACCGGTTACGACACCCACATTCCGCTGTTCCGCCTGGAAATGAAGTACCTGCCCAGCGTGGACCGGATCGTGAGCGCGGCCAAACGCGCGGTTGCGGCGGGCTGACATGCGGGCCCGCCTCCTAGGCCCGTACCGCAGCCAGTATCCCAACCCGCTCCGGTTCCGCGCCGGCCAGATCGTCGAACTGGGTGTTCGCGACGAGGAATGGCCGGCATTTGCCTGGGTACGCACCGATGACGGGCGTGCCGGGTGGGCACCGGTGGCATGGTTGCAGCGGCTGGACGATGGTCGCGCAGAGGCGCTGCGCGACTACGACGCCCGCGAACTGGATGTGGACAGCGGCGAACTGGTCAAACTGCATCACGAACACGGTGGCTGGTGGTGGTCCGAACGCGCGAACGGCGCGACGGGCTGGCTGCCGGCCCGCGATCTCGAACTGCTGGAAGAGAACTGCACATGAGTGAGAACAAGAATTTCCACCTGCCCGACCTCGGCGAAGGCCTGCCCGACGCCACCATCGTCGAGTGGTTCGTCAAGGAAGGCGACGTGATCAAGCTGGACGAGCCGCTGGTCTCGATGGAGACCGCCAAGGCCGTGGTCGAAGTGCCCTCGCCGTTCTCCGGCACGGTGCTGAAGCTGGCCGGCGGCGCGGGCGACATCATCCCCACCGGCAGCGTGCTGGCACAGTTCCAGCTCGACCCGAACCTGCCGCAGCGCGCCGATGGCCAGGACACCGGCCACAGCCACGGGCATGCCGCACCTGCCGCCGCCCCGACCCCGCCGCCGATCCCGGCCGCGGCCGCGGCCGAAGAAGCCAAGCCCGCCGCCGAGCGTGATGACGCCGGCACCGTGGTCGGTGCGATGCAGAGCTCCAACGCCGTCCACGCCGAACAGGCGCTTGCGGTGGGCGGGGTCAAGGCCGTGCCGGCCGTGCGCGCCACCGCCCGCAAGCTGGGCGTGGACCTGAGCCGCGTGCGCGCCACCGGTGCCGATGGCGCGGTGACGATGGCCGACGTCAAGCAGGCTGCTGCCGATGGCAGCGCCAAGGTCGGTGCCGCACCGGCGCCGGTCGCTGCTGCGCCGGTGGCCGTTGCTGCCCCCGTGGCCCGCCAGAGCGAGGCCCGTGCCCCGCTGTCCGCTGCGGGCAAGCCGATGCGTACGCAGCCGCCGGGCGTGGTGGCCAAGGGCCAGCCGGAGCCGCTCAAGGGCGTGCGCCGCAACATGGCCCGGGTGATGGCCGACGCGCACAGCAAGGTCGTGCCGACCACGTTGAACGACGACGCCGACATCCACGCCTGGGTGCCGGGCAATGACGTCACCGCACGCCTGGTGCGTGCCATCGTGGTGGGCTGCCAGAAGGTGCCGGCGCTCAATGCCTGGTTCGACGGCGACGCGCTGACCCGCACCCTGCACGCGCATGTCGATGTGGGCATCGCGGTGGATACCGACGACGGTCTGTTCGTGCCGGCGCTGCGCAATGCCGACGTGCTGGACGCGCGCGGCATCCGCGAGGGCGTCAACCGCCTGCGCGAGCAGGTGGAATCGCGCGCGATCGCCGCCTCCGAGCTGAGCGGCTACACCATCTCGCTGTCCAACTTCGGCATGTTCGCCGGCCGCTACGCGACCCCGGTCGTGGTGCCGCCGTGCGTGGCCATCGTCGGTGCCGGCCGTGCCCGCCACCAGATGACCCCGGTGATGGGCGGCGTCGAAGCGCACAAGGTGATTCCGCTGTCGGTGACCTTCGACCACCGCGCGGCTACCGGCGGCGAAGCCGCCCGCTTCCTGCGCGCGATGCTGGATGATCTGGCACTGGCCAGCTGATCCACAGGCAATGCAGGCTGCCAGCCGCAGGTTGGCAGCACGAAGAAGCCGGGCATTGCCCGGCTTTTTTGTTGCTCCCCGCAGCAGCCTGGCGTAGTCCGGCGCTACCGGCGCGGGGCCAGTCGCGCCGAGTCGATGATGTGCACGCCCGGGCGCGGTGCCAGCGCCGCCTCCAGCATCTCCCCGGCGATGGTCTGCGCCGGGTTGATCCGCCAGGCACGCGGTAGCACCGGACCCAGCGCGCCCAGCACCACGCTGGCCAGGTGCTCGCCCGGCCGCCGCTCGGTGCGCTCGCCGCCGATCAGCCCGGGGCGCACCAGCGTCAGCGAGGGATACCCCAGCCCGCGCAGGTCCTGCTCCAGTCGGCCTTTGACCCGGTTGTAGAAGAACCGCGACGCCGGATCGGCACCCATCGCCGAGTTCAGCACGAAGGCATGGGCCCCGTGCGCCTGGGCCAGCGTGGCTACCTGCAGCGGGTAGTCGTGGTCGACCCGCGCGAATGCCTCCCGGCTGCCGGCCTGCCTGATCGTGCTGCCCAGCGCACAGATCACCGCATCCACCGCCCACCAGTCCGCATCCGTTGGCAGCCGCTCGAAATCGACCACCGGGTTGTGCAGCACCGGGTCGGTCACGTTGAGTGGCCGCCGCGTCGGCGCCACGACCGCATCGCAGCGCGCGTCGTCCAGCAGCTGCTCCAGGACCTGTCCGCCGACCAGCCCGGTCGCCCCCACCAGCATCACCTTCATCGCACGCTCCTGCTTTTCGATTGCCTACCATCGTGGCATATCGGCCGTGCCTGCCCGGTGGGTTCAAGCCGGCGTGCCCGGCGCCGATACTGTTCCAACCTCTTCCCCGCCCGGCCCTGCCGGAAGCCTGCCAAGGACCTGCGCATGACGGACCCGCACGACGCTCCCCCCAGCCCCGGTACCGCCGTGGGCCGGCTGCTGTCGCGGCGCCAGGTCGACACCCGGCTGGTCGAGGACGTCGGTGTGGCGGCCCCCGGCCCCAAAGGCGGCAGCAGCGCGATGCTGCAGCGCCTGTTCGCCGGTGCCGAACAGCCCGAACCGCTGCTGGCCGCCTTTGCCAATGGCATGTCCACCCTGCCCGGCGAGCTGGGCGACATGGGCCTGCGGCTGCAGTCGGCGCAGCGCAGTGCGGACTGGGTCAGCTATGGCCGCGCGATGCGCCAGCTGATCGACAAGTACATCCGCACCATCGAGCAGGAAAGCCCCGACGGCCAGCCCGACAGCCTGCGCCTGCGCGAGCTGCTGCGGCATACGCTCGGGGTCACGGTGGCCAGCCTGCTGCAGAACATGCCCGAACTGAAGGACGAGCCGGCACGCATCGCCGGCGACCTGCGCCACTGGCATCCGGGCCAGCCGCTGTTGCCCATCGAGCAGCGGCTGCGTGAGCTCACCCACCAGATCGGCGTCCGCAGCGATGGCTGGCAGGAGCAGCAGGAGCTGCTGCTGAGCCTGTTCGACCTGCTGCTGGACAACATCGGCGAGCTGCTCGACGACAGCAGCTGGCTGCACGGCCAGGTGCACGCGGTGCGCGCCCTGATCAGCGGCCCGCTGGACCGCGACTCGGTGGACCAGGCGCGCGCCAACCTGCGCGAGGTGATCTACAAGCAGGGCCTGCTCAAGCAGGGCATCAGCGACTCCAAGGTCGCGATGAAGCACCTGATGGGCGGCTTCATCGAACGCCTGGACGGCATGGCGGTCAGTACCGGCGAATACCATGACCGGATCAGCAGCTATGCCTTGGCGCTGAAAGAGGCGCGCAGCATCGCCGACCTCAACCTGCTGCTGCAGGACGTGCTGCAGGATACCGGCCGCGTGCAGGAGCAGGCCCTGCAGGCACGCGACCACCTCGGCAACGCCCGCCGCGAGGTCGAACAGGCCGAGGCCCGCATTGCCGAACTGGAGCAGGAACTGCGCGATGTCTCCGGCCTGGTCCGCACCGATCCGTTGACCGGCGCGCTCAACCGCCGTGGCTTCGACGAACTGCTGGAGCGCGAGCTGGCCCGGGCCGCGCGCCATGCCCACCCGCTGGCGCTGGCGCTGATCGATCTGGACGACTTCCACCACACCAACGACGCCCACGGCCACGCCGGCGGCGATGCGGTACTGCGCCATCTGGTGGCGGTCTGCCAGCTGCACCTGCGCAGCAGCGATGCGATCGCACGCCTGGGCGGTGACGAGTTCGTGCTGCTGCTGCCGGAGACGCCGGGCGCGGACAGCATGTCCACGCTGCTGCGCCTGCAGCGCTCGCTGGCCCAGCGCCCGCTGCCGCTGGACCAGCAGCGGGTGCCGGTGCACTTCAGCGCCGGCATTGCCCAGTGGCTGCCCGGTGAGGACGCCGACACGCTGCTGCGCCGCGCCGATGCCGCCCTGTATGCGGCCAAGCGGGTCGGCAAGAACCGCGTGCAGGCGGCCGACCCACCGCGCTGATCACGCCCTGTGATATCGGCCGCGTCCGTGCGAATCATCCGGGTATGGACATGACTTCCACCGCCGCCGCCGATCCCCGCGCCCGCTTCGCCGCGCTGCTGGCCCAGCACCGCGGCATCGTGCTGAAGATCGCCCGGGGCTACTGCGCCCACCAGGAAGATCGGCTGGACCTGATCCAGGAGATCAGCGTGCAGGCCTGGGACGCCTTCGACGGCTTCGATCCCGCACGGGCGCGCTTCTCCACCTGGCTGTACCGGGTTGCGTTGAATGTGGCCATCTCGCAGTTGCGCCGCCAGCAGCTGCGCCAACGCCATCACGCGGTGCTGGACGATGCGGCCGTGGCCGCCGACGACAGCGCCCCGGCCGAACACCGGCATACGCTGCGGCAGCTGGAGGCGGCGATCCGCGATCTGCCACCGCTGGATCGCGCGCTGATGCTGCTGCACCTGGACGACCACGACCACCGCCAGATCGCCGAGATCCTGGGCATCAGCAGTGCCAATGTCTCCACCCGCCTGCACCGCCTGCGCCAGCAGCTGCGGGCGCGCTTCGACCCCACTCCCTGAGGGCACCGCCATGCACAACGACCCACTCAAGCAGCTCTGGCACCAGTACGGCGGTGCCGACGGCAGCGAAGGCCCCGTCGCGATGGAGGCCTGGCGCCACCACCGGCAGCACGCCGCGCAACGCCAGCTGTCCGCCTTCGGCGCGGTGCAGGCCGTGCAGCTGGTGTTCTGGCTGGCACTGGCGATCTACTGCGGCAACGTGTGGTGGCAGCAGCCACCGCTGGCGGTGATGGTCAGCGCACTGGCGCTGCATGCCTACAGCGTGGCGGTGATCATCGCCAGCGCCGCACGGCTGCACCTGCGCCGGCAGCTGCAGCCCGACCAGCCTGTGCTGCAGCAGTCGCGCCTGTTGGCCTCGCTGCGCATGCAGACCGCCGTAGGCGAACTGCTGCTCGGGCTGCCCTGGTGCTGGCTGTGGCTGGCGGTACCGGTGCTGCTGGTCTGGCAGGCGTGGGGGGTGGACCTGGCGGTATTCGCGGCCCGCTGGCTGCTGGTGTCGCTGGTCGCCGGCACAGCGCTGATGGTGGCGCTGCTGGTGCTGGCACGGCGCTGGTTCACCCGCGATCCGCAGTCGCCGCGCCTGCAACGTGCCATCGACACCCTCTCCGGGCGCCGGTTGGCGCAGGCGCGTGCCGAGCTGGACGGATTGCGCGACTGGCCGTAGCGCCGGGTTCTACCCGGCCGGGGACGTGCGCACCACCAGCAGCCGGGTAGAACCCGGCGCTACGGGCGTCAATGCGCGGCGTGCTTGCCGCGCAGCTTCTGGATGGCGGTAACCGCGGCCAGCACGATCGCACCGGCGATCACGCCGACCACCATGTTGCCCAGCGCGTTGACCAGCCAGCCCCACGAGCCTTCGCCGCCGAGTGACAGCACCAGGTGATGCAGCGCCGGCACGTTGTGCACCAGGATGCCGCCGCCCACCAGGAACATCGCGGCGGTGCCGGCCACCGACAGGAACTTCATCAGCCAAGGCGCGGCCACCAGCAGGCCACGGCCGAACGCGGCCAGCGCCGCGCCCTTGCGCGACAGGTACAAGCCGAGGTCGTCCAGCTTCACGATGCCGGCCACCAGCCCATACACGAACACGGTCATGGCCAGCGCGATGACCACCAGCGCGGTCACCTGGTTGAGGAACGGCGCAGCGGACACCACGCCCAGCGACAGCACGATGATTTCGGCCGAGAGAATGAAGTCGGTGCGGATCGCGCCCTTCACCTTGTCGTTCTCCCACGCCACCATGTCCACCTTCTCGTCGGCCAGCGCCTTCACCCGCTCGGCCTTCTTCTGTTCGTCCTCTTCCTTCGAATGCAGGAAGCGGTGTGCCAGCTTCTCCACGCCTTCAAAGCACAGGAACGCGCCGCCGATCATCATCAGCGGAACCACGATCGGCACCGGATAGCCCTTGCCGCGCAGCCAGGCTTCCAGCGCGCTGATCGCCAGCGCGGCCGGCACCAGGATCGCCTTGTTGACCAGCGAGCCCTTGGCCACCGCCCACACCACCGGCAGTTCGCGGTTGGCGCTGACGCCGGTAACCTGCTGCGCGTTCAGCGCCAGATCGTCGCCGAGCACGCCGGCGGTCTTTTTGGCCGCGACCTTGGTCAGCACCGACACGTCATCCAGCAGCGACGCAATGTCATCGAGCAACGCGAACAGACTGGCACCGGCCATGAGGCTTCCAAAGGATCGATCGAAGCGCCGATTCTGACCGATCCTGCCCCGTTCGCGGTAGATGCCGCCGGATTCACCGCTCCACCACCGGCGCCCGGCCACACTGCGGTGGATCGCCGTTGCCGGAGCCCTGCTTGAATACGCCCCCTGTCGCCCCCGGTTCGCCCTCGCTGGTCAAGGGCATGAACCGCCGCAGCCAGATCCTGCGGCTGTTGCTGCGCTACCGCCATTCCGGCGTGTTCTCCGGCATGAACCTGGATGCCCGGGCCGTGCATGACCTGCCGCCCGAGGGCAATCCCGAGCAGTTCGTGACCGACCTGGAGGCACTGGGCCCCACCTTCGTCAAACTCGGCCAGATGCTCTCCACCCGGCCGGACATGGTGCCGGTGGAGTTCGCCACGGCGCTGGAGCGGATGCAGGAGAAGGTTGCGCCGATCCCGGTGGAGCGCATCTACGCGATCATCGAGCAGGAGCTGGGCGCCTCGGTATCCAAACTGTTCGCCTCGTTCGACCCGGTCCCGCTGGGCTGCGCGTCGATCGCGCAGGTGCACCGCGCGGAACTGCATGACGGGCGCGCAGTGGCGGTGAAGGTGCAGAAGCCAGAAGTGGCCGCGCAGCTCCGCTCGGACCTGGACGTGCTGCGCAGCTTCGCGCTGGCCGCCGACCATCTCACCCAGGTCGGGCGCCGGGTGCGTCTGCGCGACTGGCTCAATGAGTTCGCCAAAACCCTGATGCAGGAACTGGACTACCAGGCCGAAGCGGAAAACCTGCAGCGCTTCGGCCAGCACCTGCGTCCGTTCAAACCCTTGTGGGTGCCACAGCCGATCTGGGACTACTGCAGCCATCGCGTACTGACGATGGAGCTGGCGCAGGGTGTGCGGGTGGACATGATTCCCGACGTGCGCCGCACCGAGCAGCCGATGGCGCCGCTGGCGGCGGCACTGATCCGCGGCTATGTCGATCAGATCTTCGTGCATGGCGAGATCCATGCCGATCCGCATCCTGGCAACCTGCGCGTCACCCCGGCCGGGCGCCTGGCGATCTTCGACCTCGGCATGGTCGCGCACATGCCGCCACGGCTGCGCGAGCGGCTGTTGAAGCTGCTGTTCGCTGCGGTGGACGGCCGCGGCGAGGAAGTGGCCGACGAGATCATCGGCATCAGCACGCGGCTGGAGTCGTTCGATGAGGAACGCTACCTGCGCGAGACCGGCCAGGTGATCGCGCGCTATGCCGCCAACAGCAGCTTCTCCGAAGGCCGCGTGGTGCTCGACCTGGTCCGCATCGCCACCGCCAGCGGCCTGCGCACACCGCCCGAGCTGAGCCTGCTCGGCAAGGCACTGCTCAACCTGGAAACGGTGTGCCGGCTGTTGTCGCCCGATCTGGACACACGCCGCATCGTCGAACGCCAGTTGCAGCATGTGATGCGCGCGCGCCTGAAGAAGTCGCTGTCGGCGGCCAACCTGGCCAGCGAAGCGATGGAGATGCAGCAGCTGCTGCGCGATGGGCCGCGCAAGATGACCGACATTCTCGCGCTGCTGGCCGAGAACCGGTTGCAGATGAAGGTGACGGGCCTGGAAGAATCGCGGTTGATGGAGAACCTGCAGAAGATCGCCAACCGTGTCTCCGCCGGCATCGTTACCGCCGCGCTGATTCTGGCAGCGGCGATGATGATGAAAGTGGACACCGGCTGGCACCTGTTCGGCTACCCGGCCATCGCATTCACGTTGATGTTGATCGGCGTGTTCCTCGGGCTTGGCATCATCCTGAGTGCGCTGATATTCGATCGTCGCGCACGTTCGAAGGAAGAACGCGGGCATCGTTGACGCGCGTTTTCACGCGCGTTTTACGTCGCAGATGGCAGTGCGATAAACGACATTTGCTGTCGTTCAAAACAAACATTTCAGTCAGGTTCGTGCAGGCATGATCGGGTCATCGGCCTGTCATGCAGATGTGGTTGGACAGCCGGTCGGATGGGAATCACGTCGTCATGACGTCCATCACCACCTGTCTCCGCTGCCGAATGTGCCTATGCTCTGGATCCTGCTGCTGTCGCTGTTGCTGCTCGCCTGGCTGTTGCTCGCATCACGCACGTGGGTGTGGTGGAAGGCCGGCCTGATGTCGCTGCTGATGGTGGCACTCAGCACGTGGTGGTTGATCGACAAGCTCTCCGGCGATGGGCTCAATGCCGCCACCCTGTATCACCTGGGGGCGGACATGGAAGGCGCCGGCATCGCCGATTTCAAAACCTACATCGCCGGCTACATCGTGCTGCTGCTGGTGTCGCTGCTGCCGCTGGCGATGACGCGGCTGCGCCGTTGGCAGCGCAGCGGACACGGCGTTGCCATCTTCGGTGGCTTCCTGGCGGTGTGGTTCGGCGCGATCCTGGTCAGCCCGCTGTATCACGATGGCCAGCGCCTGTACCAGCAGATGCGCCCGGTCGATTACAGCATGGTGGCACCGGAGTACCGCGTGCCGCAGCAGCCGCTGCGCAAGCCGCGCAACATCGTCTGGATCTACGGTGAAAGCCTGGAGCGCACCTATCTGGACGAGACCACGTTCCCCGGCCTGATGCCCAACCTCAACCGCCTCGCCGCTCAGTCGCTGGACGTGCGCGGGCTGGCCTCGGCCGAAGGCGGCGGCTGGACCATCGCCGGGCTGGTGTCGTCGATGTGCGGCGTACCGCTCACCACTGCGCAGGGCGATGAAAACAGCATGGGCCGCATGGGCAGCTTCCTGCCCGAGGCGGTGTGTCTGGGCGATTACCTCAAGCAGCAGGGGTACACCAACCACTATCTGGGGGGCGCCAACGGCCAGTTCGCCGGCAAGGGCCAGTTCCTGGCCACGCACGGGTTCGATGCGGTCGATGATCTGGCCTGGTTCAAGCAGCAGAAGATCGCGCGCTCGCACTTCTCCACCTGGGGCGTGCATGACGATGTGCTGCTGGACAAGGCCTACGACCGCTTCATGCAGCTCTCGCGCAAGGGCGAGCCGTTCATGCTCACCACGCTCACGATGGACACCCACCATCCGGCCGGGCATCTGCCGGTGGCCTGCAAGCGCACCCGCTATCAGAGCGACTACGGCAACATCGGCCTGCTCAACGCGCTCAAGTGCACCGATGGCCTTATCTCCCGCCTGGTCGATCGCATCCAGGCCAGCCCGTATGGCGACGACACGCTGATCGTGATCGCCTCGGACCACCTGGCCATGCCCAACGATCTCAGCCATGTGCTGGCCAACCAGACGCGCGAGAACCTGCTGCTGTTCCTCGGCAAGGACATCGCCCCGCGCCAGCTGGCCGCCACCGATGCCTCCACGCTGGATTCGGGCGCCACCCTGCTCAGCCTGATCGAGCCGCAGATCAACGCCATCGGCTTCGGCCGCTCGCTGCTCGACCCCAAGCGTGCCGACCATGCCAGCGCGAGCGCGGCGGCGTTCCGCGACAAGGGCCGGGACTACCCGCGTTACCTGGCCTTCTCACGTTCGCTGTGGCTGGGCGACAAGACCCGGCAGCTGCGCATCGATGACGACAACCAGGTGGTGGTCGGGCTGCAGCATGTGCAACCGCCGGTGCTGCTGGAGTACGACAAGCAGTGGGACCTGAAGTCGGTGTACCTGGAAAACACCTCCAAGCAGTTCGACCTGGCCGATCCGGCCAACACCCTGGCCTATGTGGATCGCTGCACCGCCTTCGAGGATGGCTCGGCCGATGGCGACTGGTGCGCCATGCTGGTCAACCAGGACAAGGGCATCAAGCTGTTCCGCGACGAGCAGCTGCGTACCGGCATTGCCGTGGACGGTCCGCTGGACCCGACCACCGGCCCGCGCCCGAGCATCCGCCAGGCGCACATGATCACCCAGAAGGGCCGCCGCACCCGCGCCGGCCAGTACATGCTGCAGATGGTGGCCAGGCAGTCGCCCGACCGCGGCTTCTGGATCGAGGCGGTGTCCTCGCAGCGCAAGGTGGTGGTGGCCCAGCAGTGGGTGCAGCCGGACGCCGAGGGCCGCATCAACGTGCCGTTCGGGCTGGATCACGAAGTGGACGATCTGGAAATCCGCGCGTGGTTGAACCACGCCGAGAAGCTGGCCGTGGATACCTTCGCGCTGGTGCCGTCACGCCGCGGCAACCGCGGCTGACAGCGCGCGGAGCCGGTGGCCGGGGTTGCCGGCCAGCGGCCGGCACTACCGTGCGGATGCAGAGGTTATCGGGTTGCCGGCCAGCGGCCGGCATTACCGTGCGGATGCAGGGGTTATCGGGTTGCCGGCCAGCGGCCGGTATTACCGTGCGGACGCAGGGGCTATCGGGTTGCCGGCCAGCGGCCGGCACTACCGTGCGGATGCAGGGGTTATCGGGTTGCCGGCCAGCGGCCGGCACTACCGTGCGGATGCAGGGGCTATCGGGTTGCCGGCCAGCGGCCGGCATTACCGGGGTGGATGCCTGGGGTGTCGGGTTGCCGGCCAGAGGTTGGCATTACGGATCGCGTACCAGGTGGATGTCGGTCGGCGAGGACAGGGCGATGCCGGCGGCGGCGAAGCTCTGCAGCATGTTGAAGTACAGGTCGCTGCGCACCCCGTACACGGCGCGCGGGCCGGATACGTAGGCGAAGCTGTTGATCGCGATCTGGCCGTTGGCGATCGAATCGATGAACACCGACGGCGCCGGATCGGCCAGCACCGCCACATGCGCGGCATAGGCATCCAGCAGGATCTGGCGTACCGCAGCCACATCGGTGCTCAGCGGCACCGAGAACTGGATCTGGATGCGCCCCTGCGCATTGCCCATCGTCATGTTGCGGATGGTCTTGGTGATCAGTTCCGAGTTGGGCACGATCAGGGTGGATTTGTCGCCGACCTGGATTTCGGTCGAGCGCACGCTGATCCGCTTGATGTCGCCTTCCTGATCGCCCAGTTTGACCCAGTCACCGATCTTCACCGGCCGCTCGGCCAGCAGGATCAGGCCGGAGACGAAGTTCTGGGTGATCGCCTGCAGGCCAAAGCCGATACCCACCGACAGCGCGCTGACCACCAGCGCCAGCTTCTCGAAACCGATGCCCAGCGCGGTCAGGCCCCACAGCACGGCAGCGATGATGCCCAGGTAGCGGGTGACGGTGCTGATGGAGTTGCGCGCGCCGGCATCCAGTTCGGTCTTCGGCAGGTAGGTTTCGGTGAGCCAGCGCTGGAACGCCTGCATGACCGCCCATACCACCAGGAACACCAGCAGCGCATACACCACGCTGCTCGGCTTGAGCGTGGTTTCGCCGATCTTCAACCCGCCCGACAGCGTATCCAGCCCGCCGTAGAACGCGTTGAGGTTGCCGAATGGCACGGCGAGCGCCAGCACCGCCAGCAGGATCACCCCGATGCGCAGTACCGCCGACAGCAGCACCCCGGCCTGTTCGATCCGTGCCTCGCTCAGCCCGGTGGTCAGCACGATGCTCTGCCCCACCCGGCTGCTGGGCGACAGCGCCGTGGTGGCCAGGTCATCGGCGAACTTGAGCAGCAGCGAGGCCGCCAGCAGCACCACTGCACCCCAGACCAGCTGCTGGGCCACGAACAGCGCGAAGTTGAGGTAGCCCAGCAGGGTCGCGATGACGGCCGCAGCCACCACCACATGCCCGGCCACGCGTGCCAGGACGATCCAGCCGCTCCTGCGCGGCACGCCCTTGGCCTTGCCATCGGCCTTGGCCTTGCCATCGCTGTCCTGCGCCTCAAGCTTGGCAGCGGCCTCGGCGGCCTGGCGGCGGTGCAGCCGCGCCAGCGACACCAGGATGGCGATGATCAGCCCCATGTACGTGATGGCAACCAGCCCGTCGACCGCAACGGTGGTGATCTCGCTGGTGCGCGAGGCGCGGTTGATCTCCACCAGCAGGATGCCGATGAAGGTCAGCCCCGCCGCGCCCCAGGCGTACTTGCGCAGCCGCCAGGCGGCGCTGTCATCGAGCGCCAGCAGCCGCCATGAAGGCCGCTTGGGCACCAGCAGGCACGCGCTCAGCGCCGTGATGAAGGCGGCGACGAAGGTGGCCACCTGGAAGTGCAGTGCCAACTGCTGCAGCCGGGGCGGAATCGCGCCGATCGAGTCGAGCGAGGCAACCAGCACGACCGCCGCGAACCCCGGCAGCAACGTTCCCACCGCCAGCAGCCACACGGCCAGCCCGGACCGGCGCAGGCGGCCATCCGGGGCGCGTTCGGACGCTGCATAGCGGCGGCCCAGCGCGCGCAGCCACAGGCGCAGCGGGAAGAACATCACCAGCGCCAGCACCAGCCCGGTCAGCGGCGCTCCCCAGCCATGTTCGGCGATGGCCTTGCGTGCGGTGTTTTCGCCCTGCCGGTACAGCAGCACCAGGCGGTGGATGTCGGCCGGCACATGGGTGGCGAACTGTCGCCACAACGAGGGCGACAGCGGCGAATTGACCTTGCGCGCCAGTTCCTCGCTGAACTGCGTCACGCGCATTTTCTCGATATCCGCGCTCAGCTGTTTGGCATTGTCGGCGAGCAGGTTGGCCCGCGCGATGGCCGAGGCGATGTCGGCCCGCTGCTGGGTCATGGCCTTGCGCTGCTGCGCGATGTCGCGTGCTTCGGTCGCCCCTTCGGGCACCTCGCCCAGCTGCGCCAGCCGTCCTTCAACCTGCTTCAGCTGCGGGTCCAGCGCGTCGCGCGCCGCCTTCGCATCGCGCTGCACCGCCAGGGCGCGGTCGGACAGCGTCTTGAGCGTATCCAGGGTATCGCCGTCGTCCAGCGAGGCCTGGATCTGCTTGAGGTCCTTGTCGGCCTGCGCCAGCTGCGCGATGGGATCGGCCTCGGCCGGATCGTCGTTCTGGGCCAGCGCCAGCGGCGCCATCCCCAGCCAGGCCAGCAGCATCAACCAGGCCAGCGGCCGCGACAGGAAAGAAGGGAAACGGGAAGACAAACCGGCGCACCACGGGCTTCGCGCGGACCACCGCGCCTGCGCGAACTATAAACCCGGCCCCGTTCAGACCGGGTGTGCGCGGCTCAGTACTTCAGCCGGAGCTCTTCCACCTGCGGCTGCAGACGGGCATACCAGTCCTGGAATTCCTCTTCGGTGATCTCTTCGGGCGCGTATACCGCGATCGGGTCCCAGGCATGGTCGGTGGGCAGCGGCTGGCGCGGCCCGGCGCGCAGGGAATAGCTGATGCCCTGGTGGTCGATCACGTCGTCCACCGTTTCCCAACGGTCGCGTACGAAGCCGGTTTCGCTCGTCAGCAGAATCACCTGATACATCCGCATGTCCCTCGCTGTGGTCGACCGACAGCATAGCGCCGCGTCCATGACCGCAGCACCCCATCGCAACAACGCAGTGTCTCGACGTCCTCCTCGCCCGGGCTTCACCCGCCCGTGGCGGCGGCGTGGGCATCGTGAGGGGCCTCTTCCCTGCCCTGGCCGCGATGAACACCACTGACGACCTCAAGACCGTGCCCAACCTGAAACTGCCCCGCTATCTGGGCACCTGGTACGAAATCGTGCGGCTGCCGATGCGGCACGAGCCAGAGGGGTGTACCGATGTTTCCGCGCACTACACGCTGCAGGACAACGGCAACGTACAGGTGGTCAACCGCTGCCGCATGGACGGCGAGGTCGAAGAAGCGATGGGCGAGGCGTCCGTCACCGGCAACGACAGCGCGCGGCTGGCCGTCAGCTTCCTGCCCAAGGGCCTGCGCTGGTTGCCGTTCACCAAGGGGGACTACTGGGTGATCCAGATCGCGCCGGACTACAGCGTCTCGCTGGTCGGCAGCCCGGACCGCAAGTTCCTCTGGCTGCTCGCGCGCACCCCCACGCTGGACCGCACCGTGCAGGACCATTACCTGGCCTACGCGCGGCAGCAGGGCTTCGACCTCACCGACCTGATCCAGACGCCGCACACCGGCCACCCCACGGCCTGAGCGCATGGACCTGAAAAGCGGGTATCCGTTCTGGGCCGTCCGCAACGGCCTGATGCATGCCTTCCCCCCGCTGCGTGAGGACCTGCGCTGCGACGTACTGGTGGTCGGCGGCGGCATCAGCGGCGCGCTGATTGCCGATGAACTGTGTGCGCACGGCCACGACGTGGCGGTGATCGAACAGCGCGATATCGGGTGGGGCAGCACGGCGGCCAGCACGGCGCTGCTGCAGTACGAGATCGACACCCACCTGATCGACCTCGCCCGCCGCTACGGCGAGCGCGCGGGCGTGCAGGCCTACCAGGCCTGCGCCGACGCCATTCCCGCGCTGCGCGCGGTGGCCGCCGCCTTCCGCGACGTGGACAGCCACGCGATGCACAGCCTGTACTACGCCAGCAAGCGGCGCCATCGGGCGGTACTGCAGGAGGAATATGCGCTGCGCCTGCGGCACGGCTTCGACGTGCGCTGGCTGGATGCGGCCGCCGTGGCGGACGGGTTCGGCATCCAGGCCCCGGGCGCGATCCTGAGCCGGCTTGCCGCGCGCGTCGACCCCTATCGGCTCACCTACCGGCTGCTCGCCCGCCTGCAGCAGCGGGGATGTGCGGTGCATGACCGCACCGTGCTCGACACGCTGGTGCCCACCTCGCGCGGCGTCGACGCGCGCACTGTGGATGGCGTGCGCATCCGCTGCGGGCACGTGGTGCTCGCCACCGGCTATGCCGGCCAGCGTTGGCTGGACGCGTCGGTGGCGCGCAACCGCAGCAGCTACGCCTTCATCACCGACCCGATCGATCCGGCCCTGCTGGGCCCGCTGCGCGACACGATGGTCTGGGAATCCGCCCGCCCGTACCTGTACATGCGCACCACCGGTGACCACCGTCTGCTGGTGGGTGGCGAGGACGATGCGGTGGACATCCCGGCCCGCCGCGACCGCCGTGTGGTCGCCAAGGCCGGCACCCTGCTCAAGCAGGTGGCCCGGCTGTTCCCGCACCTGCCGCTGCAGCCGGCGTTCTCCTGGGCCGGCACGTTCGCCGAGACCGCAGACGGGCTGCCCTACTTCGGTCCCCACCCGCAGTGGGGGCCGCGGGTCCAGTTCGCGATGGCCTACGGCGGCAATGGCATTACCTACTCGATGATCGGTGCCGGGCTGCTGCGCGCCCGGATCGAGCGACGGCGGCATCCCCTGGCGGCCCTGTTCGGTTTCGAGCGGCTCGGCTGAGTTCCCCTTGCAACTGGCGGCATGACAGGCATCATTCAAACAATGGCTGCTAGCGTCAGCGCTGTCGGCCGTCCCGCCTGTCTGCCCCGGAGCTTCCCATGATCCGCCTGCTTCCCCTGCTGCTGTGCCTGTCCATGCCCGGCGTGGCGTTGGCCCAGTCCGCTGCAGGCGCCACCGGCCCGCAGTCGGCCACCGGCCTGGACCTGACCATCCCCGACCAGCCGTTGCAGTACCTGGGCGATCCGTCGCTGCGCGGCGATCCGCCGGGCACCTTCTATGGCGACAAGAGCGGCCGCGGGGTCAGCGAGCGTGCCGGCAACGGCATCGCCCACGTCACCGACGACAAGCTGCGGGTCAACGGCAGCTTCACCACCGGCATCGGCTACGCCAAGAACTACGGCAACACCCACTTCAACGCCGCCGAACTCAACCTCAGCAAGAACTACACCGACGATGAAGGCAGGACCCGCGGGGTCAACGTCAACATCCAGGTCAGCGAAGGCAAGGGGCCGGGCTTCTTCGGCCCGTACGGCGGTGGCCCGTATGGCGGGTATGGCTACGGGCGTGGCCCGGGCTACTGGGACCCGCCGCCGATCGGCTGGTAAGCCGGCCGGCCGCATCCACATCCACGGCCGGGGCAACCCGGCCGTTGTCGTTTCCGCCGCGCGCGGTCAGTCCCACCAGCCATCGCGACGGCTCGACAGCACGCGGCCGTCGTAGCCGCTCATGCGCACGTCCACGCGCTGGTTGCGTGCATTGCGGGCTTCCAGCGTCCAGGTCGCGCCCTCGCGCTCGAACGATTCGATCTTCTGGAAACCGGCCTTGCCGGCCAGCGCGAGGATCTGCCCGGCATCCAGCACGGTGCGACCGCTGCGGGCATCGAAGATCTCGCCATTGGACGGGTCGACGATCACTTCATCGATGGTGCCGTCGGCACGGGTGACGTCGGCTTCCCACACGCCGTCCTCGCGGTCCAGCTCATGTACCTGGGTGTAGCCGGCCGCACGCAGCTTGGCCTGCACCTCGGCAGCGGACAGGTCGGCAGCGAAGGCCGGGGCGGAGAACAGGGCCGCGGTCAGCACGGCGGTCAGCATCGGAAGGTTCATGGGGGTGCTCCAGGGGTAGCCGGGTGATTCCGGCACCGCCAGTCTGGCAAGCGCACCTAACCGCACCATGAGGCCGGTTGTTAGACAACGTTTAGACACGCACCGTATACCGTACGCATCCCTCCACGATGATTGGCCATGTCTGCCGTGTCACTGCTGCTGCCGCTGTTGCTTGGTATCGCCCCGCAGGACCCGGCGCGGGTGCTCGACGGCGGCGCACGCCAGCAGGACGCGGTGCGCCAGGCGGTGCGCCAGGGCCGCTATGTACCGCTGGAGCAGGTCGTGGCCGACGCGCTGCGCCGCTATCCGGGCAAGCTGGTGGAAGTGGAGCTGGACGATGACCGCTACGAGATCGAGATCCTCGGCGCCAACGGCGTGGTGATGGAGCTCGACTATGATGCGCGCAGCGGTCGCCTGCTGAAGATGGAAGAAGACTGATGCGGATCCTGCTCGCCGAGGACGACGCCCTGCTTGCCAGCCGCCTGCAGAGCCTGCTGGAGGACGCCGGCTACGTGGTGCTGCACAGCGCAGACGGTCGGGACGTGGAAGCGCTGGGCCAGATCGAGGACATCGCCGCGGCGGTGGTCGATCTGGGCCTGCCCGGCCTTGATGGCCTGAGCGTGATCGAGCGCTGGCGCCAGGCCGGCCAGGGGTTTCCGGTGCTGGTTCTGACCGCACGGGCGCGCTGGCACGACAAGCTGGCCGGCTTCGATGCCGGGGCCGACGACTACCTGACCAAACCCTTCCAGCCCGAGGAGCTGCTGCTGCGCCTGCGCGCGCTGATCCGGCGCAGCGCCGGCCACGCCAGCCCGCGCCTGCAGTGCGGGCCGCTGCTGCTGGACGTCAATGCCGGCCGCTTCGAGCTGGATGGCGAGCTGCTGCACCTCAGTCCGCAGGAGCAGCGCATCCTCAGCTACTTCATGCATCACCCGGACATCGTGATCAGCCGGTCGCGGCTGGGAGAACACGTCTACGAGGCCGGCTTCGATCCGGACTCGAACACGCTGGACGTGCTGATCGGGCGGATCCGTCGCAAGCTCGGCACCGAACTGATCCATACCCACCGCGGGCAGGGTTTCCGGCTGTCGGCCGCACCATGACCACCGGGTCGCTGCGCACGCGGCTGCTGCTCGCCGGAGGACTGGGGCTGATCCTGGTCTCGGCGGTAGCCACCTGGTGGCTGGGCGCGATGTTCGAGCGCTCGGCCCGCGCGGCAATGGACCAGCGCCTGGGCAACGAACTGATCGCGGTGCTGGCACTGGCCGAGAGCGACGCGCAGGGCGGCCTGCAGCTGCGCCGGGCACTGTCGGATGAGCGCTACCAGCGCGTGTTCTCCGGCACCTACTGGCAGGTGCAGGACGCCAAGGGCCTGCCGCTGGGGCAGTCGCGTTCGCTATGGGACGAAACCCTGCTGACGCCGGCCACGCTGCGGACCGGGCCGGCGCAGGCGTACGACACCACCGGTCCGTTGCAGCAGCCATTGCGCGCCCTCGCGCAGCAGGTGACGCTGCCGCGCATGGCAATGCCGCTGCAGGTGGTGGTGGCCACCGACCGCAGCGATCTCGACGCCCAGGTCAGCGCGTTCCGCCAGCGCACCGCGTTGGCGTTGGCGGTGCTGATCGCGCTGTGGTTCGCCGTGCTGGTCACCCAGGTGCACTACGGCCTGCGCCCGCTGGCCGAGCTCGGCCGCATCGCCGGGCAGGTGCGCAACGGCGAGCAGGTGCGCTTTCCACAACAGGGCCTGGTCAAGGAGGTTGCCCCGCTGGCAGCGCAGCTCAACGATCTGCTCGACCACCATGCGCGCATGGTGCTGCGCGCGCGCCGCAGCGCCGAGGACCTTGCCCACGCGCTGAAGACCCCGTTGACCGTGCTTGCCACTGAAGCCGAGGGCGATGGCAGCGACTGGCGGCAGACCCTGCGCAGCGAAACCGCGCGCATGCAGGCCAGCATCGAGCGCTACCTGGCCGCCGGCATCGGCGCGGACAGCCAGCAGCGCACACCGGTGGCGCCGGTGGTGGCCAGCCTGTGCGGGCTGATGCAGCGCGTGCATGTCGGCCGCGAGGTGTCCTTCCACTACGATCCGGATGCCCACGGCACCTTCGCCGGTGCGCGCGAGGACCTGGAAGAGATGCTTGGCAACCTGCTCGACAACGCCGGCAAATGGACCGCGCATCGGGTCGAGGTGACGGTGGCCCATGTCGGCCCCTGCGTGCGCATCGACGTGATCGACGATGGCAGCGGCCTGCCCGAGGACGACCTGGAACGTGCGCTCGGCCGGGGCGTTCGCCTGGACGAGCGTGCGCCCGGCAGCGGGCTGGGCCTGGCGATCGTGGCCGATATCGCCGAGAGCTACGGCGGTACGCTGGTGCTGCGCAATGGACACCCCGGCCTGCGCGCAACGTTGACGCTGCCCGCAGGGTGATCCACGGGGTACGGGGGAATCCCCCTCATCTGCCCGCGTGCATCCACCAGCAGTCGATGGCATCCAGCACGATATGCACGATCAACCCGATGCCGAACAGCCGGGTCTTCTTCGGCACGCACAGCCCGGAATACACGGCGATGGCCGGCGCGGTGTGCAGCGGATGGAAGCCGATGCTGCAGCGGTTGGGCGCGTAGATCGGGTCGGCCAGCAGGTGGTCCAGGTCGATGATCCAGCCCAGCAGCAGCAACAGCCATGCCGACGCGAACCGCTTGCGCCAGAACAGCCACGCCAGCAGCGCCGGCACCGCGGCATGCAGCAGCAGGTGAATGATGGCGCGGCTGCTCATCGCGCCGCCGCGCCACGCATCAAGGTGCGGTCGACCGCGCCGATCAGACCAGCGGCTCGTCGGACAGGTAGGTGTAGCCGGTCAGGCCCGCCTCCAGCGCCGCCGACAGCTCCTGGGCACGTTCCGGCGACAGCTTGGCCGCCGCCACGCGCTCGGCATAGCTCGCGCGCAGATCGGCCAGGCTGTAGCCCACGTAATCCAGCATCACATCGGTGGTGTCGCCGCGGCGCTGCTGGGTGATCGCATAGCCGTCGGCATCGGCCAGCACTTCCACCGCGTCGGTGTCGCCGAACAGGTTGTGGATGTCGCCCAGGATTTCCTGGTACGCGCCGACCATGAAGAAGCCGATGCGATAGCTCTCGCCGGCGTTCATCGCGTGCAGCGGCAACGAGCTGTCCAGGCTCTCGTTCTCGACATAGGTCTTGACCATGCCGTCCGAATCGCAGGTCATGTCGGCGATGATGCCGCGACGCGACGGCTGCTCGTTCAGGCGCTCGATCGGCACGATCGGGAACACCTGGTCGATCGCCCAGGCATCGGGGATGGACTCGAACACGCTGAAGTTGACGAAGTACTTGTCGACCAGGCGCTCGTTCAGCTCGTCCAGCGCGGGACGATGGCTCTTCTCGTCATAGCTCAGCCGCGCACGCACGGCATGGGCGATGGCATAGAACAGGTCGTCGATGCGCGCGCGCTGCGGCAGGTCGATCTGGCCCAGCGCATAGCTGGACAGGCCTTCGGCATGGAAATGCTGGGCTTCCTGGAACAGCTCCACGGCCGGGCGCTGGTCGAGTTCCTCGTGAATCTCGCGCAGGTGGCGGATCGCCGCCGGCTCATCGTCGTGCTGGTCCGGCACGCGGCCTTCCTGCGCCTCCTCAACCTCGGACACGTTGGCGATCAGCACCGCGTGGTGCGCCGTCATCGCGCGGCCGCACTCGGTGACGATGCGCGGCGGGGTCAGGCCGTGTTCTTCGCAGGCATTGGCCAGCGGCTGCACGATGTTGCTGGCATAGGAATCCAGGCCATAGTTGATCGAGCAGAAGCTGCGCGAGCGGGTGCCTTCGTAATCCACGCCCAGGCCACCGCCCACATCGACGTGGGTGATCTTCGCGCCCAGGCGCGACAGCTCGACGAAGTAACGGGTGGCTTCGCGCATGCCGTTGGCGATGTCGCGCACGTTGGAGATCTGCGAGCCCATATGGAAATGCAGCAGGCTCAGGCAGTCGGCGTATTCGGTGTCGCGCAGCGACTTCCACAGGTCCAGCAGCTGGCGCGGGGACAGGCCGAACTTGGCCTTGTCGCCACCGCTGTTCTGCCACTTGCCGGCGCCCAGCGAGGCCAGCCGCATGCGCACGCCCAGGCCCGGCTTGACGTCCAGCGCCTTGGATTCCTCCAGCACCAGCTTCAGCTCGGACGGCTTCTCGATCACGATGAAGGTCTGCAGGCCCAGCTTGCGCCCGATCAGGGCCAGGCGGATGTACTCGCGGTCCTTGTAGCCGTTGCACACGATCAGCCCGCCCGGGCGCGACAGCGCCAGCACGGCCATCAGTTCCGGCTTGCTGCCCGCTTCCAGGCCGAAGCCCTCGCCGTGGTGGCTGGCCAGGGTGCCGGCCACGCCACGGTGCTGGTTGACCTTGATCGGGTACACGGCCGTATAGCCGCCCGGGTATTCCCAGTCGGCCTGGGCCTGCGCGAAGGCGGCCTGCAGCTTGCCCAGGCGCTGGCCCAGGATGTCCGGGAAGCGCACCAGCAGCGGCAGCTTGGCGCCGGCCTCGCGGGCGGCGTCCACAATCTTCGGCAAGGACACCACCGGGCCGTCCTGGCCAGTCGGTCTCACCACCATGTGTCCTGCCTGATCCACGTCGAAGTAGCCATCCGCCCAATGCGGAATCGAGTAGGTCTTGCGGGCTTGGTCGAGGGACCAATCGGTCATTTCAGTGGGCCTGGTTGGTAAAAAAGGGGGTGCATGATAACGCCTATATGGCGACAGCTCCGTTATCATGCGCGCCCGCGCCCGTGCCCAGGTCAGAACCTGAACAGGCCGACCCGTCCGGATGTGGCTAGTGCCACGCGGCCCCCGCCGCCCGCCCGGCTCCAACACCCCCGAACAGGACCGTTTCTCCATGACTGACAACAACAACTGGTACATCGAGCACTTCGAGCGCACCGGCTCGGCCATCGGCTACCGCCTGACCGGCAAGCTGGACGAAGTGCAGTCGCCGTTCCAGAAGATCGAGATCTTCGCGACCACCGACTGGGGCAACCTGATGACCATCGATGGCGCCATCATGCTGACCAGCAAGGACAACTTCTTCTATCACGAGATGATCAGCCACCCGGTGCTGTTCACCCACGCCGCGCCCAAGCGCGTGGTGATCATCGGCGGCGGCGACTGCGGCACCCTGCGCGAGGTGCTCAAGCACCCGGGCGTGGAGAGCGTGACCCAGTGCGACATCGACGAGCAGGTCACCGTGATGGCCCGCAAGCACTTCCCGGAACTGTGCGAGTCCAACGATGACCCGCGCGCCGAGCTGATGTTCGATGACGGCGTGGCCTACATGGCCAACTGCCCGGCCGGCAGCGTGGACGTGGTGATCGTTGATTCCACCGATCCGGTCGGCCCGGGCGAAGGCCTGTTCAACAAGGCCTTCTACGAGAGCTGCTTCAAGGCGCTCAAGGACGACGGCATCCTGGTGCAGCAGTCCGAGTCGCCGCTGATGCAGCTGGACCTGATCAACGAAATGCGCACCGAGATGGGCAAGGCCGGCTTCGGTTCGTTCAAGACCCTGCCGTTCCCGCAGCCGTGCTACCCCACCGGCTGGTGGAGCGTGACCCTGGCGCGCAAGGGCCAGAGCAGCTTCGACTTCCGCCAGGCCGACTCGGCGTCCAAGTCGTTCGACACCCTGTACTACACCGCCGCGCTGCACACCGGCGTGCTGGTCACCCCGCCCTTCGTGGCGTCTGCCCTGAAGGGCTGATGCGTTAGACGCCGATGCCGATGGTTGCCGCGCTGCGCGCGGCCAGCCGACCAACGGTCGGCTCTACCGGGGGGCCTGTGGTCCAACAAAAAACCCGCGCTGGCAACAGCGCGGGTTTTTCGTATTCCGGTAGTGCCGGCCGCTGGCCGGCACCCCAAGGCCTCAGATCGCCCAGATCCCGGCAATCACCGCCACCACCAGGCCCCACTTGATCACCTGGTAGGCCACTACGCTGCGCTCGCGCAGCGCCTTGGCCTTCAGGCGCACCTTGTAAACGCCGCCAAAGGCCTTGTTGACGCCACCGGTGGGATCGCCCGGCAGGTTCGGCGAGGCGCCACCGGCCAGCAGCGTGGACGCCACCGCACGGTTGAACAGGCCCGGCAGGCCGAAGCGCAGCGGGCGGGCGATGTCGCAGAACAGGATCACCCGGTCGTCCGGGGTCTCGTTGTGCGCGTGGTGGATGTAGGTTTCATCGAACATCATCCACTCGCCGTCGCGCCAGCTCTTCCTGATGCCGTCCACTTCGATGTAGCAGGCGTCATCGTTCGGCGTGGCCAGGCCGAGGTGCAGGCGCAGCGAGCCGGCGAAGGGATCGCGGTGCGGGCGCAGCTCGCTGCCCGACGGCAGCTGGGCGAACATCGCCGCGCGCACGTCCGGCAACGACTCCAGCAGCGCGGTGGTCTTCGGGCACAGCGTCCTCGCAGACGGGTGCGACGGGCCATACCACTTCAGGTAGAAGCGCTTCCAGCCACGGCGGAAGAACGAATTGAAGCCGGCATCGTTGAACGTGCTCGACGCGGCGATCTTGTCCGCATCGCGCAGGGCCAGCGCTTCGTCGCGGATCATCTGCCAGTTCTCGCGCAGCGGTTCGAGCTGCGGGAACGCCTTGCCCGGGTCCAGGAACGGCGTGGTCGGCACCTTGGAGAACATGTACATGATCACGTTGATCGGGGCCATGAAGCTGGAGTGGTCCAGCAGCTGGCGCGACCAGCGCGCACGCACCTTGCCGCGGTAATGGATGTACAGCACGCAGGCGACGAACAGCACTGCCAGCACGATTTTGATCATCAGTCTTCCTCCGGCAGGGCCGGACCTGGAACGGGGGGACGATGCACGGGAGAAACCGGCACCGGCAGGGCGGCAGGGGGCGGGGACGTGCCGGGGAGGGGCGGCCGCCAATGTCGCGATAACAGCGTATGGTCCGCAGCACCCGCGTCGGGGTCAAGCGGGCAGCGGCTCAGGTTCAGCGTGCCGGCGGCAAACGGAGGCCTAGACTAGGCCGATGTCCCACGCTGCCGCCGCCGATCCGTATCCGTCCCTGAGCCAGGCCTACGAGCGCTTTTTCGACCCGGTGCCGGGCGCGCAGGCACCCTGCGCCGTCCGCGTCGAGGGTCCGGCCGGGCCGCTGTGGCTGGATCGGCATGGACCCGCCGATGCCGGGCTGACCGTCGTCCTGATTCATGGTGCGGGCGGCTATGGGCGGATGTTCGCGCCGCTGGCCCAGCGCCTGGCCGTGGCCGGCCACGAAGTGCTGGCCCCCGACCTGCCCGGCTATGGCCTCAGCCGTGGACACTGGACGCAGGTGGACTACGCCGCATGGAAGCGCACGCTGCTGGCGCTGATCGAGGCCGAACATGCGCAACGCCCGCGCCCCGTGGTGCTGCTGGGCGCCAGCATCGGCGGCTACCTGGCCTACCTGGTGGCGGCCGAGTCGCCCCATGTGCGCGGCCTGGTCGCCACCACCCTGGCCGACCCCCGCGACCGTGAGGTGCAGGCCGCACTGGTGCGGCGCCCGTGGATGCGGGCGCTGCTGCCGGCGCTGCGCCCGTTGAGCCGGGTCACCCGCGGCCTGCGGATACCGGTGCGCTGGTTCACCCACATGGACCGCATGTCCCGCGATCCCGCGCTGGCCGCCCTGGTCTGCAGCGACCCGCTCGGGGGCGGCAACCGCGTGCCGCTGGGCCTGCTGGCCTCCCTGTTCGACACCGCCCCGGCGCGCGAGCCCGAGCAGTTCGATCGCTGCCCGGTGCTGATGGTGCATCCGGACCGCGACGCCTGGACGCCCGTGCGGATCAGCGACCGCTTCTACGCGCGTCTGGCCGCGCCCCGCCAGCGGGTGCTGCTGGAGCAGTGCGGGCATTTCCCCATCGAGCAGCCGGGCCTGGACCAGCTGCGCGACGCACTGCTGCCGTTCCTGGGACGCATCGCCCAATCAACGGAAATCGCAACCGTCTGATTCATAACGACATTAGTCGAATTGAGACACCTTTGTCCGATTCTGCGTGACGAACTGTTCCACGCCCGCCTACGACATTTCTCCGACAAATACTGGTTTGGTGTACTCGCGAGTACTAAAATTAACGAAATCTTTAGTTCCCGCCTTAGACAGCAGCACCGGTACGCCTGACGCATTGCGCCGACCGCCGGGTCGCCCAGACCCCCATGAACAATTTCGCTTCCCCGTGTGTCGATGACACCGCCCCCGCCGAGCTGCTCAAGCGCGGCGAACGCCTTCTCGAACCCGACGTCTACCGCACCTGCCTCAACGGGCAGCCGGCGGTGGTCAAGGACTACACCCGTTATCGCGGCACACCGCTATCGCTGCTGGCGCGCCTGCTGGTGCGCCGCGAAGCGCGCATCCTGCAACGCCTGAGCGGCTGGAAACATGCCCCGGCCCTGCTCGGCACCATCGGCGGCCTGGCCCTGGGCATGGAGTTCATTCCCGGCCAGACGCTCAGCGCCGCCCAGTCGGTGGGCGTCGAGGTGTTCGAACAGCTCCAGTACGCCCTCAGCCGCCTGCATGCGGCCGGCATCACCCACAACGACCTGCACGGCACCAATGTGATGGTCAGCGGCGGCGTGCCGGTCCTGGTCGACTTCACCTCGGCCTGGCGCAGCCCGCGCTGGCTGCCGGTGCACCCGGTCTCGCGCCAGCTGCGCCGCAGCGACATGAAGAACCTGCTGAAGATGCGCCAGCGCCTGACCGGGCTGAAGCCCACGCCCTCGCAGGCCGCGCTGGTGGCCGACCCACGCTGGGTGGCCAGCCTGCGCGTGGGCTGGAAGCGTTTCTATCGCTGGTTCAAGGCAGCCTGAGGGCCGGGTGCCGGGCAATGCGGCACCCTCTGCCTTACAGCGCGTCGGCGTCGAGTTCGCCGGTGCGGATGCGCACCACGCTGCCGAGGTCGTACACGAACACCTTGCCGTCGCCGATCTTGCCGGTGCCTGCCGCCTTGACGATGGCCTCGACCACCTCCTCGACCTGACCGTCGGTGACCGCCACTTCGATCTTCACCTTCGGCAGGAAATCGACCACGTACTCGGCACCGCGGTACAGCTCGGTATGGCCCTTCTGCCGCCCGAAGCCCTTGACCTCGGTCACCGTGATCCCGGTGACGCCGCGCTCGGCCAGCGCTTCGCGCACGTCGTCGAGCTTGAACGGCTTGACCACCGCCATGACCATCTTCATCTGCTGGGCTCCTGTATTTCCGGCGAGCGAGAATAACGCCTGTCCGCCGGTGAACGCGATGCACCCGTATCGGTGCCGGCGCCGCCGTGGCGGATTATCCTTAGCGTATACCCCGCGGAGCACAGCATGATCGACCTCAACCACCTGGATGACCTGGCCCGCCGCCTGAGCGACATGGTCCCGCCGGGCCTGCGCCAGTCGCGCGAGGAACTGCAGGCCACGTTCAAGACCGCTCTGCAGGCCGGGCTGGGCAAGCTGGACCTGGTTACCCGCGAGGAATTTGACGTCCAGCGCGCCGTGCTGTTGAAAACGCGCGAGAAGCTGGAAGCGCTGGAAAAGGTCGTGGCCGAGCTGGAGGCACGCGACCCGGCACCGCCAGCCGCCTGAGCCGGCGCGCTTGCCTACCCGCGGGTGCGGCAAGCGCTGATGGACCATGCCGGCGTGCCCCGCCATCGTGGGCGGCATGGCCGATGACTGGAACGCACGCAGATGAGCCTGGCCCTGGTGCACAGCCGCGCCCGGGCCGGCGTCAACGCGCCTGCCGTGCGCATCGAAGTGATGCTTACCGGTGGGCTGCCGCATACCCAGATCGTCGGGCTGCCGGCCGCCGCCGTACGTGAATCGCGCGACCGCGTGCGCGCCGCGCTGCTCTGCGCCCAGTTCGAGTTCCCGCAGCGGCGCATCACCATCAACCTTGCACCCGCCGACCTGCCCAAGGAAGGGGGGCGTTTCGATCTCGCCATCGCACTGGGCATCCTCGCCGCGAGCGGGCAGATCGATCCACGCACGCTGGACGGCCATGAGTTCCTCGGCGAACTCGCCCTGACCGGCGAACTGCGCGGCGTGGACGGCGTGCTACCCGCCGCGCTCGCCGCCGCCGCCGAACAGCGCGCCCTGGTGATTGCACCGGACAACGCCGCCGAAGCCGCCCTCGCCGCGCATGCCGATGTGCGCGTCGCGCGCACCCTGCTGGAGGTCTGCGCGGGCCTCGATGGCCGGTCGCTACCTGCCGCCACCGCCGAACCCGCGCCTGCACCGGCCAGCGCCGACCTGCGTGACGTTCGCGGGCAGCACCAGGCGCGCCGCGCGCTCGAGGTCGCCGCCGCCGGCGCCCACCACCTGCTGCTGCTCGGCACGCCCGGCTGCGGCAAAACCCTGCTGGCCTCGCGGCTCCCCGGCATCCTGCCACCGCCCAGCGACGCCGACGCGCTGGAAACCGCTGCCGTGGCATCGTGCAGCGCCCACGGCATCGACCCGTCGCGCTGGCGCGAGCGTCCGTTCCGCGCGCCACACCACACCGCCAGCGCGGTGTCGCTGGTGGGCGGCGGATCACACCCGCGCCCGGGTGAAATCTCGCTCGCACACAACGGCATCCTGTTCCTCGACGAACTGCCCGAGTGGAGCCGCCATGCGCTGGAAGTGCTGCGCGAGCCGCTGGAGTCCGGGCACGTGGTGGTCACCCGGGCCGCACGCAGCGAGTGTTTTCCGGCACGCTTCCAGCTCATCGCCGCGATGAACCCCTGCCCCTGCGGCTGGGCCGGCGACCGCAGTGGGCGCTGTCGCTGCAGCGCCGACGCCATCGCCCGCTATCGCGGCCGCGTATCCGGCCCGCTGCTGGACCGCATCGACCTGCACGTGGACGTGCCACGGCTGGAACCCCGCGCGATGCGCGACGACGCGCCCGCCGGCGAAGACAGCGCCAGCGTGCGCGCACGCGTGATCGCCGCGCGCAACGTGCAGCTCGCGCGCGGCGGCATGCCCAACGCACAACTGCCGCCGGCGCTGCTCGCCCTGCACTGCCGGCTGGGCAATGCCGACCAGGACCTGCTCGAAGACGCAGTGGAGCGCCTGCAGCTCTCCGCCCGCTCGATGCACCGCATCCTGCGCGTGGCACGCACCATTGCCGATCTGGAGGGCAGCGCTGCCATCGCCAGCGCGCACCTGGCCGAGGCTATCGGCTACCGGCAGCTGGATCGGCAGGGGACGGGCACGTGACAACCTGCCCGGCGCTGGGGCCACAGTGCTCGGCCAATGCCAGGCGTTTGCCCACCCAATAGCCGGCGGCGACCAGGCACCACGCCAGGGTTACCACGCCCACCACCACGTACTGTTGCCTGCTCTTCATCCGATGAACTCGCCGGTTTCCTGCGAGCGAGGATAGCCCCTTCGCCTTTTCAACGGGAGGCACCGGCGGCGCGAATCCAGGTGGTACTCACCGATGGCCTGCCGCATGCCGGCCGCTGGAGCGGCAGGACGCGCGTGTGATGCCGCGCGCTCAGGCGAATGCGCGCATCAGCAATCCATATGCAATGAACACCACCAGTAGTGCCGGCATCGTCAGCAACGAGGCGACCGACCAGCGCAACGCCTTGCGCGACGATGCGTTGGCCTGCTCGACGTTGCCGGCCAGAAACTGCGACGACACGCGGCAGGCATGGACGGTTGCCACGATACCCAGCGGGAAGAAGCCCACGATGATGCCGAGGACGGCCCACATCATGTGATCCTTCGGCGCGGCAGTCGGGGCGGTTGGGGTGGGCTGGTGCATGGGCGTGCCCATCGCGGTGGAGGGCCGGGGATCATCCCGGTCCGCCGCCCGCAACACCATGCAACATGTTGAGTACTGCCACGCGCACCGCCCGCTACGCCACGAACCGCGTCAGCCGCTGCAGATCCTTCTGATGCACGGTCAACGCATCCAGGAACAGGTTCGCCACCGCACGGGTATCGCGCCCGCGCGCGAAGGCCTCGCGCTGCAGCGTGTGCGCCACGGCACGCACGTCGGGCGAGAGCCGGGCGGTGTCCTGCGCGGCGATGCGCGCACCGGCCAGCAGCCAGCCGGCCACGTGTGTCGCCCATGCCGCGTTCAACCCGGCAACGATGCCCGGGTGGCGCGCCTCGTTGCCCAGCCCGAGGTTGAACACGGCCACGCCATCGTCGCCCTCGGGCAGCGGCACCCACGAATCCGAGCGTCCCAGGTGCATCGAACTGGGGGCCAGGCCGTTGGCGTGCAGGAACGTGCTGCAGCCGAAGCACGACGCCAGCTTGTGCGTGTTCCTGCCCAGCCCCAGTTCGAACGGACGCCCGTCGGGGAAGTTGCACCGCACCTGGGCCACCGCCCAGACCATGCCGTGGCAGTAGCCGCAGACGTGTCCGTCGCCGTCCCACGTCGCGATGCGCGCCGCGGTTTCGATGGAACCGGCCTGCTTGGGCAGTTGCCGGGCCTGTTCCAGCGTCCATGCCGGATCGTCGTAGTGGATCAAGCCATGCCCGGGCACGCGGCGGTTCCAGCGACCGCCTTCGTCCGCATACGGAATCAACCGGCGCACCGAGCTGATCACCAAGGGGTTGATGTTGTCGGGATGATCGACGATGCCGTAGTACGCCCCGAACTCGGCGTCGAGGTTCTGTTCCATCAGCGGATCGTTGTCCAGCAGTTCGGTGATGCGCTGTTCCACCTCCGGTGTCCACTGGATCTGGCGACGCGCCTGCCGGGCCGCATCGTCGCCGTGCGGGCGCGAGACGGCGGCGATGGCGATCTGGCGGCGTGCCGGTTCGTAGCGGGGACTCTGGCCGACCCGCACCGTATCGGTCTGGATGCCGGTCAGCACCACCAACCGCTCCAGCACGCCCTGCAGCGCGTGGATGCCCTGCTCCACCTGTGCGGGCGGATCGGCCGGGTCCACGTCCCAGCACAGCACCACGCCCTGTTGCAGCGCGTCGTGCAGGAAGCCGAGAAACACGCAGCCGAAAATCACGTCCGATTCCAGCCGCGCCTGCGCTGCGTCCTCCGCCGCCAGGCCCAGCGGCCTGCCATTGATGATGCCCATCCTGCTCCCTCCTCCGTGGACAAGGCAGGTCGCGCGGCATCCTCAAGGGGTGGGGATACCGCGCGCCTGCACCGCACTGCGCAACGCAGGCACGGCAGGCACAGCGTGGCAGCACAGCGCAGGCGTCACGGTGCCGCCTGTTGCAACGTCTTGACCGCCGGTAGCGGCCTGCGCTGGACAGGCGCGCAACGCGGTCGCACCCTGTCTGCATGCGCATCCAACATCTCCTGCTGCCGGTATCCGATCCCGGCACCGTCGCCCGCTACTTCAGCACCGTGCTGGAGCTGGACACCACTGCGGACAAGGTCCGCATCGGCTGGAGCACGCTCCAGCTCGAACCCGCCGGGGATCGGCCGGTCGGCGGTGTGCACCTGGCCTTCACCGTCCCGCACAACCGCTTCGTTGAGGCCACCGCATGGCTGGATGCGCGCGCGCAGCGGCAGCGCGACGCCGAGGGCCGCGAGCACTTCGACTTTGGCGGCAGCTGGGATGCCGAGTCGATCTACTTCACCGGGCCTGACGGGCTGATTCTGGAGCTGATCGCACGGCGGCGCCTGCCCGCATCGGATCGAACCGGGGCCTTCCACGGGAGCGAGATGACCTGCATCAGCGAGGTCGGCCTGCCGGCCGTTGCAGTGGACGCCATGCAGGCGCAGGTAGGGACCACGTTCGGCCTGGCACCGCTGTCCGCGCCCACCCCCCACTTCGCGCCAATGGGCGATGACGAAGGCCTGTTGATCGTGGTGGATGCCGCGCGCCGCTGGTTCCCGGAACAGCGCGCGCTGCCCAACGCGCAGGGTATCCAGGTGCGCCTGGCCGGCGTGGTACCGGGTGCCCTGCTGCGCGATGCCGCGCTCGACTGGCAGGTGCGCAGCGACTGAGTGCGGCCTGACACACGAAGCCCCGCATCATGCGGGGCTTCGCGGGCGGGCATGGCCGGCCGGCATCACTCTTCTTCGTCCTGCCCGCCCTGCTGCTGGTTCTGGTTGCGCTGCTGCTGTGCCTGCTGTTGCTGCTGCTGTTGATCGCGCCCGCGTTCGTGGTCCTGCTGCGGGTTCTGATTGCGCTGCTGTGCCATGTCCGGTCTCCGGGTGCCGCAGGCGGAATGCCGCGGTCGGGGACATGCTGTGCAGGAGCAGGTTAACGGTGCGTGGCCGTTTTCATACAACGGCGTCAATTCTGCTGCCGGCACGCCACGGAACATCCAGATCCCTTGCGCTACAAGGCGTGTGCGTGACTCATGACGCCTCGCCATGACGTCATGCACGGCGCCACGCGCGTGCTGAACAGGGGACCTCTACGCCCCCCGCGCCTGCCTGGATGGCCACCCGTTGCGCAGCCGCATCATTTCAATTGATGGCGCATTTGGTGAAGCACAGTTCCAGAGATGAAGCTGTTGAGAATCGTGCCCGGTTCCTGCGAGCTTCATCGCATTTCCCACGCTCGAATCACGACAACTCTGCACCACTCGAACAGGTGCAGTTTGGCGTGTTGACGCTATCGAACGGACCACGCGATGGTGTACGGCATGCACATCGTCACCGCTCCCCGCCTGCTCGGCACTCTCGCAACCGTCCGCCAGGGGCACCCCTTCCGCGGCGCCATCCGTGCCGTCGCGGACGGCGACGTGCAGGTGATCCAACTGAAGGATCTGGCCGTGGACGCACTGCGGCCCGATGTTCCGCTCCTGCGTACCGTACTGCGTGCACGCAAGGCCCCCGACTGGGTGCGCGACCAGGACATCCTGATCGCCGGCCGTGGCAACCATCCGCTGGCCATGCTGCTGCGCGACCCGCCCCCTGCCACGCTGTGCAGCCCCCATCTGTATGTACTCCGGGTGGAACACCCGCAGCAGCTTCTGCCGGCGTTCCTGGCCTGGCAGCTCAACCAGCCGCCGGCACAGCAATACCTGCGCCGGCAGTCCGCCGGATCGCGGCAGCAGAGCATCCGCCGCAGCGTGCTGGACCAGCTGCCGGTGCAGGTGCCGCCCGTGGACCAGCAACAGCGGATCCTGGCGCTGGCACGGCGTGTGCGCGTTGAGCAGGACTGCCTGGAAGCACTGGTCCGCAACCGTCAGCAACAGCTTGCCGCCGTCGCCGAGCGGATACTCGCCGGGCCCGCCGCGTGAGCGCGACCCACCCGGCACGTGGCGCGGCCCCCCATGCCACGCTGGCCGCATTGACCTCGGCCTGCGACACGCTCGCCGGTTGTCCCGACAGGCAGGCGTCGGTTCACCTGGTGCTGGTCCTGCTGCTGCTCAAGATCGCCAGCGACAGCCAGGCCGTGACTGGCCATCCAGCCACCCGCGCGCTTTCGCCGGGTGACTGGGCGCTACTGTCACCCGGCGCCCAGCAGCTTGAAGTGCCCATCGATGCGCGCTTCGAGCGGCTGCACCAGCAACGGTTCGTGGCCGGCAACCGGCACCGCCTGCTTACGGCCCTGCAGCGCTTGGCAGCCGCCAACCCCGCCGCGCTCGACGGCGTACTCGCCCCACTGCGGCTGGATGCGGCGCTGCCCCCCGGCCAGGACCGCCAGGACGCGGCGCTGGCGCACCTGCTGGGCCGCATGGCGGTGCCGGCGCTGGACGGCCGATACCTGCCCGGCGGCCACCGCCGGGATATCGGCACGGCGGCGGATCGCCTTCTGGACCGCGCAGCCGCCTCGGCCGGGGACGCCTCTGACAGGCACGTACCCGACCCGCTGGCCCAGCTGATGGCCGCGTTGCTTGACCCCGGCGAGGACGACGCGATCTACGATCCTGGCAGCCGCAGCGGTGTGCTGCTGCTGGCCTGCGCACAGTGGGCACGCACGCACCACGGTGCCCGACGGCATGTGCTGTACGGTCAGGAGCGCGATCAGGTGCACTGGGCCCGCGCCCGCGTGCGGCTGCTGCTGCACGGGGAAGACAACCACGGTCTGGGTTGCGGCGACCCGCTGGAGCAACCGTTGGCGGGCGATGGTGGCCTGCAACGCGTCCAGGTCTGCCTGTCGCGGCCGGCCTTCTCCCTGCCGTGGAATCCAGCCGCCGCGGCGGCCGACGCGCACGGGCGATTCGGCTTCGGCCTGCCGCCGCGGCAGCGCGGTCACCTGGCGTGGATCCAGCACATGCTGCAGTCGCTGGACCCGCAGCAGGGGCGCATGGCGATCGTCGTCCCGCATGGCGTGCTATTCCGCAGTGGAGAAGAAGCGGGCATCCGTCGGCGCCTGCTCGATGCACACCTGCTGGAAACAGTGATCGGCCTGCCCGACCGCCTGTTCGCCAGCCAGCCGGTGGCCACGGCGCTGCTGGTACTGCGCCGAAACCGCGACGACACCGATGTGCTGTTCATCGATGCGCGCGCCGCCCCGTGCCGCGGCCGTCGTGGCCAGAAGCTGCCGGCCGACCTCGTGGCGCGCGTCATCGCCACGTGCCAGCAGCGGGTATCCCTGCCGGGATTCTCCTACCGTGCAACACCCGGCGAACTGGCGCGCCACGAGGGATCGCTGAGCATCGCCCGCTACCTCACCCAGGTTCCTGACACCGCACCAACCGACGCCGTTGCGCTGCGCGATGAGCGCAGGGCACTGTCCCGCACCCTGGCGCAGATCGGCCGGCATATCGATGCAGACCTGCGGGAACTGGCACACGACGGGCAACCGGCGACGCCCGCAAGGGCGTAGACGTGTCGCATCGCCGGGGTCGAGGGGGACAATGGAACGCAGATGGATTGATGCACGCAATCAGGTTACGAAGATCAATCTGGAACCACTTCAAACCTGCAGGACGCAGCAGCAGGAATCGGAATGATGCACACAGCGGGCAAGGTCCGGCCTCGTCCACACTGCATCAATGTCGGCTCCTTCCCTTCCCCTCGATACACTCGTGCAGCGATCCGCATTGGGCTGGCTGCTGCGTCTCGGTTGGCGCTATCTGCCACGGCGTCGCCTGCGCGGGCAGGAAAGCGTGGTGCTGATGACACGATTGCGCCACTACCTGCAGGGGTTCCGGTTTGCCCACGGCGAGGATGAGTGGCCATTGTCGGAGACCGCCATCAAGGCGGTCGTGGCGACGGTCCTGCATGCCGCCGCCCGCGGTCCGCACGGCGCGGCACACGGGCTTCAGACACTGCTGCATGGAACGACCGTGGAGGACACGCTGCCCGACGGCGAGCGCGTCACGGTGAACGTGCCGCTGGTGGACTGGACGGATGCCGCCGCCAACTGCTTCGACGTCCGCGCCAATGTGCCGCTCGGCCCGCAGCCATCCGGCTCCCCGCGCGTGCTGGACCTGGTGGCCTACGTCAACGGACTGCCCCTGGCGCTGGTGGTCTGCAGCGGGCGCGATGCGGTCGGGCGATGGGCACGCGATGACGATGCCATCGCACGCCATCTGGCGTTCCAGCGGGACGCCTGCGACGGCGACCCGTACGTCTTCGCGCAGCTGCTGCTTGCGCTGGACCGCCGTGGCGGCCGTTACGCTGCCCCCGGAACCCCGGCAACCGGCTGGCGGCGCTGGCAGGAACGGCCGGCAGGGTCAGTGCGCGCCGGGCGTTTGTTCGTGCGCCCGGGCGTACAGGCGGCGCTGTCACGCGATGGTCTGCATGGCATCGGCGGCCCGGTACTGCGGGGCGTACATGCCGGCATGCTGAGCGGGCTGCTGGCGCCTGCCCGGCTGCTGGGCCTGCTGCGTTGCTTCACCCACGCCGGGCCCGACGGGCGTCGGCATGTTGCCCATGCCGGCCAGTTCGGCGCCGTGCAGGCGGTGCTGTCGCAGCTGCGCACTGGCGATGCCCGCGGGCGGCGCAACGGCGGCCAGGTCTGCCTGTCCAGTGGCAGTGGCCTGCGGTTGACCGCGCACTGGCTGCTGGCCGCGCTCCGCCAGGACCCGGAACTGCGTGGCTGCCGGGTGCTGCATGTCGCCACCGGTGCGGCAGTCCGCATCGACCAGCGGCAGAGCGCCGTCTGGCCAATGCCCCCGCGCGTTGGGTCGGCAACGTTGACGCGGTTCCTGCGGGGCGATGAACCCGGGCCGGTCAGTGCCAGCCTGTACCAGGTGCTGCGCGCACGCCACGATCTGCCGGCGCACGATGGCGGCCATGATGTCGTGCTGTGGGTGGACGCCGGTGTGTGGTCACGGCCGATGGCAGTGCGGGCACGGTTGCGGGCCGCCCTGCCGCGGTCGGCCTGGTTGACGCTGTCACGCCTGCCCGTGGCGGTGCCCGTGGACGGCGACACCTCCGGCCAGTTGCTGTTCGCCTACAGCGCTGCCGAGGCCGTGGACGACGGCGTGACCGTGCCGGTGTTCCATGCATCGCGCGCCGCTGCCTGGCTGGACGCGCCGGCCGGCAGTCCTGCGGCACGCTCAGCGCGCATCGATGGCATTGCCGCCGATATCGCCCGGCACCTCGTGGAACAGACCCGGTGTGCCGAGCGCAGGCTGCTGGCGCGTCTGGTCGTGTGCGATGAAGAGCGCCCGATCTACCAGGCCGCGCTGCAACGCGCCGGGCGGGTGAGCTGCATCGTGCAGGGCGGTCGCCTTCGCGCCGTTGAAGACGCGGAGGTGGAACTGGTGGCGGCGAACGCGCCCCCGGGGCCGTCACCGGCCAGCCATGCGCTGCTGTATGTGGATGCGCTGCCGTCGGCGCAGGCCCTGGCCGCCGCCGTCTCCGCCATCAATGCGCCGCACGCGGACAAGCACCATGCGGTGGTGATCGACTATCAAGGCCTGCCGAAAGAGGCAGAAGCGCTGATCGCGGCGGCCACGTCCGTGGGGGTGTGGCCGATGCAATCGGCCGACACCGCCAGCGCCGCCCTGCCCCGGCTGCATGCACGCCTGTATGCGCCACTGGCAGGCGGCAGCGGCCGCGATTTCCATGCCGCGCGCCGACGCCTGGGACCCGCGCCGCCCGGAACGCATGCCGATCCCGCCCTCGCGCGTTCGCGGCGGCGGTTCCACGAACGCGTTACCCATTTCGGGGAGTGGCTGCAGGCCGCCCAGAGCACCTCGACGGGCACGACCGGCGGCGATGGCGATGGCATCGATGGCACCGATGCAGACCCTTCCCACGGCTATCCACGCGACCTGCATTTCTGTTCGGTGCTGCGCGATGCCATCAACGTCGCTGCTGCCGGCGATGCCGGCTATACCGCTGCGGATATCCGCATCCGCCACTGGGCGCGCCACCAGGCACCTGAGCTACGCGAGCCATTGATGGACTACGCCACCCTGCGCGAACTGGAGAACGCGGCCACGCCGCCCGAAGCGGACAGCGACGCGGTGGCCATGCTGTATCAGCGCCTGCAGCGGGAAGGCGAGCAGGCGCTGATCGGCGACGCCTTCGCCCGGCGGCAGTGGGACGCGGCATTGACGATGGCACTGGCCGGTGCCGGAGCGCACCGCGAACTGCTCGGCGTTGCCGCCGCCTGGGCGCACGACCAGCGCCCCGATCTGCCGGTGGCGCTGCCGCCGGCGCGGGGTATCCGCGCCTGCTATGGCGTGTTGCGGCTGGCCCTGGAGGATTCCATCGCCGATCCGGACGCCGCGCCGCTGCTGGCCCTGGCCGAAGAACTGGACGCGGTGGTGCAGAAGGTTCGCCGTGAGTTGCCGCGCCTGCCGCACCTGTTCCGGGTAGCGCTGCACCGGTGCCTGCATGCGCGCGTGACCTATCTGGTCGGCCCGGTCAGGGCAGACGCGGTCCTGGCAGGCCTGATCGAGATGGCCCTCACCCTGCCGGCCGACGCCGCGCCGTGACCGGCAGCGCGACCCGGCTCAGGGCATGACCGGCGGCACGTAGGTCAGGGTCATGCCCAGCAGCCACAGCAGGCCCAGCACCAGCGGAATGTGCACCAGCAGCTGGATGAAGGTGAAGCCCACGATGTCGCGCGCCTTCAACCCCAGCACCCCCAGCAGCGGCAGCATCCAGAACGGGTTGATCAGGTTCGGCAGCGCCTCGGCCGCGTTGTAGACCTGAACCGCCCAGCCCAGGTGCGCCTGCAGCTCATTGGCGGCCTGCATCACATAGGGCGCCTCGATGATCCATTTGCCGCCGCCGGAGGGGACGAAGAAGCCCAGCACCGCCGAGTACACGCCCATCACCAGCGCGAACGTATCGGTGGTGGCCACGTGCACGAACAGGCTGGACAGCCGATGCGCCAGGGTCTCATCGCCATGCCCGGTGGCGTGGGTGAGGATCATCGCGATACCGCCATACAGCGGGAACTGGATCAGCACGCCGGTCGTGCTCGGCACCGCCTTGGCCACCGCATTGAGGAAGCTGCGCGGCCGCCAGTGCAGCAGCAGTCCCAACGAAATGAACAGGAAGTTGTAGGTGTTGAGGTTGGCGATGGCCGTCACCAGCGGTTTGCTGGCGAACTCGCCGAACAGCCAGCCGAAGGCGAGCAGCGAGAGCAGCACCGTCAGCAGCGGGCTGTACTCCAGCCATTCGCCCGGACGCGTGCGCGGCTGCATCGGCACGGACTCGGCCTGGGCGGCGCCCTCGAATTCCTTTGCGGTGCGGGCCGTCGCCGCACCGGGGGCGGTCAGCCACGCGATCAGCAGGGAGACCAGGATCAGCGCGGCGGTCAGCACGATCGACTGCCACAGGAAGATGGTTTCGGTGAACGGCAGCACGCCGGTGATCTCCACCAGCCCCGGCGGCATCGAGGCCGGGTTGGCCTGCAGCTGCGCGGCCGACGAGCTCAGGCCCATCGCCCACACCGCGCCCAGGCCGAGGTAGGCCGAGGCGCCGGCGGCGCGGTAATCCATCGTCAGGTCCTCGCGGCGCGCCAGCGCGCGCACCAGCAGGCCACCGAACACCAGCGAGAAGCCCCAGCTGAGCAACGAAGCCAGCATGCTGACCAGGCCGACATACACCACCGCGCCCCGACCGGTGCGCGGCACCCGGGCCAGCAGGTCGATGAAGCGCGCCACCACGGGCGCGGTCGCCAGCGCATAGCCGCCGATCACCACGAAGGCCATCTGCATGGTGAAGGGAATGAGGCTCCAGAAGCCGTCGCCGAAGGCGCTGGCGGTGGCCTGCGGGGTGGCGCCGAAGCCGATCGCCGCCGCGGCCACGATGACCACGCCGAGCACCGCGAACACGTAGGCATCGGGGAACCATTTCTCGGCCCACGCGGCCGACCGCAGCGCGGCGCGCGCCATCCACCCATCCCGCACTGTCGTCGAGGTGCCCATCGTTACCCTCCCAGGTGTTCAATGGGACCGATTCTGTGCGCTGCCGGCGGAGCTGTCAGTCGCCTATTGGTCTTAGACCGGCGCGGTCTCAGCCCAGCGCCAGCGCCGCGGCGATGCCGGCAAACAAGGCCGCACCGACCCAGTTGTTGTGCAGGAACGCCTTGAAACAGGGCTCGCGCTCGCGCTTGCGGGCGATCCAGAACTCGTAGGCGATCAGCCCGGCTGCCACCGCCACGCCTGCCCAGTAGGCCAGCCCCAGCCCGGCGCGTACGCCGACCAGCGCCATCGCCCCCAGGAACAGCGCGTACAGGATGCCCTGGATGACCAGATCGAGATCGCCGAACAGGATCGCGGTGGAATGCGACCCCATCTTCAGGTCGTCGTCGCGGTCGACCATCGCATACCAGGTGTCGTACGCGGTGGACCACAGGATGTTGGCGCCATACAGCAGCCAGCCGATCACCGGAATTTCGCCCTGCACGGCGGCGAAGGCCATCGGAATGCCCCAACCGAAGGCCATGCCCAGATAGACCTGCGGCAGGTGGGTGTAACGCTTCAGATAGGGGTAGCTGGCGGCCAGAAAGACGCCGATGAAACTCAGCCCGATGGTCAGCGCGTTCAGGGTCAGCACCAGCGCGAAGGCCACCAGCATCAGTACGGCGAACAGCACCAGCGCCGCGCGCCCGGACACGGCGCCACTGGCCAGGGGACGGTCCTTGGTGCGTTTGACGTGCGGGTCCAGCCACCGGTCGGCGTAGTCGTTGATGACGCAGCCGGCCGAACGCGTCAGCCAGACGCCGGCAGTGAACACGAACAGGGTCCACAGCGGCGGCAGGCCACCAGCGGCCAGCCACAGCGCCCACCAGGTGGGCCACAGCAGCAGCAGCGTGCCGATCGGGCGATCGGCGCGCATCAGTTTCCAGTAGTGCCGCCAGCGCGGCGGTGCCGCCTGCCCGGGCGTTTCAAAACGTTCGTAAGCCATCGGTAAAGGATACCGCCTGGGCCCGCCCGGAGCGCTGCCGGACGGCACAATCGCAGAGGGGGGAGACCTGCGCCGCGTTTACCGCTAGAATGCGACTCCCGCGCCGTCTCGACGGTCCGGTCGCCCGCAACGGGCTGCCCGGCGGGAAGCAGCAGACAACGCGCTCGTAGCTCAGCCGGATAGAGTAGTGGCTTCCGAAGCCATTGGTCGGGGGTTCGAATCCCTCCGGGCGCACCATCTGAACGTCTACACCATCCCATGAAGGCCGAACTTTCCTTTCACATCAAGGATTTCGGCTTTTTTTGTGTCTGTTTGCGTCCAATCCTGATGTAGCTAACCGCCGCCGCTCAACGGCGGCTGCTTGGCAGCCGATGGGCAGCCTCCACCACGCCGGGCAACAGTAACGAGAGAGCCGTTACTTCCAAAGCCCACGGTCCTTCGTTTCCTTCACGATGTCCAGCATGATCTGAGGCTCTCCAAGCTGGGCCAGGAACATCAGGTGTTCGACGGCCTTGACCTTCTTCAAATGATCGAGGCGGCACGGCCCGCCCATCCCAAGAGCGGGGACGAAACCATACATTTCGTCGTGCCCCAGCGGACCCAACTCCTTTAGTGCGCGATCAAACAGTGGCTTATCGCCTTCATCGTTCTGCTCAAGGAGAGATCGCTGCATGCCCCCTATCCAGTTGCCCAGCAAGAGGTCGCCCTTGCCCTCACTCATCCAGCGGGATTTATCAGAAGGAAAGATCATTCCCCGCACCGAATGAATTGTCAGGCTTGGTCCGGTCTTTGCGCCCCAAACGATCAGTTCGCCGAATGCAGTGCGGCCAATCACATAGAACTTGTCCGTCGCGTGGAGCCGGGTCGGGTAAAGCCAAGCGCTGAGAACGTCAGCATATTCATCCGGATCGGTCATCCAGATCAGGCCGTTGCCGTATCCCCCGAATCCGTAGGCATCCCAGTACTCCAGAAGCTTGTTGGGCAATCTTCCTTGGTAATACTCAATTTTTGCACGCGGAACAGGTCGCGAATCAATGGCAGGGCCAAAGCCCTTCTCTTGATAGAAATACTGAAAGTTCTCATCGACCATCTTGATCATTTGCAACGCTCCAATCCGCCGTTCATCTTCGTCTTGCTTCTTTCGCCCACAGGGACGTTAGCCGCGGCCTCATCCAACTCACCTATTCGGGACTTCTTCCCATTCTTGGCATTCTTCCACTGCCACCCGATGGTCGAATTCACCCGGCCGTCGCCAAAGTCGGCAATCTTGTCGTTACCTCCAGCAACCAGGTCCGGGTTGTGCAGCGCGTGCATCACCTTCATTGTGGATTCGGCGTGGGCCGAGGCTTGTTTTTCGGCTTCCTTGATGGAAAGTCCTTGATTCGTGAGCTCATCCAGTTTTTCCGCATAGACCTTACTACTCAGGGAAATATCGGAGCGCAGCTTTTTTATTCGATGGATCCTGCATCCGCCTTGGGCGGAGAAGCGGCGATGCTTCGCGACCCAGACGCCACGCTGGAGTACAAGCGAAAGGCCACAGGCTACCTGGAAGGCCTGGCTTCGCAAGGGAGTGCGGACGCGCTGTTGCAACTTGGCAATGCTTATCAGGCCGGCGTTCTGGTGAACGAGGACCTTGTTGCAAGCAGGGCCTATTTCGAGGCCGTGCGACTGTCCGATCCATCGTTGGTACCGGTCCAGCAGATCAAAGGCCTTGAAAAGGAGATGAGTTCACAGCAGCTTTCACTCGCCCTAAGGAAAGGAGCGGTGATATATGGATCATGCTGCAGGTAGGCGTTTTTCCGAATCAGCCCGAACAAAGCAACGGACGCTCGTTTCCAACCCCGCTCCAGTGGGAGCGTCCGCGCGGACACGGTGGGCCGGTCGCTGGGGCAGAATGCGCCAATGAGAACCTCACACGCCTGGCAGCAGCACGGCACGACCGCGTTGTGGCGCTACACCGGTCATCAGCGCAACTTCCCCGGCTGGCACCTCAGTTGTGATGCGGCCGGCTGCGCGTCGTTGCAGGGGCTGATCGATGCGTTGCTGGCCGATGGCACCGGCGCGGCGCGCACGGTGCGGGTGACGCCGCCGTCCCCGCCGCTGCTCGCCGTCCCCAACAACCGCCGTGCCGCGTGGGAAGCACCCGTCTCGGTCCGGATCGGACACGACGCCACTGTGGACGGCTGGGGGTGGCAGCACGAGGGCGACCGGGCTCATCTGCGTCTGAACGCCGGTGCCCTGGCCCTGCTCAGGCAGGGCGTGAACGACATCGCCGCCGGCCGGGGCGACCATGCAATGGGCACCGGCGCGGCAGCGCTGTGGTTCTGGTGGTGGCCGTCGCGGTGACGGCGCGGGCTCAGTAGGTGCCGTCGAAGGCGAAGATCGGCTTGCGCTGCTTCCACAGGCCGGCGGTGAAGTCCGGGAACTCCAGTGTCTGGAAGCTGTTGGCGATGGACTGCTCGGACAGCGGGGTGATCGCGCTCCAGGTGATGGCGTCGTAGATGTCGATCGGCATCGGTGCCTTGGCCTTGATGGCTTCGACGAAGGCGTGGATCACGAACCAGTCCATGCCACCGTGGCCGGCGCTGGCGGCGGTGTCGGCGTGCTGCTTCCACAGCGGATGCTCGTACTGGTCCTGGTAGGCCTGGATGGGCTCCCACTTGTGCGGCGGGCTGCGGCCCTCGATGTGGATGGACTGGTTCACGTCCATCCACAGGCCCTTGGTGCCCTGCACGCGGAAGCCCATCGAGTACGGACGCGGCAGCGAGGTGTCGTGCTGCAGCAGAATGGTCTCGCCGTTCTCGCAGGCCAGCGTGGTGGTGACGATGTCGCCCAGCTTGAACGCCACCTTGGTGCTGGGATGGGTGGTGCCGCCACTCTTGGCCACGGTGTATTCGTGCAGCCCGCGTGCCTTGCTGGCGAACGCGTTGATGTGGGTGAAGCGGTTGCCACGGTTGATGCCGGTGTACATCGCGCACGGGCCAATGCCGTGGCTGGGGTAGAGCTCACCGTTGCGCTGCACGGAATGCTCGGTACGCCAGCGCGCCTCGGACCAGCCCTTGGCGCCGAACTCCACACCGCTGTCGTAAGGCTGGGACGGATCGCCGGAATTGAACTTCACCCCGCGCAGGTCGTGCTGGTAGCCGCCCTGCAGGTGCACCAGTTCGCCGAACAGGCCGGTACGCACCATCTGCAGCACCGCCATCACGTCGCGGCGGTAGCAGACGTTCTCCAGCAGCATGTACGGTGTGCCGGTATCGAGCTGGGTCTTGAGCACGTCCCAGTGATCCTGCAGCGTGATGCCGGCGACCACTTCGCAGCCCACCGCGACCTTGGCCTGCATCGCGGCAATGGCCATCGGCGCGTGATACTCCCACGGCGTGGCGATGATCACGCCGTCCAGTCCGCGCTGCTCGAGCAGGCGCTTGTAGGCATTCACGTCGCGGTCCTGGCCGTAGGTTTTCGGCGCGGGCTTGCCCGCCTTGGCCACCATGTCCACGGCGCGCCCCAGCATGATCGGCTCGATGTCGCACAGCGCGACCACCTCGACGTCGTCGCGGCGGACCAGTTCCTTCAACAGGACCTGGCCGCGCATGCCGGTGCCGATCACGCCCAGGCGCACCTTGCGGCCACGCGCCCATGCCGGCGTCTGCGGCAGCAGGCTGGTGGCCGCCACGGCGGCGCTGGCCAGAATGAATTCCCTACGTTGCATGAAAAACCCTCCTCGAAAGACCGCGCCGGCAGGCACCGGCGCGGTGGAAACGTCAGAACTTGTAGCCGACGGTGAGACTGTAGCCACGGCCGTAGATGGTGGCGTAATCGCTGGAGTCGCCCAGGAAGCTGTTCGGATCGTAGAACGGAATGCGATCGAACAGGTTCTTGACCGTGACGCCGATGTTCCAGTGCGCGTCGGGGCGCCAGGCCACGCTCAGGTTGGCGGTCCACCACGACGGCACGCCGTCGCATTGGGCCGGGTTGAGTGCCAGGTAGCCACCGGTGCAGGTCTCGGGGTTGTTGTCCTCGGCATCGATCCGGTCCCACGCCCACTTGGTGCCGCCGACATAGTTGATGAAGAAGCTGGTGGTGAAGGCCTGGTAGTTCCAGTCGGCGTTCAACGTCGCGCGCAGGCGCGGGTTGCCGTAGTAGCCGATGGTGTTGCCGTAGTACCAGCCGAGCTCGTCGTCGGTGTAGGTCTCCTTGCGGCGCTGGATGGTGGCGGCAACACCGACGTTCAGGGTGCCCCAGTCGCCCAGCGTGAAGCGGGTGCGCGCGTCGATGTCGAAGCCGTCGATCAGGGTGCGGCCGCGGTTCTTGTACTGGCCAACCACGCTGAGCACGTTGCCTGCGCTGTAGCCCGGCAGGGTTGCCGGGCACGCCACGCCGCTGGCCGGGTCGGCACACATGGCCGCCAGCGCGGCCTGGTTGGCGAGGTCGGCCTCGGTGATCGGCGAGCGCGTCATCGACTCGATGTCTTCAGCCTTGCTGTAGTCCGGTGCGGCGATCTCGTTGCGGCGGTAGATGAACCAGTAGTCGGCCGACACCGACAGCCACTGCGTCGGTTCGAACACCAGGCCGGCGGTGGCGATCTTGGCCTTCTCCGGTTTCAGGTCCTGGTTGGGCTGGGTCATGCGGGCCACGTTGCGGCTGCAGTCGCTGTTGAGCAGCGAATTGCCCAGGTCCACGTCGCCGGGGCGCGCGGACCGGCGCAGCAGGTTGGCGATCGCGTTGGTTTCGTTGCAGCGCAGTTCGTCGCGGTAACCGCCGATCTGGGCGAACACGCCGCCGGTGCCGGCTTCGGCCAGGCTCGGCGCGCGGAAGCCTTCGGAATAGGTGCCGCGCAGCATCAGCTGGTCGAACATCTGGTAGGTCAGGCCGAGCTTCGGGGCGAGGTTTGCGCTGAAGTCGGGGTACTTGTCCACGCGCAGCGCGGCTTCCAGTTCCAGCTTCTCGGTCAGCGGCGCCACCGCTTCGGCGAACAGCGCGTAGGTGTTGCGCTTGCCGTCGAACCATGACCCGCCCTGCTGGGTGATCAGGCCATTGGCCGCATCGGGGTTGCCCGGCGTGTAGAACGTTTCGCGGGTGGCGTTGAAGCCGAAGGCCGCGCGCACTTCGCCGGCCGGCAGGGTGAACAGCGGGCCTTCGATCTTGCCGTCCAGCGTGTGCAGGCGGGTCCAGGATTCGATGTCGAAGGTGGGGAAGGCTTCGCGGATCAGCGCCGCGTTGGCTTCGCTGATCTCACCGAACTTGTAGGCGGGATGGTCGGAGATGATCACCCGGCCGGTGCCCGGGTCGATGGTGTACGGACCGAAGGCCTTCTGGAACCCGGCCAGGTTGACGTTGGTGGTCTGGTAGGTCACCGAGTGCGAACCGGCCGTAGCGAAGGCGGTTTCCCAGTTCCAGTCGCCGGCGGTGCCGCGCAGGCCGGTGACCACGCGGTAGCTCTGGTCGGTGTTGCGCTGGCCGAAGTGATTGGCGCCCACGTCCTGCAGCAGGTACTGCAGGCCCACCACGCCCCCCATCAGTGCCTTCAGCTCGGGGCTGGCATGGTTGTATTCGTTGTTCGGCCCCAGGTACGGGTACAGGAACTGGTTGACCGTGGTGCCGGTATTGCGGGAGAACCAGCTGGTGGGATTGCCGGTGGTGGTGCCATAGGCGCGCGGCGTGCCGCCGTTGGCGGTCAGGTCGATGTCGGTGTAGGTCGCCTCGGCGAACGCTTCGGTGCTGTCGCCGATCAGGAAGTGCGCGTTGACGTAGGCGGTGTTGCGTTCGGACTTCGCACCGGCGTCGATCTCGTTGTTCATCCAGGTTTCCCAGATGCACCGCGGGCCGGCCGCTTCGGTGGTGAGCACGTTGTTGCAGCCCGGGGCGGCTTCCTGCACACGCCGGCCGGTGACCGGGTCGAAGGCGAAGTAGCTGCCCGGATTGAACTCGCCCGGCTTGCTGCCGGTGCCCAGGCGCAGGTTGGGAATGTAGTTGGGGTTGTTGACGTAGTACTGCGGCGGCCGCTTGTCGTAGAAGTCGCTCAGCGGGATCGCATCGCGCCGGTACAGGTTGACCGAGGCGTAGACGTTGTAGCGGTCTTCATCCAGGTCACCGAAACCGGCGGTGATGCTGCCCTGGTGTTCGCCGTAGGAATCGATGCGCGAGGAGGCATCGGTGGTGAGGCTGACCTCTGCCCCCTGGTAGTTGCGCTTGGTGATCACGTTGATCACGCCGGCCACCGCGTCGGTACCGTACACGGCCGATGCGCCGTCGGTGAGCACTTCCATGCGTTCGATCGCCGCGGCGGGAATCGCGTCGATGTTGACGAACTGGGTCTGGAAGCCGGCCGGTGCGCCGTAGTACGACAGGCGACGTCCGTTCAGCAGCACCAGCGTGCCCTGCGCGCCCAGGCCACGCAGGTTGGCCTGCGAGGCACCGTCGGAGCCGGAGAACAGCGAGCGCGAATCCTGCTGGCCCGGCCGCGCGGCCGGCAGGTTGTCCAGCACCTGCAGCAGGGTGCGCGCGCCCATGTTCTCGATGTCCTGCTTGCTGATCACCTGCACCGGCGAGGCGGTTTCCACATCGCTGCGCCGGATGTTGGAACCGGTGACTTCGATCCGCGACAGATCGGTGGCCTTGGGGTCGGGCGTGGCGTCCTGCGCGTGGGCGCTGCCGACCACGGCCAGGGCCAGGCCGAGTGCGATGGACAAGGGCGTGGCGGGGATGCAGCGATGGCGATGGCGTTCGGTCAACATCTTTGTCTCCTTGTTCGATCCGCAGCGTGGGGCTGGCGGTGGATGGGTGGATTTCTGGCAAACGTCCCCCGTGCCGCGGCCGGAAGGCCGCAGTCGGGAAACGGAGAGAGCGGTTTGAAAACGAGCGGTTCGCGCCCGGGGCGCGGCGTTATGGCGACACGATGCTGGCGGTATCGCCCTCCTGTCCGATCAGGGCCGCGTTGGCCCAGTTGCCACAGACCTGCGCAGGCGTGTCGCCCTGCGCCCCGAGCGTGCGCAGGCTCAGCCGATGCAGGCCGCGCACGTCCAGCTCCGGTTTGACCACGCCAGGCGCTTTCACCAGGCCGCTGTCGTACAGCAGGCGGTCGTCGCCCCAGACCTGGAACTGCATGCCGCCTGCGGCACGGCACTGGTCGTCGATGCCGAGGTCGGCGCGCAGCAGGCGCCAGTTTCCGCTGAGCTGCAGGTCGATCCGGCTGCCCGCATCGACGCCCAGGCCACGGCGGAAGTGCAGGCCGTTCATGCGCATGTCGGCCTGGCCACCGAAGGCGTGGTCGGCAGCGACCTGCGCCTTCAACGCGGCCGGCAGCGGCAACGCGGACAGATACAGCTGCTGCGCCGGCTTCTCCGGCTGCTGATGCTCCAGCACGTGGAAGGTGGACAGCACGATCGGGCCGACATCGCGGGGCTGCAGCGCATCGACCGCACGGGCCACGCTGCCCTGTGCGGCGGTGACCATCGGGTCGGCGCCGCTGGCACCGTCGCCGTCCGGGTTCTGCGTGCTCAGCACGCGGAAGCGCAGCAGACGGCCGGCGTGGGCGGGGAAGTCGATCCGCTGCGTGCCCTGCTGCAGGGTCAGGCGGCCGCGCTTGATCGGCTCGCCCCACTCACCGTTGGTGTCGCCCAGGTAGATCTCGTAATCGCGCACCTGGCCGTGCTTCCAGTGCTGGTCGTTGCGCGGTGCCAGTTCGATGCCGTCGATCAGCTTGCGCTCGCCGAAGCCGATCACCCATTCGTGGGCGCCGGTCTTGACCGCCTGGTTGCGCACGGTGCGGAACCAGGTGGCCGGGTCGTCGTCGAAGGCCTTCTCCATCTCGTAGCCAGGCTCCTCGGCGGGGCGGTTGACCACCAGCAGGCTGTCGGAGGGCAGCGCGCGGCCGAGTTCCGGCGCGGCCGGGAAGGCGTCGTCGGCCGCCGCGGCGGTCGCCGGCAGATCCAGCTGCAGCGCGAGCGGCTGGCGGATGTCGACCGGCGCAGTGCGCACGTGCAGCGTGCCGCGGCGCTCGGCCGCGTCGAAGTACCAGCCTTCGCCGGCCCCCTGCCAGGCAGCGGCGTCGGCCAGCATCGGCAGCGCGCGACCGTCCAGCGTGACCGCGGCCGGTCGCTGGCGGCTGAGCACGCGCAGCGCATAGCGACGCTGCGGCAGCTGGCCCGCATAGCGGCCCTGCACCGGATCGATGCGTACCTGCACCGGCCCGCTGCCCTGCGCCGGCGCCTGCACCGTGATTGCCTGTGTGCTCGATTCGCCCGTTTCATGGCGACGGGTGGCACCGTCGTCTTCGTACAGCGTGTACTGCGAGGTGCCCTGCGGATACAGGTCGAAGGTCACTTCATCGAGCGGCTTCTGCCCGTCGTAGAGCATCTCCGGATACATCGGAATGATCGCGCCGGCGCGCACGAACACGGGGATGGTGGCCAGATCGACCGGACGGTCCAGCGAGCGGCCCTGCGCACCGGCCTGCAGCTGGCGGCCATCCCAGTAGTCGACCCAGCGACCGGGCGGCAGGTGGATGTCCCGGCGCCAGCCACGGCTGGCCGCCTGGCTGCGGTACACCGGCGCGATCAGCAGTTCGCGGCCGAGCAGGAACTGGTACTTGTGCGCTTCGGTGTACGCCTGCGGGTCCTGCGGGTAGTCCCACATCAGCGCGCGTACCAGCGGTGCGCCGGTGGTCGCCGCGTCGTGCGCCAGCCCGTACATGTACGGGGTCATGCGCATTTTCAGCTTGAGGTAGTCGCGGTTGACGCTGCGGTACGGCTCGTCGAACCACCACGGATGCTTGCGCGCGTTGCCCGACCACCCGGACATGCCCATCAGCACGGGCGTGAAGCTCTTCCACTGCAGGTCGCGGGTGAAGGTTTCGGCGCTGCCGCCGAAGATCGCATCGACGTCGCCACTGGCGTAGGCCATGCCGGACAGCCCCGAGCCGATCAGGGTCGGGATGTGCCAGCGGATGTAGTCCCAGCTGCTGCTCTGGTCGCCGGTCCAGGCCACCGCATAGCGCTGGATGCCGCCCCAGCCCATCACCGTCCACAGGAACGGGCGGGAATCGGAGTTGTTGAGGATGCCGTTGAATGCGGACTGGTTGGCGTCCATTGCGAACTGATAGCCCTTGCCGGTCCAGGCGACGTCCAGCTTCTGCACGCGGCTGCCGGCGGTGCCCACTTCCCAGGCGATCTTGTCGACACCGTTCTCGGTCCACAGCCCGGTCTTGAAGCCGTACTTCGCCAGGCCCTGCACGGTCTCGGGCAGCTTGGTGTAGCCGCAGCCGTAGCCATCGTTGGGCAGGATCCAGCCACCGGGCATGTCGTGCTCGCGGTACTGCCTGGCCACGCTGTCCACCACATCCGGAGTGGTGCCGGTCGGGCCGTCGCTCCAGCCATCCGGCACGCTGCCGGGCTTCCTGATGTTGTCGCCGTCGTTGTAGCAGTCGGCGTCGCCGTAGGAGAACGCCCAGCGCGGCAGCAGTCCGGCGCGGCCGGTCAACGTGGTGTAGCGGTCCAGCAGGGTGTGCAGGTCCGGTCCAACGAAGTAGTAGGCGTCGAAGCGGTCTTCGCGATGCAGCAGCGTGGTCTGGTCGGCCTGGCGCAGGTCGTAGGTGCCATCGCTCCAGGTGTTGCGCAGCATGCCCCAGCCGCGCGAGCTGAGCAGCATCGGCGCCGGGTTGGGACGGTCGCCCTCTTCCCAGCCACCGGAGTAGGACACCTCCAGCTCGCGCCCCTTGAACTCGAAACGCCCGTTCTGCTGGCCACCGCCGTAGAAGTGCTCGCCGGCCTCGCTGGACAGCACCTGCACGCTCTGCGCCGGGTCCAGGTCCAACGGCTGCAGTTCACGCCACAGCGGAACGTCGCGCCCGCCGTCACGGCGATCCAGCGCCAGCCGCAGCGGTTGCCGCTGGATATGCAGTACCAGGGCGTCGGTACGGATGCGCACTTCGTTGCCGTCTTCTTCCACTTGGGCGGCGACATGCGTGGCCGGTTGCGGCAGCACGATCGGCGCGGCCTTGTCGCCCGCCGGGCGCAACGTGCCGTTGCGGCCGGCCTGCACGCGCAGCAGGTCCGTGCGCAGCAGGTCCACGCGCAGCGTGGCACCGGTATCGGTGCGGATCTCCCAGCCGGGTCCGCCGTCCCGGGCGGGCGCGGCGGTGATCGTACGCAGGTTGCCCAGCGGCTCGGCCGTGGCCGGCACCGCGGCCAGCAGCAGCGCCGCAACCACAGCAACCGACAGACCAGCGCGACGTATACGGGTTTCCACCTTGCCCCCAAGCCCGCGTTCGGCGGGTATCCGAAACCATTGCGGCCGACTCTAGGGCAGGGCCTCGAAAGATGTCAATAAATTGCAAAGAAAAATGAAGGATATTTTCTCACAAACGAAAGATGACGCAAAGCAACACTTTCCAAATGCCACCTGAATACAGGGTTCGTATCGCCTGAAACCTTGGTGCATCGCGTCATCCAGCGGCAATTTCGCCCGATTCCGATCGAAAAATGTGACCGAACCAGCTTTTCTTTTTCTTTCGATATTTGACATTTCGAAAGAAAGCGAAGAAGGTGCGGTCGCCCAACAGGAATTGCGAATGGACGCTTCTCTGCTCCCTGACTTGCCCGCCTGGCAGCGCCGTGGCGGCGCCCACACCGCGGAAGAAATCGCCCAGCAGCCCGGCCTGTGGGCCGCGCTGGCCGACCTGCTCGACACCCGCCATACCGACATCGATGCCTTCCTTGGCGACCGTCTGGGCCGTGCCGATCAGCTGGTGATCTTCACCGGCGCCGGCAGCTCGGGGTTCATCGCCGAGATGGTGGCCGACCAGCTCAACGCGCAGTGGCCGGCCGAGATCCGCGCGATCCACACCACCAGCCTGCTCACCCATCCGGCGCTGTACCTGCGCCGCGACCGCCCGACCCTGCTGGTGTCGTTCGGGCGCAGCGGCTCCAGCCCGGAGAGCGTGGCGGTGGTGGACCTGGTGCGCGACCAGGTGGACGATGCGCGCTTCCTGGACATCACCTGCAACGCCGAGGGCGAACTGGCCCGACGCGGCCAGGGCCGCAGCGACACCCTGTCGCTGCTGATGCCGCCGGCCAGCTGCGACCGCGCGTTCGCCATGACCAGCAGCCTGACGTGCATGCTGCTGGCCGCGCTGAGCGCCTTCGATAGCGCGCCGTGGCCGCAGCGGCTGCAGCGCCTGCGGCAGCTGTCCGCGCACGGCGGACAGGCGCTGCAGGCGTGGGATGCGGCCGTGGCGGCGCTGGCGCAGGCGCCCTATACGCGCGTGATCTACCTTGGCAGCGGCCCGCTGGAAGCCACCGCGCGCGAAGCGGCGCTGAAGGTGCTCGAACTCACCGCCGGCCGCGTGCTGGCGCTTGCCAATACGCCGCTGGGCTTCCGCCACGGCCCCAAGTCCACGCTCAACGCCGAGACCCTGGTGGTGATGCTGCGCAGCGCGCAGCCGCTGTCGCGCCGCTACGAGCAGGACCTGTTGAATGAGCTGCGCCGCGACGGCATCGCCGGCCGGGTGATCTCGATCGGACCGGATGCAGACGACCGCGCCGACGGTGACTTCGTGCTCGATGTCGCCGACCTGCCCGATCCGTGGCTGGCACCGCTGTGGCTGCTGGTACCACAGTGCTACGCACTGCAACGCTCCGCCGCGCTCGGCCTGACCCCGGACAATCCCTTCCCCGACGGCACCGTGAACCGGGTCGTGCAGGGCGTGACCATCCACCCCCTCGGCTGAGCACGCATGCACACCTGGTACGGCATCGACATCGGGGGCACCAAGATCGAGCTGGTGGCGTGCGACGCCGCGTTGGCGGTGCAGCACCGCCAGCGCGTGGCCACCCCGACCCAGGACTATCCCGCGTTCCTGCAGGCCGTGGACGAGCTGGTTGCCGCTGCCGATGCGGCCCTGGGCCGGCGTGGCGTCGCGGTCGGCATCGGCCTGCCCGGCGTGCGCGACCGCGACAGCGGCCGCCAGCTCAGTGCCAACGTGCCCAGCCTGACCGGGCGCACCGTCGGCGTGGATCTGCAGGCACGCCTGCAGCGGCCGCTGGTGCTGGGCAACGACCTGCAGTGCTTCGCCCTGTCCGAAGCGCACGACGGTGCCGCCGCCGGCTATCGCAGCATGTTCGGGGTGATCCTGGGCACCGGCGCCGGCGGTGGCTACTGCCTGGACGGCCACCTGGTCGCCGGCAACAACGGCATCGCCGGTGAGTGGGGCCACTGGAGCCTGCCCGCCACGCTGCAGCATCGCCATGATCTGCCACTGCTGGACTGCGGCTGTGGCCTGCGCGGCTGCCTGGAACGGTATGTCTCCGGCAGTGGCCTGGCGATGATCCATGCCCGCCGCGGCGGCGAGGACCTCGACGCCAGCGCGGTGGTGGCGCGTGCACAGGGCGGTGATGCCGTTGCGCAGCAGGCGCTGGCGATCCACCGCGACCTGCTCGGCTACAGCTTCGCCAGCCTGATCCTCGCGCTGGATCCGCACGTGATCGTGCTCGGCGGCGGGTTGTCGAAGCTGGAGCAGCTGTATCGCGACCTGCCCGCCGCGATCGCCCCGTACCTGTTCGCCGGTGTGCGCGTGCCGCCGATCCTGCCCCCCGCCTTCGGCGATGCCGGTGGCGCGCGTGGCGCCGCCCTGCTCGCCCGCCAGCACCACCCTTCCCCCTGAACACCGCTTCCGGAGTTGCCATGTCCGCCGTCCAATCGCTGATCGCCGCCCACCGCCAGGGCCACCCCGTCGGGCTGTACAGCGTGTGCTGCAGCAACGAACAGGTGCTGCTGGCCGCGATGCAGGTCGCGCAGCGCTACGACACCCTGCTGTTGATCGAAGCGACCTCCAACCAGGTCGACCAGTTTGGCGGCTACACCGGGATGACCCCGCCGCAGTACCGCGACTACGTGCTGGCCCTGGCCGGCCGCGCAGGCTTCCCCGCCGCGCGCCTGATCCTCGGCGGCGACCACCTCGGTCCGAACGCCTGGCAGAAGGGTCCGGCCGAGACCGCGATGGCCCACGCACGCGAGCTGATCGCCGCGTACGTGGCGGCCGGCTTCCACAAGATCCACCTGGACTGCAGCATGTCCTGCGCCGATGACCCGACGCCGCTGCCGGACGCGATCGTGGCGGCGCGCTCGGCCGAACTGGCCCGCATCGCCGAACGCACCGCGGCCGACCACGGCCTGCCGCCGCCGGTCTACGTGATCGGCACCGAAGTGCCGATTCCCGGCGGCGAAGCCTCGCTGGCCGGCGGCCTGCAGGTGACCACGCCGGCGGCAGCGGCAACCACGCTGGCAATCCACCGCGAGGCCTTCGCCGCGCCGGACCTGCAGCCGGCATGGGAACGCGTGATTGCGATGGTGGTGCAGCCGGGCGTGGATTTCGACCACAGCAGCGTGCACTACTACGATCCGGCGGCCGCCGCCGCGTTGTCGGCCTTCGTCGAACAGCAACCGCGCATTGTGTTTGAAGCGCATTCCACCGACTACCAGACCGAAGCCGGTCTGCATGCGCTGGTGCGCGACCACTTCGCCATCCTCAAGGTCGGCCCCGCCGCCACCTATGCGTTCCGCGAGGCGGTGTTCGCACTGGCGATGATCGAGGACGCACTGCTGCCCCCCGCGCAGCGTTCGAACCTGATCGACGTGCTCGACCGCTGCATGGTCGACAAGCCCGCCAGCTGGCGCAGCTATTACCAGGGCGACGCGCATGCGCTGCGCCTGCTGCGCGCTTACTCGCTCAGCGACCGCAGCCGCTATTACTGGGGGGAACCGGCGGTACAGGCCGCGCTGGACACACTGGTGGCCAACCTGACCGCGCACGTGCCGCCGCAGACCCTGCTCAGCCAGTTCCTGCCCGAACAGCAGAAGGCGATCGAAGCCGGCGCGCTGCAGGCCGAGCCGCTGGCGCTGATCCAGCACAAGGTGGGGCTGCGCCTGGCCGAGTACGCCCGCGCCTGCAATCGCAACAAGGCGCTTTCGGAACGGTAAGCTTCGGCTTTCCTTTCCGGACGGAATCGCCCCCATGCGAAACACACGCCAGCGCCGCCAACAGATCCTGCAGTTGCTGGTCGACCACGGCAACGTGCAGGTCAGCGAGCTGGTGGAGCGCTTCAGCGTTTCGGCGGTGACCATCCGTGCCGATCTGACCCACATCGAATCGCAGGGCCTGGCCACGCGGACGCATGGGGGCGCCACGCTGGTGCGCACGCCGCCGCAGGAGCAGGACATCCACGAAAAGGATGCGCTCAACCTGCCGCTGAAGGACAGCATCGGCGAGCACGCCGCCCGGCTGGTCAAGCCGGGCGACAACATCATCATCGACTCCGGTTCGACCACCATGACCCTGGCCCGCCACCTGCGCGGGCACCGCGACGTGACGGTGATGACCAACGGCCTGAACATCGCCTGGGAACTGGCCAACGCGCCGGGCGTGGAGCTGCTGCTCACCGGCGGCCTGCTGCGCAAGCAGTCGCTGTCGCTGCAGGGCAGCCAGGCCGAGGCCAGCCTCAACACCTACAGCTTCGACACCCTGTTCCTCGGCGTGGATGGCCTGGACCTGCAGTTCGGCCTGACCACCCACCACGAGGCCGAAGCCAGCCTCAACCACCGCATGGTCGAGCGCGCGCGCCGCATCGTGGTGCTGACCGACGCCTCCAAGTTCGGCCGGGTCAGCCTGCACCGCATCGCCCGCCTGGACCAGGTCCATACCATCATCACCGACGCCAGCATCGACAGCGAATACCTGGATGGGCTGCAGCGGCTGGGCGTCGAAGTGATCATCGCCGAGTCGCCGCCTTGACCGGACACCGCACCCTGCATGGCCGCATTCTGACCGACACCGGTTGGGTGCGTGGCACCCTTCACCTCGACCAGCGCGTGCGCGCCATCGACACCGCGCATGGCGACCCGCGCAGTGACGACGATGTTCCGCTGATCCTGCCCGGCTTCATCGACCTGCATGTGCATGGCGGTGCCGGGGTGGACATCATGCAGGGCGGCGACAGCGCCTGCACCGTGGCGCGGGCGCATGCCCGCCACGGCACCACCGCGATGCTGGGCACCACCATGACCGCGCACGAGGACGACATCGTGCAGGCGCTGCAGGGCCTGGCCGGTGCCATCGGCACGCGGGCGCCGGGCATGGCGCGGGTCCTGGGTGTGCACCTGGAAGGCCCCTTCATCAGTGCCGAGCGCCTGGGCGCGCAGCCGCCGCTGGTGGTGGAAGCCACACTGGACGACGTGCGCCGCCTGCATGCGATCGCACCGATCCGCGCGCTTACCCTCGCGCCCGAGATCGGCCAGCACCTCGGGCTGATCCCCGCGCTGAGCGCGCTCGGCATCCGCGTGCAGCTCGGCCACAGCGCCGGCAGCTACGCCGATGGCGTGGCCGCGCTGGAGGCAGGCGCGGCCGGCTTCACCCATCTGTTCAATGGCATGACCGGCGTGGACCACTACCAGCCGGGCATCGCCACCGCAGCGCTGGCCCATGCCCAGTACGCCGAGCTGATTCCGGACCTGCAGCATGTGCATCCCGGCGCGATCCGCACCGCATTGCGCGCGATTCCGCGCCTGTACTGCGTTACCGACGCCACGGCCGCCACCGGCATGCCCGATGGCGAGTACGCGCTGGGTGTGCAGCGGGTCCACAAATGCCTGGGCTGCGTGCGGCTGTCGACCGGTTCGCTGGCCGGCAGCGCGCTGACGATGGACCAGGCGCTGCGCAACCTGGTGTCGCTGGGGCTGGACCTGGCCGACGCCTCCAACCGGGTGTCGCGCTACCCGGCCGATTATCTCGGCATCACCGATCGTGGCCGCATCGCCGTGGATGCGTGGGCCGACCTGGTGGTGCTCGACCGTGAGCTGCGCGTGCGCGCCGTGGTGGTGGAAGGCGAAGACATCGCGCTCGACTGAGCGCTGACCCCGCGCCATCGCGGCGCATGCACTGCATGACAGGACCGGCCCGATGAACGACGTTTCCGCAGTACAGCCCGTGTACGCCGACGCCCCGCGCTGGCCGATACGCTATCTGTTGTTCATCGGCGGCATGGGCGGCCTGCTCTACGGCATCGACATCGGCATCATCGCCGGCGCGCTGCCGTACCTGGAGGCCACCGCGACCGCGAGCTGGCACCTGACCACCCAGCAGCTGGGCTTCGTGGTGGCCGCCGTGCTGCTGGGCAGCGTGTTGTCCTCGCTGTTCGCCGGCATGGTGGCCGATCTGCTCGGGCGGCGCGGCGCGATGTTCCTCGCCGGGATGCTGTTCACCGCCAGCATCCCGGTGATGGCGCTGTCAGACGGTTATGCGGCGCTGCTGATGGGGCGCCTGCTGCAGGGCATCAGTGGTGGCCTGATCGGCGTGGTCGTGCCGCTGTACCTGGCCGAGGTCCTCAGCCCCGAGCGACGCGGTCGCGGTGCGGCGATGTTCCAGCTGCTGCTGACCATCGGCCTGGTGCTGGCCGCGGTGATCGGCCTGTACCACGCGCACGCGGTGGATGCGGCGGCAGCGGCCGTGCGCCACCTGCCGGGCGAGGAACAGCAGCGGCTGCTGTTCGACGTCAAAGACCATGCCTGGCGCACCATCTTCTGGAGCTGCCTGCTGCCTGGCCTGGTGTTCACGGGCGGCGTGCTGCTGATCAGCGAATCGCCGCGCTGGCTGGTCCGCCGCGGGCGCATCGACGCCGCGCGCCGCGCCTTGCAGCGCACCGTCGCCGCCGTCGAGGTCGAACCGACCCTGCAGCGCATGCAGGCCCCGGAAGCCGTGCGCACCGGTGGCACCGGCACACGCGACCCCCTGCTCAGCCGCCGCTACGTGTGGCCGTTCGTGCTGGCCTGCCTGGTGCTGGCCTTCACCCAGGCCACCGGCATCAACTCGGTGCTGGCCTACGCGGTGAACATCCTCAACCAGGCCGGCCTGCCCGGTGCGGTGGCCAACTGGGCCGACGTGGCGATCAAGCTGCTCAACGCAGTGATGACCGTGGTCGCCCTGGTGCTGGTGGACCGCAGGGGACGCAAGTTCCTGCTGATGCTGGGCAGCGGCGGCATCACCGTGTCGCTGCTGGCTGCCGCAGTGCTGTTCGTGCAGAGCGAACGCGGTCGCGTGGACGTGCAGCCGCTGCTGCAGCAGCAGGTGGCCGGCAGCACGTTGTCGCTGCCGCTGGATGCGGCGCAGTGGCAGCGGCTGGACGGCAGCGCCGACCCGCGCCCGCAGCAGCTCACCGTGTCCTACGCGTACGGCGGCTTCAGCAACGTGCGCGCGCTGCGCAGCGACAACCCGATCGATGCGGCACTGGAGATCCGCCGCGAGGATGCGGTGTCGGCCGACAGCGTGATCGGCGCCTTCTTCCGCCGGCTGCACCTCAATCCGTTCCCGGACCCGGTGCAGGCCGCAGAGGCGCCGCTGGTGATCGAGCGCGCCATGATCGGTCCGGTGCCCTCGCCCACCCACGGCTGGCTGGTGGCCAGCTGCATCCTGCTGTTTGTCGCGTTCTTCGCGGTGGGCCCCGGCGTGTGCGTCTGGCTGGCGCTGTCCGAGCTGATGCCTACCCGCATCCGTTCCAACGGCATGAGCATCGCGCTGCTGATCAACCAGTTTGTATCCACGGTGATCGCGGCAATTTTCCTGCCCACCGTCGGCCACCACGGCTACGCCAGCATGTTCTTCTTCTGGGCCGGCTGCACGCTGCTGTACTTCCTGATTGCCGCCTTCTGGCTGCCGGAAACCAAGGGCAAGTCGCTGGAGCAGATCGAGGCGAACTTCCGCTGATCGCCGCACGTCGCCACACCCGGTCAGGGTGTGGCTGGCGTGCCGGTCATGCGTTCGATCAGGCGTGCGGCATCGTCCGGCTCCAGGCCGGTGGTCTGCATGTACTTGCCGAACGGCGCGCTCACATGCGCCACGCTGATGATGTCACCGTCCACGCTCACCACCATCATGCGTCCGACCAAGCGCTCGGACGCGCGCTGGATGCGCGGTTCCGCCGCGTCGGTGAAGGTGTAGTACAGCGTGGCAAGGCCATTCGGTCCGACCTCCTGGCGCACACTGGCGATGGCCGACGCGGTGATGACCGGCGGTCCAACCAGATGGATGGGGGTGCCATCCAGCGTCCGCGCAGGCACGCTGCCCGCCTGTGCCACGGTATCGGCCTCGCGCATTTCGATGCGCACACCGCTGCGTGGCGGGGCCCCCGGTTGAGTGAACGCCGCATCGGACGACGGCGCTTCGCTGCACCCCGCCACCCCCAGTACGCCCGCCACCACCAGCCCCCAACGCCATCCCTTGCGCATCGCCATCCCCCCGAGGTTGTTGGACGCATTGTGGCCCGGATGCAGGCTCAGCGCAGCCGTCGCAGCCGGAAGGCGACGACGATCTGCAGCACGCCGTAGATCAGGCTGCCGATGCCGATCCACAGCGTGGTCACCGCCACGCCCGCAATCGGATTGGCCACCATCAGCGCGCCCAGCACGATGGCGAGCAGCCCACTGAGGATCAGCAGCCACTCGCCCTGGATGTGCCTGCGCACGCGGATGGCGAACACGATGCGGTACAGCCCGGCCACGATCAGCCAGACCGCCAGCAGCAGGATCAGCACACTGGCGGTGGCCAGCGGATTGAGCACCGCCAGCACGCCGAAGCCCAGCGATACCACCGCGTAGAGCAACAGCCAGCCACGCGGCACGCCGCTGTTGCCGAACACCGCGAACAGGCTGATCAGGCCCTCCACCAGCGCCATCACGCCGATCGCCCAGGCCAGCGCGGTGGCTGCCGACAGCGGCTGCACCACCGCGATCAGCCCGAACACCACGGCCACCACGCCGTACAGCAGCACGATCCACCAGCTGCGGCCCACCAGCGACAGCACCGGCGAAAGAGGGGTAGTCATCGGCAGCGCACTCCGTGTGAAGGATGAACGGGCATCTTAGCGCCGGGTCATGAAAGCCCCGCTCACGGCACGCGCGCGCAGACCCACAACCGCACGTGCGTGCTGCCGCCGCGGTGCAGCGCGCGCACGGCCGCGTCCAGCGTGGCGCCGGTGGTCATCACATCGTCAACCAGGATCGACCGCGCCGGCGCGGGCCGGGTCACAGCGAAGGCGTCACGCAGATTCCGTCGGCGGGCCTCGGCATCCAGGTCCGATTGCGGGGCGGTCAGGCGGGTGCGCTGCATGCCCTGCCACACCGGCAGATCCAGCGTGCGCGCCAGGGGGCGCGCCAGTTCCAGCGCCTGGTCGTAGCCGCGTGCGCGCAACCGCTGCCGATGCAGGGGCACCGGCAGCAGCGGCCCGTCCACGAAGGCCGGCACGCGCTGCAGCATCAACGTGGACAGCAGCCGGCCGGCCGCGAGGTCATGGTGGAACTTGAAACGACGCAGCAGTCCGTCCACCGGGGCGGCATACAGGAACGTCGCGGCGGCACCGTGCTGCCGTGGTGGCGCGCGCAGGCAGGCACCGCAGCGCGCGGTGCATTCGCCATCCGGCAACGGCAGCGCGCACAGCGGGCAGGCGGCATCGTTCCAGGGCAGCCCCGCGTGGCATGCGGCGCACAGATCCAGGCCATCCGCGCCGGGCGCTCCGCACAGCAGGCAGCGCAGCGGCAGCAGCTGCTGGCCGAGCCAGGTCCATGCACCGTAAACTTTATTGAACATCATATGGTTGACAGTTGCCGGTCCGCTCACCAGACTGCCGCCCTTTCGTTCCACTATCTGTCAGGACTTCCCCATGCCTTCCGTCATCCGCCACGACTGGCACCGCGACGAACTGCTGGCCCTGTTCGCCCTGCCGCTGCCCGAGCTGCTGCACCAGGCCGGCAGCGTGCACCGCGCGCACTTCGATCCGGCTGAAGTCCAGGTCTCCACGCTGCTCTCGGTCAAGACCGGTGGCTGCCCGGAAGACTGCGCCTACTGCCCGCAGGCGCAGCGGTACAGCACCGGGGTGGACGCGCAGAAGCTGATGGCCACCGAAGACGTGGTCGCCAAGGCCCGCCAGGCCAAGGCCGCAGGTGCCTCGCGCTTCTGCATGGGCGCCGCGTGGCGCTCGCCCAAGGCGCGCGACATTCCCAAGGTGGCGGCGATGATCCGCGAGGTGAAGGCACTGGGGCTGGAGACCTGCGCCACCCTGGGCATGCTCAGCGGCGACCAGGCCGCCGCCCTGCGCGAGGCCGGGCTGGACTACTACAACCACAACCTGGACACCGCACCGGACTTCTACGACTCGATCATCCATACCCGCCAGTACCAGGATCGCCTGGACACGCTGGAGCACGTGCGCCAGGCCGGCCTGAAGACCTGCTGCGGCGGCATCGTGGGCATGGGCGAGACCCGCGAGCACCGGGCCGGCCTGCTGCTGGCGCTGGCCAACCTGCCGGCGCACCCGGATTCGGTGCCGATCAACCGGCTGGTCCAGGTGGCCGGCACGCCGCTGCACGGTACCGCCGAACTGGACCCGTTCGAGTTCGTGCGGATGATCGCCGTGGCCCGCATCGCCATGCCGCGCGCGATGGTGCGGCTGTCGGCCGGGCGCGAGGCGATGAGCGATGAACTGCAGGCACTGTGTTTCCTGGCCGGGGCGAACTCGATCTTCTACGGCGAGAAGCTGCTGACCACCGGCAACCCGGACACCGAGCGCGACCTGGCGCTGTTCGCGCGGCTGGGCCTGCGCCCCATGCCGGTCAGCGTGGACGCCGCCGACCACGATCACCCGGGCACCGTCCACGCCGACATCACCACGGCCCACGGCTGCGGGCGCGCCGCCTGAGCCGGCCGATCGCCCGCCCGGCCGGGCCAGGCAGCGCCCGGCCCGGCAACCGGGTACGCTACGGATCTTCCCAGCCGCCCATGCCTATCACGATCATGGCCCGTCCCGACCTGCACGACCGTATCCAGGCCCAGCGCAAACTCCGCGACGCCCAGGGGCGCATCCGCGTGCGCCGCACGGTGACCCGACGCGACGGCGTGCGGCTGGAGATCGATGGCCAATGGCTTACCGGCTTCTGCAGCAACGACTATCTGGGCCTGTCCCAGCAGTTCGGCGTGGTCAGCGCGCTGCAGGATGCTGCCGCGCGCGAGGGCGCCGGCGCCACCGCCTCGCACCTGGTCTGTGGCCACCATGCACTGCATGACGCGCTCGAACGCGAGATGGCCGAGTGGCTGGGCTACCCGCGCGCGCTGCTGTTCGGCAGCGGTTTCGCCGCCAACCTGGCCGTGCAGCAGGCGCTGCTCGGCGAAGAGGACGACGTCTGCGTGCAGGACCGGCTGAACCACGCCAGCCTGCTCGATGCCACGCGCCTGGCCGGCTGCCGGCTGCGCCGCTACCCGCATCTGGATGCCGAAGGCGCGATGCGCCAGCTCAAGCATGCGCCGGAAGGCGCGGCGATGCTGGCCACCGATGGCGTGTTCAGCATGGATGGCGATCTTGCCCCGCTGCGCTCGCTGTCGCTGGTGGCGCGGATGCAGGGTGCGCTGCTGTACGTGGACGACGCCCACGGCGTGGGCGTGATCGGCGCGCACGGTCGCGGCTGTGTGGCCGAGGCCGGCCTGGGTGTGGAGGATGTGCCGCTGCAGTTGGCAACATTCGGCAAGGCGCTGGGCGGCAGCGGCGCGGTCGTGCTGGGCGACGAGGCGATGATCCAGCATCTGGCCGAAACCGCGCGCCCCTACATCTACACCACGGCCGTACCGCCGGCGCAGGCCGCCGCCACGCTGGCCGCCGTGAAGCTGGCCCGGCGCGATGACTGGCGCCGCGAGAAGCTGGCCGAGCTGGTCGGCGTGTTCCGTGCCGGCGCACGCCAGCACGGGCTGGAACTGATGGCGTCCGATACACCGATCCAGCCGCTGCTGTGCGGTGCCGAGGCGACGGTGATGGCGATGTCGGCCGCGCTGGAGACCTCCGGCTTCCTGGTCACCGCGATCCGCCCGCCGACCGTGCCCGAAGGCAAGGCGCGGCTGCGCGTCACGCTGTCGGCCCTGCATACCCCGGCACAGGTGCGCGCGCTGATCGATGCCATCGCCCACGCACGCGACAGCGTTCTGCACCAGCAGGCCCTGTCGGCATGAGGCAGGGGCGGTAGGCATGCAGATCGAGGTGGTGGGACAGGGACCGGCGCTGGTGCTGATCCACGGCTGGGCGCTGCACGGCGGCGTGTTCGCGCCGCTGGTCGAGCGGCTCGCCGGCCGGTTCCAGCTGCACCTGGTCGATCTGCCCGGCCACGGTGCCAGCCGCGACGATCCCACCCCGCTGCGGCTGCCCTACGTGGTCAATGCGATCGCCGCGGCCACGCCGCCGGCGGTGTGGTGTGGCTGGTCGCTGGGCGGCCTGTTCGCGCTGCACGCGGCGGCCACGCTGCCGCAGGTGCGCGCCCTGGCCATGATCGCCGCGACGCCGCGCTTCGTGCGCGCGCCAGACTGGCCCGATGCGGTCGAGGCGAGCGTGTTCGACCAGTTCGGCCAAGACCTGGCGCGCGATTATCGCGGCACCCTGGAGCGCTTCCTGGCCCTGGATGCGATGGGCTCCGAACACGCCCGGCAGGAACTGCGCACCCTGCGCGAGATGCTGGTTTCGCGCGGCGAACCGGCCCCGCGTGCCCTGCATGAAGGCCTGCGCCTGCTGGATGCCAGCGACCTGCGCGGCGCCCTGCCAACCGTGAACAAGCCCAGCCTGTGGCTGGCCGGTGAGCGCGACCGGCTGGTGTCGCCGCGCACGATGCAGGCCGCCGCCGCACTGACGCCAGGGGCGGTGATGCACATCATCGCCCACGGCGGTCATGCCCCGTTCCTGGGCCATGCCGACGCGGTGGCCCAGCACCTGCAACACTTCGTTTCCGGCCTGGGCTGAGCCGTCACCGCCGCGCATCGCCGAAAATGCCTTCCCGCCCTTTCCCGCGAGACTGACGATGGATCTTGGAATAGCCGGCCGCTGGGCCCTGGTCTGCGCCGCCAGCAAAGGCCTCGGGCTGGGCTGCGCGCGTGCCCTGGTCCGCGAGGGCGTCAACGTGGTGATCGCCGCCCGTGGCGAGGCGGCGCTCGAACGGGCGCGCCTGGAACTGCTGGCCCTGCCCGGTGCCCGCCAGGTGGTGGCCGTGGTTGCCGACATCACCACGCCGGAGGGTCGCCAGGCCGCGTTGGCGGCCTGCCCGCAGGTGGACATTCTGGTCAACAACGCCGGTGGCCCGCCGGCCGGCGATTTCCGCCAGTTCACCCGCGAGGACTGGCTGGCCGCGCTGGATGCCAACATGCTGGCCCCCATCGAACTGATCCGCCTGACCGTGGATGGCATGATCGAGCGCGGCTTCGGGCGCATCGTCAACATCACCTCGTCCTCGGTGAAGGCGCCCATCGACGTGCTGGGCCTGTCCAACGGCGCCCGCTCGGGGCTGACCGGTTTCGTGGCCGGCATCGCGCGCCGCACCGTCGCCCACGGCGTTACGATCAACAACCTGCTGCCGGGTCAGTTCGACACCGATCGCCTGCGCGGCAACTTCGCCTACCTGGCGCAGCAGCAGGGCATCGATGCCGGCCAGCTCGCCGAACGCAAGCGCACGCATATTCCGGCCGGCCGCTTCGGCAGCGCCGACGAGTTCGGCGCGACCTGCGCCTTCCTGTGCAGCGCGCATGCCGGCTACATCACCGGGCAGAACCTGCTCATCGATGGCGGCGCCTACCCCGGCACCTTCTGACTTTCGTCCCACCCCCGTTTACGCAGTGAGCCTTCCATGACGTCCAGTTTCGATCCGCATCACGTCCGTCGCGCGTTCTCGCGTGCCGCCAGCCGCTACGACGCCGCGGCGGCGTTGCAGCGCGAGGTGGCCAAGCGCCTGCTGGAATCGCTGGATTACCTGGGCGAGCGCCAGCCGCAGGTGGTGCTGGACATCGGCAGCGGTACCGGCCACGCCAGTGCGACGATGAAGAAGCGCTGGCCCAAGGCGCAGGTGATCGCCCTGGACCTGGCCGAGCCGATGCTGCGCGAAGCGAAGAAGCAGGCCGGCTGGTGGAAGCCGTTCGCGCGCGTATGCGCCGATGCGCAGGCCCTGCCGTTGCAGGACCAGAGCGTGGACCTGATCTACAGCAACCTGTGCCTGCAATGGGTGGATGACCTGCCGGCGGTGTTCGCCGGGTTCCGCCGCGTGCTCAAGCCCGGTGGCCTGCTGGTGTGCTCCACGTTCGGCCCGGAAACCCTGATCGAACTCCGCGACGCGTTCGCGCAGGCCGACGCAGTGCCGCATGTCAGCCGGTTCGCGCCGATCGCCCAGTTCGGCGACGCGCTGATGATGGCCGGCTTCCGCGACCCGGTGCTCGACCGCGATCTGTTCACCCTGACCTACGACGACCTGCCGGCGCTGATGCGCGAACTGCAGGCGATCGGCGCCACCAACGCGCGCCACGACCGCCGCCATACCCTGACCGGACGTGGCCGCTTCGACGCCGCACGCGCCGCCTATGAGCCGCTGCGGCGCGAGGACGGCAAGCTGCCGAGCAGCTGGGAAGTGATCTACGCCCATGCCTGGGCACCGGACCCGGGCGCACCGATCCGCGAGCGCGGCCACGACATCGCCAGCGTCCCGGTGTCGGCGATCCCGATCCGCCGCAAGCACAGCTGAGCGTAGGGTTGGGCCAGCCGGCGCGGGCGCACATTGCGGACGGCCCGACCGGCGCGGGTGCGCGTTGCGGTCGGCCCCACCGGCATGGGTGTGCATTGCGGACGGTCCCACCGGCGCGCGTTACTGTCGCGGCAAACAGGTAGAGCCGACCGTTGGTCGGCTATCGCGCGAACGCGCGCGCTTTTGCGGCGCCGGAACGAAGAGCAGCCGACCAACGGTCGGCTCTACCAGTGCGGGACGGCGCGTTACCGTCGGCCCACCGGCGCGGGTGCGCGTTACGGACGGCCGCACCGGCGCGGGCGCACGCTCCGCTCGGTCCCACCGGCGCGGGTGCGCGTCTCGGACGGCCCCACCGGCGCGCGTTGCGTTCGCGGTAAACAGGTAGAGCCGACCGTTGGTCGGCTATCGCGCGAACGCGCGCGCTTTTGCGGCGCCGGAACGGAGAGCAGCCGACCAACGGTCGGCTCTACCGGTGCGGGGGGCACGTTACCGCCGGCCCACCGGCACGGGTGCGCATTGCGGACGGCCCCACCGGCACGGGGGCACGTTACGGTCGGCCCACCGGCACGGGTGCGCGTTGCGGACGGCCCCACCGGCACGGGGGCACGTTACCGCCGGCCCACCGGCACGGGTGCGCATTGCGGTCGGCCCCACCGCCGCGGGTGCGCGTTACGACGGGAACAGGTCGCGGTGGAAGAAATAGATTTCCTGCGCCAGGAAACGCCAGCTGGTGTGGAAGCTGCGGAAGCGGGTGCTCGGCGTGGAGGACGCCAGCGCATCGATGCCCAGCTCCTGGCACAGCCGCAGCGCGCGCGCCATGTGCAGCGGATCGCTGACGATGATGACCCGGTGCAGCTTGCGCTGCTGCATCAGGCGCCGCGCTTCGATCAGGTTCTGGCGCGTGGTGCGCGAGGCGGTCTCGATCAGGATCGCCTCATCGGGTACCCCCTGCTTGAGCGCATAGCGGCGCGCCACCTGCGATTCGGAGAAGCGCGCGCCACTGCCACCGTAACCGCCGGTGAAAATCAGCAGCGGCGCATACCCCTTCTGGTACAGGTCCAGACCGTGGCGGATGCGCTCTTCGAACACCGGTGACGGCTTGGCGTCGTAGGCCGCCGCCCCCAGCACGATGATCGCGTCGGCCCGCGCGGCCTGGTCGCGCTCGCCGATCCAGACGATCCAGGCCGTCACCCCGAGCAGCCAGGCGACCAGCAGGATGCACAGGCGCCACAGCCAGCCCAGTACGCCCACCCGGCCACGCTTGCTCATGCCGCGCTCCACGGCAGGGCGTCCAGGTCGACATTGCCGCCGGACAGGATCACACCCACGCGTTGCCCGGCGAAGCGGTCCGGCGCGCCCAGGATCGCGGCCAGGGCGATCGCCGACGACGGTTCCACCACCTGCTTGAGCACCTGCCAGATCAGCCGCATCGCCGCCACGGTATCGGCGTCACGCACGGTGAGCACCGACGCCGCGGGCTGCAGCAGCGCGAAGTTGGGTTGCCCCAGCGTGCCACGCAGGCCATCGCAGAGCGTGTCCGGGGTGAAGTCCACCCGGCGTTCGCCGGCGGCCAGCGAGCGTGCGGTGTCGGCCGCGCCCTCGGGCTCGGCCAGCACCAGCCGCGCGGTGGGTGCCAGGGCCTGCATCGCCAACGCGGTGCCGGCCGCCAGGCCACCGCCGCCCACCGGCACCACGAGGGTGTCGAACGGGCCGTGCCCGTGCAGCAGTTCCAGCGCGGCGGTGCCCTGCCCCGCGATCACGCGGGCATCGGCATAGGGATGAACCAGGGTGCCGCCGGTTTCGGCCTGCACCTGGGCGCACATCGCTTCGCGCGCGGCGATGGATGCGTCGCAGCGCCACAGGGTGGCGCCGTGGCGGACGATGTTGGCCAGCTTGGCGGCCACCGCGCCCTCGGGCACCACCACATGGCAGGCGATCCCGCGGGTACGGGCCGCCAGCGCCAGCGCGGCACCGTGGTTGCCCGATGAATGGGTAACCACACCCCGTGCCGCCTGTGCGTCGTCCAGCGCCCACACCGCATTGCAGGCGCCGCGGAACTTGAAGGCGCCCCCCCGCTGCAGATGTTCGGCCTTGAACGCCAGCACGGCACCGCTCATCGCATCCAGCGTGCGCGACTGCAGCACCGGGGTCACACGGGCATGCGGGGCAATGCGCGCGGCGGCCGCCAGCACGTCCTCGACACAGGGCAAGGGTGAATCGCTCATGACGCAAGATTAACGTATGGCCCCGGTTGGCATCGCCTCCCCCGCGCATGCCAACATGGCGGCCATTCATCCGGATCGGGCGGGATTAAGGGCCGATTCAATGCCGCGGGCCGAAGCTGGCCTCATACCCTTGGGGGGACCCGATCATGAAGATGCGCCTGATCCTTGCCGGTGGCCTGATGTTGGCCCTGTCCGGCTGCGCGACCTACGACTACGTTGGCGGTGGCGCCGGCAGTGGTTACTACCACGGTGCGCCGTCGGTGGAGTACCGCTATCCGGCCGGCTACCCCTATGGCTACGGCAGCGGCTACTACGGTGGCGGCTACGGCTACTACGGCGGTGGTTACGGCGGTGGCTACGGCTATCCCGTGTACCGGCCGTACCCGAACTACCGCCCGCCGCACAATCATCGTCCGCCGCCGCGCCCGGGTGACGGCAATGGCCCGCGTCCGGACCGCCCGCCGCGCCCGGATCGTCCGCGTCCGGACAACAACGGCGGCTCGCCCTGGCGCAACATGGACTCGCTGGGCCGCCCGCCGCAGCAGCAGCGCCCGGCCCAGCAGCAGCGCCCGTCGATGCCGGCCCAGGCCCGCCCGGCGCAGGCCCCGCGTCCGGCCGGCCAAAGGATGAACGGTTCCCCGTGGCGAACGCTCAACAATGCGAACCAGCGCACAAATGAGCGGTGAGCTGACTTGATTTTCACGCCCGGGGCAGTTCAATCTAACCGGGTGGTGACGGCCGCCGTCGCAAAGTGACAAAAGCGACACAGAACGTCACATCAAGCTCTACGTCGATATCCGACAGGAACATCTGGATCCCCCCTGTTCCGGCCCTGTCGGATGTCGGCACCCAAAACGCAGAAGGCCCCGCTCACGCGGGGCCTTTTGTCGTCTGGGGGGTCGGCGCGGGGCCGCAGAGGGAAAAAACAGGGCCGGCAGTCCCCCGACTACCGGCCCCTTCGCTTCCCCAGCGTGCGCGTAGACCGGCCCCTGTTCCAATTCCGGTCTGTCGTGCCAATGGCGCGTGCCACGATGGGTGCTATTGGGTTATCTGCAGAATGCGTGCCAACTTGAGGGTTATTTTTCGACCCGTGCCCGATTGGCGCTAAAATCGCCACCCGTCCCCCCTCCCGGGGTGGATCCAGGCCCTCCGGCCCCGTCCCCCCGAGCCCCATCGCCATGTCCGATTCCTTCCATCATCACGACGTCATCGTCATCGGCGGCGGCCATGCCGGCACCGAGGCCGCGCTGGCGGCCGCGCGCAGCGGGGCCCGCACCCTGCTGCTGACCCACAACGTGGAAACCATCGGCGCGATGAGCTGCAACCCGGCCATCGGCGGCATCGGCAAGGGCCACCTGGTCAAGGAGATCGACGCCCTGGGCGGGGCGATGGCGCACGCCGCCGACCGCGCCGGCATCCAGTGGCGCACCCTCAACGCCTCCAAGGGCCCGGCCGTGCGCGCCACGCGCTGCCAGGCCGACCGCAACCTGTACCGCATGGCGGTGCGCGGGATGGTCGAAGCGCAGCCGAACCTGACCGTGTTCCAGGCGGCCGTGGACGACCTGGTGATCGAGGGCGACGCGGTTCGCGGCGCCATCACCCAGACCGGCCTGCGCTTCCATGCCAAGGCCGTGGTGCTGACCGCCGGCACCTTCCTGGCCGGCAAGATCCACGTCGGCCAGACCCAGTACGCGGCGGGCCGCATGGGCGATCCGCCGGCCACCACCCTGGCCGCGCGGCTGCGCGAGCGCCCGTTCGTGGTCGACCGGCTCAAGACCGGCACCCCGCCGCGCATCGACGGCCGCTCGCTGGACTACACGGTGATGGACGAGCAGCCCGGCGACGACCCGCGCCCGGTGATGTCCTTCCTTGGCGATGTGTCCGAGCACCCGGCCCAGGTCAGCTGCTGGATCACCCACACCAGCGAGCGTACCCACGAGATCATCCGCAGCGCGCTGCACCGCTCGCCGCTGTACAGCGGCCAGATCGAGGGCATCGGCCCGCGCTACTGCCCCTCCATCGAGGACAAGGTGGTGCGCTTCGCCGAGAAGGCCAGCCACCAGATCTTCGTCGAGCCCGAAGGGCTGGACGTGGTGGAGATCTATCCCAACGGCATCTCCACCTCGCTGCCGTTCGACGTACAGCTCGAGCTGGTGCGCAGCATCGCCGGCTTCGAGAACGCGCATATCACCCGGCCCGGCTACGCGATCGAATACGACTTCTTCGACCCGCGCGGCCTGAACAACACGCTGGAAACCAAGAGCGTGTCCGGCCTGTTCTTCGCCGGCCAGATCAACGGCACCACCGGTTACGAGGAGGCCGCCGCGCAGGGCCTGCTGGCCGGGCTCAATGCCGCACGCGCCTGCCGCGACGAAGCGGGCTGGTGCCCGCGTCGCGACGAAGCCTACCTGGGCGTGCTGGTGGATGATCTGATCACCCACGGCACCACCGAGCCGTACCGCATGTTCACCAGCCGCGCCGAGTACCGCCTGCAGCTGCGCGAAGACAACGCCGACGTGCGCCTGACCGGCATCGGCCGCGAACTGGGCGTGGTGGACGACCGCCGCTGGGCGGCGTTCCAGACCAAACAGGAGGCCGTGGCCCGCGAGTCGGCACGCCTGCGGGCGCTGTGGGCGACCCCGGGCAATGCACTGGGCCGCGAAGTTGAAGCCACGCTGGGCGTGGCGGTCAGCCGCGAAACCAACGTGCTCGACCTGATCAAGCGTCCCGAACTGGATTACGCCACCCTGATGCAGGTGCCCTCGCTCGGCCCGGCGGTGGACGACCCCAAGGTGGCCGAGCAGGTCGAGATCGGGGTGAAGTACGCCGGCTACCTGGACCGCCAGCGCGAGGAGATCGAGCGCCAGCAGCGCCACGAAAACACCGCGATCGCCAGCGATTTCGACTATGCCGGCGTGCGCGGGCTGTCGGCCGAGGTGCAGCAGAAACTCGAACGCGTGCGCCCGCAGACCATCGGCCAGGCCCAGCGCATCCCCGGCATGACCCCGGCGGCGATCTCGCTGCTGCTGGTGCACCTGGAGCGCGCACGCCGCAGCCGCGTGGCGTGACGCGCCACCGGCGTGCACACGCCGGGAGCGGAAAGGCCACGCGGTATCATGCCGATGCACCCACCGTGGCGTGCGATTGCCTGGAGACCACGTGAGCCCGATCCGCCCCTTCCTCGACAAACTGCCGGTGCTCGGCGAGCGCTGCTATATCGACCCGGCCTGCACTCTGATCGGCGATGTGGTGCTGGGCGATGACGTCTCGGTGTGGCCGGGCACGGTGATCCGGGGCGACGTCAACTACGTGCGCATCGGCGCGCGCAGCAACATCCAGGACGGCACCATCATCCATGTGAGCCACCACAGCCCGTTCAACATGGGGGGCTATCCCACCCTGATCGGCGAAGGCGTCACGGTGGGCCACGGCACCATCATCCATGCCTGCACCATCGGCGATTACAGCCTGATCGGCATGGGCGCGTGCATTCTCGACGGCGCCGAAGTGAAGACCCACGGCTTCCTGGGTGCCGGTGCGGTGCTCGGGCCGGGCAAGGTGGTTGGCGAGGGCGAGCTGTGGCTCGGCAATCCGGCACGGTTGGCGCGCCCGCTGCGCGACAAGGAGATCGAGGCGCTGCACTACTCGGCCGACCACTACGTGCGGTTGAAGGACCAGTACCTGGCCTGATCGCGACGCGCGCTGTCGGCGGGCGTTCGCCGTTCCGGCCATCGCTGGGCATCGGCGGTCGCGCACGGTAAAGTCCTCAGCCGACCAGGACGCAGTCGAGAACCGCATGCCCGTGCAGGCAGCCGACCGGAGAGGATTCCGGCATTCCGCCTTCCACCACTGTCGAGCCATGCCCCGCCGGTGCGCGCGCCGATGAGCGTGCCGATGCTGGACACCTACCGTGAAGTGATCACCCCCGAAGGTGTGCCACTGCACCTGCCGGCCGCCGGCCCATTGCCGCGCGCGCTGGCCTGGGCGATCGACTTCGCCATCCGCCTCGGCGCGCTGTCGGCGATGAGCGTTCCGCTGGCCTTCCTTGGCGACTTCGGCCAGGGCCTGTACCTCGGGCTGTTGTTTCTGATGTTCTGGGCCTACACCATCGTGCAGGAAGCACTGTGGGGCCAGACCATCGGCAAGCGCGCGATGGGCCTGCGCGTAGTCGCGCAGGACGGCGCACCGGTGGGCTGGATGGCCGCCATCACCCGCAACCTGCTGCGCACCGTGGACATGCTGCCGTTCGGCTACGCGCTGGGCCTGCTGTCTTGCCTGTTCGACGCGCACGGCCGGCGGCTGGGCGACATGGTGGCGCGTACCGTGGTGATTCACGTCAGCACGCCCCCGGATGGCGGCACCCTGGCCATCGACAGCGTGCTGCCGCCGCCGCAGCCGCTGCAGCCGGCGGAACAGGCCGCATTGATCGCGTTCGCCGAACGCGCACCGCGCCTGCCCGGCCCGCGCCAGCAGGAACTGGCCGGACTGCTGGCGCCGTTGAGCGGCGGCCACGGCCAGGTGGGCGTGCTGCGCCTGTATGCGATGGCCAACTGGCTGCTGGGGCGCCGATGAAGCAGGAACAGTTCGTCGCCCGGTATCAGCCCGAATGGCAGGCGCTGGAGCGCTGGATGGCGATCCGCGGCCGCGATCCGCGTCGTGCGCGGCGTACCCCTGAACCGGCTGGCCTGGACGATGCGGACATGCCGCAGCGCTACCGCCGCCTGTGCCAGCAGTTGGCGCTGGCGCGCAGGCGCGGCTACAGCCCGCAGCTGGTGGCACGCCTGCAGTCGCTCATGCAGCAGGGCCACGGCGTGCTCTACCGCACGCCCGCACCGCGCTGGCGGCGCGCGGTGGAGTTCCTCTTCGCCGACTTCCCGCAGCTGGTGCGCAGCCAGGCCCGCGCGATGTGGGTGGCCACCGCCGTGTTCGTGATCCCGCTGGTGGGCACCTTCGTGGCGCTGCAATGGCATCCCGAGCTGATCCATCTGCTGCTGGGCAACGCCGAGATCGCCCGCATGGAGAGCATGTACGACCCGTCATCGCCCCACTTGGGACGCGACAGCGGTACCGACTGGATGATGTTCGGCTACTACATCATGAACAACATCAGCATCGGGCTGCGTACCTTCGCCAGTGGCCTGCTGGCGGGCGTGGGCACCCTGCTGGTGCTGATGTTCAACGGCCTGACCATCGGCGCGGTTGCCGGCCACCTGCAGCACATCGGCCACGGCGATCCCTTCTGGCGCTTTGTGGTCGGCCACGGCGCGTTCGAGCTCACCGCGATCGTGATCGCCGGTGGCGCCGGCCTGCAGCTGGGCATGAAACTGCTGGCGCCCGGCCGACGACGGCGCATCGACGCGCTGGTCGAGGGCGGCGTGATCGGCGCCCGGCTGTGCCTGGGCGTCGCCGCGATGCTGCTGGTGGCCGCCTTCATCGAGGCGTTCTGGTCGTCCATCGCCGCAGTGCCGGCCTGGGGCAAGTACAGCGTGGCCGCCGTGTTGTGGACGCTGGTGCTGCTGTGGCTGTGGCGCGGTGGACGCGGAGGTGCGCGTGCGGATTGACCAGCTCAATGTGGTCCTGCGCGCGCGCTCGGGCTGGGAGGCGATGGAGCTGGGCACGGCGTTGGTGCGCCGGCATGCCCTGGCGATCTGGAAACCCTGGCTGCTGCTGGCGCTGCCGGTGTTCGTGGTGCTCAATGCACTGGCCTGGTGGACCGATGCCTTCGCGTTGGCGTGGCTGGCGATGTGGTGGCTCAAACCGCTGTTCGAGCGCGTGGCGCTGTATGTGATCTCGCGCGGTGTGTTCGGCGATACGCCCGGCACCCTCGACACGCTGCGCGCACAGCGGCACTGGGGCTGGCAGGGCTTCTGGGGGTACCTGGGCTGGCGCCGGCCGAGCCCGATGCGCACGGTGATGCTGCCGGTCAACCTGCTCGAAGGCGCCGATCCGGTGCATCGCCGCGAGCGCCGCCGCGCGATCCTCAATGGCACGCTCGGCCACAGCCTGATGCTGACCCTGGTGGCAATGACGTTCGAGGCGGTGCTGGTGGTCGGCGCCATCGCCGGGGTGTTCATGCTGGTGCCGTTCGAACTGCTGCCCGATTCGTGGCGCGCGGCCTGGGCGATGGTGGGTGAGGACATGCCCGCCTGGGCCAGGCTGTGCGTCAACCTGCTGTGCTTCGCGGCCGCCACGCTGATCGGACCGTTCCATGTGGGCGCCGGCTTCGGGCTGTACCTCAACCGCCGCACGGAGATGGAAGCCTGGGATGTGGAGATCGCCTTCCGACGCCTGCGCGAGCGCCTGCGCCAGGCCGCGCCGCTGCTGATGCTGGCGCTGGTGCTGGCGTGGCCGGCCGGCGTGCTGCATGCCCAGCAGACAGTCCCCACCGACACGGTCGACGACAGCGCGGCCGAGATGGACGCAACCGGGGACGACACCGACGCACAGGCGGCGCAGGTCCGCGAGCGCATCCAGAAGCGCCGCGAGGGCGGGCGGACCCCGCCGCGCGACGCACCGTCGATCTTCGGCAACGAGCCGGTGGACACCGCCGGATTCCGCCAGGCGGTTGAGCGCGCCTACGAGGACCCGCTGCAGCATCCGACACGCACCATCACCGAATGGCAGCGCATTCCCGACGACGCCGCGGACAAGAAGAAGAAAAAGGAACTGGATGCCCACCCGACCGAACGCAGCGCACGGGCGAAAGCGGCGGCACAGTGGTCGGCGCAGATCGCAGAATGGGGTCTGTGGGTGTTCGTCGGCGTGCTGCTGGTGATCCTGCTGCTGACCGCACGACGTTGGCTGCCGTGGCTGCGCGGCAGTGGGCGGCGCCGGCGCGAGGAGGCCAAACCCGTCATCGAGGAGGCCATCACCCTGCCCGATGTGGTGCCGCCGGACGTGGCGACACGCGCGCGCGCACTGTGGCAGCAGGGGCGTCCGCGCCAGGCGCTGGCGCTGCTGTACCGGGCCAGCGTGGACAGCATGAGCGACCGTGCGCAGGTCAGCCTGCCGCCCGGCGCCACCGAAGCGCAGTGCCTGCGCGCGGCGCGGCGCATGCCGGACGAGAATGACCGCACGGCGTTCGCACGCATCGTGCGGGTCTGGCAGTACGCGGCGTATGCCGGCCGTCTGCCCGATGATGCCGAGTTCGATGCGCTGGCCGGCAGCCTGCGCGAGCAGTTCCGGTGGCAGGAATGAGTACACGCCTGCGCTGGCTGCTCGCGGTGGCCCTGCTGCTGGTCGTGGCGGTGCCGCTGACCATCCTGTTCCTGCGCACGCATGAACGCGTCACGCGCGTGGAGACGCTGCCGCCGCAGGGCGAAGCGCGCTACAACCCGCTGTACGTGCTCGGCCAGGCGCTGCGCGCCGACGGCGTGGAGGCGAGTGCGCGGCCGCGCCTGGACCTGGCTGCGATGGCGCTGCAGCCGCACGATACCGTGGTGCTGCTGCAGGACAGTGCCGTGCTGCCGCCGACCACGGCGCGCGCACTGCTGGACTGGGTCGAGCGCGGCGGTCACCTGATCGTGCGTACCCCGCCGATGCCGCCTGCCGAGCTTGACGGGAACGGACCGCTGCTGGAGATGCTGGGGGTGGACAGCACTACCCAGGGCAGCCAGTGTGCGCCGTTCGACGTGGCCGACAATCCCGGCCACATCGAGTTCTGCCGGGGCCGTCGTTTCGATGTGCAGCCGCCGGACGGCACCCGCATCACGCGTCAATGGGGCGATGACGCGCACGGCCAGGTGTTCGTGCGCCTCGGCCGTGCCGGGGGCACGGTGGACGTGCTGGCCGACCTGGATTTCATGCTCAACGCCGCGGCCATCGGCGGTGGCGGCTTCGATCCCACATCGGGTGTGGACGGCCTGCACGACAAGGCCCACCGCGATCTCACCCGCTACGTGCTTGCGCCCAACTACGGCAAGGGCACCGTCTGGCTGGTGTACGGCACGCGCCCGCCGTCGCTGTGGCAGCGCGTGTTCCATGACGGCTGGCCGGTGTGGGTGCCGTTGCTGCTGGCGCTGTTCGGCTGGCTGTGGCTGCGCGCGCAACGCATGGGCAGCCTGCTGCCCTCGCCCGCGGTGGAACGCCGCTCGCTGCTCGAACATGTCCGCGCCAGCGGCGAACACCTGCTTCGCTACGGCAAAGCGCCGCTGCTGTACGACGCCGTGCGGCAGGCCTTCCTCAACCGCCTGCGCCGCCGTGCACCCACCGCTGCCGCGCTGGGAGGCGATGCCCAGGTCCACGCCATCGCCACCCTGCTGCAGTGGTCACACGACCGCGTCCGCACCGCTCTGCAGCCGCCCGCTGCCCACGACGTCGCCGGCCTGCGCGACCGCATCCGCCTGCTGATCCAGATGAGAAACCTGCTATGACCGATCCCATCGCTTCCACGCCGCCGTCCCTCGATGCCTCACCTGCCACTGTGCCCGGCACGTCGCTGATCGACCGCGTCGACGCCGTGCGCGACGCGGTCGGCCGCGCGTTCATCGGCCAGTCCGATGTGCTCGACCAGATCCTGATCGCATTGCTGGCCGGTGGCCATGTGCTGATCGAAGGCGTGCCCGGCCTGGGCAAGACCCTGCTGGTGCGTGCGCTGGCCCAGGCGCTGGAGCTGGACTACGGCCGCGTGCAGTTCACCCCGGACCTGATGCCCAGCGACGTCAGCGGCCATGCGGTGTACGACCCGAAGACCGAGAGCTTCAAGATCCGCCGCGGCCCGGTGTTCACCAACCTGCTGCTGGCCGATGAAATCAACCGCGCGCCGGCCAAGACCCAGTCGGCCCTGCTGGAAGTGATGCAGGAAGGCCAGGTCACCATCGAGGGCAAGGCGTTCACGCTGTCGCCGCCGTTCCTGGCCCTGGCCACGCAGAACCCGGTGGAGCAGGAAGGCACCTATCCCCTGCCCGAGGCGCAGCTGGACCGTTTCCTGCTCAAGGTGATCATCGATTACCCGCAGCTGGAAGACGAAAAGCGCATGGTCGATGCGATCACCACCGGCCGCAGCGCCGGCGATTTCGATCTGTCGCGGGTACCGCGCGTGCTCGGCGCGGCCGATGTGGTGGAACTGCAGCGGGCCACCGCAGCGATCACCGTGGACCCCGAAGTGATCGACTATGCGGTGCGCATCGTTGCCGCCACGCGCCAGTGGCCGGGTATCGCGCTCGGCGCCGGCCCGCGCGGCAGCATCGCGCTGGTACGTGCCGCGCGCGCCCAGGCGGTGCTGTCCGGGCGCGATTTCGTCACCCCCGATGATGTCCGCGACATCGCCAAGCCCGCCCTGCGTCACCGCATCGCGCTGGCCCCCGAACTGCAGATCGAAGGGCAGTCCGCCGACGACGCGCTGGGCGCGCTGCTGGCCAAGGTGGAAGCGCCGCGCAAATGAGGCCGGCGCCGCCGCTGCTGGCACTGCTGTGCGGCTGGGGCCTGTGCGGGCTGCCGGTCGCGTTCGGGCTGTGGCCGGTGCGCGTCTGGTGGATGCTCGCCGCCGGCATCGCCGGGCTCGCGCTGATCGACCTGTTGCGCCTGTGGCGGCAGCCTTCGCCAAGCGTGCAGCGCGAGCTGCCTGAAGCGCTGGCGGTGAACGTGGACCGCAGCGTCACGCTGCGGCTGGAATCGAGCCTGCGCCAGCGCGTGGACGTATTCGACCTGGTCCCCGGTGCATGGGCCGTGCAGGGCCTGCCGCGCGCGTTGTCGCTCAAACCGATGGTGGCCAGCAGCGTGGACTACACGCTGACCCCGACCGCGCGTGGCCGCTTCATGTTCGACGGCGTGCACCTGCGCGTGCACGCGCCGTGGCGCCTGTGGCGGCAACGGCGCACCCTGCCGCCAACGCTGGCGGTGAGGGTTTACCCCAACTTCGTGCCATTGACCCGCTTCGCGCTGTTCAGCGCCGAACAGGCCTCGCGGCTCGTCGGGGCGCACCTGAAGCGCCGCCGTGGCGAAGGCACCGACTTCCACCAGATGCGCGAGTACCGCATCGGCGACAGCCTGCGGCAGATCGACTGGAAGGCGACCTCGCGCGCGCGCAAGCTGATCTCGCGCGAGTACCAGGACGAGAAGAACCAGCAGATGGTGCTGATGATCGACACCGGTCGCCGCATGATGGCCAGCGAAGGCGGCCTGTCGCACTTCGACCATGTGCTCAACGCGGCGCTGGTGGTGTCCTACCTGGCGCTGCGCCAGGGCGACGGCGTAGGGCTGTTCGCCAGTGGCGGCGACCAGCGCTGGGTGGCGCCGCAACGCGGCATGGGCGCGATCGATACCCTGCTGCGCGCCAGCCATGACCTGCAGGCACGCCCGGTGGCCACCGACTACCTGGCCGCGGCCACCGAGCTGAGCCTGCGCCAGCGCCGCCGCTCGCTGGTGATGCTGGTCACCAACGTGCGCGATGAAGACATCGAAGACCTGCTGGCAGCCGTGCGGCTGCTGCAGCGCCAGCACCTGGTGTGCGTGGCCAGCCTGCGCGAGCGGGAACTGGACGATGCGCTCGCCGAGCCGGTGGAGAGCATCGAGGACGCCACCCGGGCCGGCGCCATCGCGCGCTACCTGCAGCAGCGCAATGAAGCGCATGAAGCGCTGCGCAGTCATCGGGTGATGGTGCTGGATGTGACCGCGGATGCGCTGCCGGGCGCGCTGGTGGAGCGGTATCTGGCGGTCAAGCGCGACGGGTTGTTGTAAGGGGTGCCGAGCAACGGTTTCGGATCGGGAATTTGAATGACCCCGTAGCGCCGATAGTGATCCGCCACACAGCATGTCGGGTGGCCGTGGTCGAAGATCACGGCTACCCCGTTCCGGAACACGCCGCATGCGTGCGCAGCCAGCGCTTTGCCTTTTTCTGCTCCTCCTGCCCGCCACGCTCGGCAGCGCTGCCGCCCAGACCGCGCCACCGGTCATCGTCCCGCAGGAGCTCCTCCAGACCGGCCACGCCTGGGACGGGTCGTTCTGGGCGTACCCCGCGACACCGCCGCAGATTACCCTGCAGCGTCTGCGTATTCCGCCCGACACCACCCTGGGCTGGCACCGGCATCCGATGCTCAACGTCGCCTATGTGGAGCGCGGTGCAATCACCGTCGAACGCCGTCACGACGGGGGGCGGCGCCACTTCATCGCCGGTAGCGCCATCCCCGAAATGATGAACGTCCCCCATCGCGGTCACACCGGTGCGGATGGGGCTGATCTGCTGATCTTCTACGCGGGAACGCCGGGAATGCCGCTGTCCATTCCCGTGCCGTGAGGCGTACCCACCCAACAGGCCCCGGTAGTACCTACCGGATGGCGTTGGCCCTGGCGATCAGGCGCGCGGTGGCTTTCTGCAACAGCACACGGTTGCGCGCCAGCTTCATCCAGTGCGGCAGGCGCGAGAACATCGAGCCATTGGCGACACCGGCGCGCTCGCGCAGCATGGCGCCGGCATAGTCGTGCAACGCCTGCAGATGCGCCTGGTTGTAGGCCCAGAGCAGCCCGGCGCGGGTGCGCTCGACCAGCAGCAGCGGCATGCCGAAGTACGGATCATTGGATTCGGCATCGCGTACCGGCTGCACGGTCACGCTGACATCGCTGCTGCGCCCGCACTGGGGGCATGCAACGGGAAGTGTGTGCAGGGGCGGCGAAGCCACCGCGCGATGCGCCTGTGCGTGCAGCCATTGGTGCCCGCAGTAGCCGCACGGCCGCCGCCCGCTGTAGCACACCGGCCCTACCCAGGTACCAGCGCCACAGCGGCCGCAGCCGCAGGCGTTGCCTTCGTCGAGTACCAGACTGCAGGACAGGCAGCGGAAGCTGGCCGTCCTGGATGCCCTGACCACCCAGCCGGGTGCGGCGCACCGGTGGCAACGCACGGCGATGCGGTCCGCGTAGCGCCACAGGCCATGCCCGTCGTCCAGATGGCGCCCCGCCACTGGCCCGGGGCGCAGGCTGCGGTTGCGCGCCATCGCCATCAGACGAAGATGCGGGTCGGTGCTTCGTCGATGATCGCGTGCGGCACGAAGCGGGCGCTGTCGCGGGTGATGCGGCTGTTGTCTTCGCGGATGCCCATGCCACAGGCCTGGTCGCCCACGATCCAGCTGCCGACCAGCGGGTAGCCGCCATCGAACGCAGTGAGCGGATGGGCGGCCTGGCGGATCGCCGGGCCGGTGTACGGGCCTTCGCTTTCCTGCCAGCTGCCATCGGCCAGATGCATGGCCACATTGGCGCCTTCACGCGAGAACAGCGGCTTGCGCACCCAGCCGGCCGGCAGCGCGCTGCCGTCGTCGAACTCGGCCGCCAGCAGGTTGGGATGGCCGCGATGGCGCTGCCACAGCAACGGCAGCACGCCCTTGTTGCTGAGGATCGCCTTCCACGCCGGTTCCAGCAGCTGCACGCCCGAGGCAGGCAGTGCCTGGCCGAACGATTCGGTCATCAGGTCTTCCAGCGGGTACAGCTTGAACAGGCTGCCGATCACGGTGTCGTCCAGCGCGGTGAAGCGGCCATCCTCGGACAGGCCGATGTCCTCGATCGCGATGGACTCGCCACGCAGCCCGGCCTGGGCGGCACAGTCGCGCAGGTAGGCCACGGTGCCCTGGTCTTCGACCGAGGCGCCCACGGCACTGAAGTACAGCGGCGGCGGCAGCTGTGCCGACAGCGCGGCGAAGCGCTCGACCAGCGCCTCGTGGATGGCATTGAACTGATCGGCGTGCGGCGGCAGACGGTTCTGGTTGCGCTGGTCTTCCAGCCATTGCCACTGGAAGAACGACGCCTCGAACAGCGAGGTCGGGGTGTCGTAATTGAGCTCGTAGAGCTTGGCCGGGCCGGTGCCGTCGTAGGCGAAGTCGAGCCGGCCGTACAGGTGCGGCTCGCGACGGCGCCAGCTGTCGGCGATCCAGTCGCGGAACGCCGGCGGGATCGCCAGCTGGTCCATCAACTGCTGGCTGCCCACCACCTCGTCAACCAGGTCCATCGCCATTGCATGCAGCTCGGCGCTGGGGTCTTCGATGTCCTGCTCGATCTGGCGCAGGGTGAACGCGTAGTACGCGCTCTCATCCCAGTACGGCAGGCCATCGATGGTGTGGAAGGCGAACCCCGACTCCTCGGCCCGGGCGCGCCATTGGCTGCGCTCGGCAATACGTACGCGCTGCATCGATCAGCCGCCGACGCTGCTGCGGTTGCTGCTGGTGCTGCCGAAGCCGCCACGGCTGGCGGTAACGGCACGGTTCGGGGTGGCGCTGACCGGGGCCAGGCCCGCCTTGCCGGCACCGATGCCGCTGGCGGTATTCAGCCCGCCGCTGCCGCCCGGGGCCGGACGCGCCCAGCCCTTGGCCTTGTCCTGGTAGGCCGGGGCCGCCGAGGGCTGCTGCGCCAGACCGGCGCCGCGGTTGCTGAGCATCTGCGACATGAAGAAGCCCATCATCATCGGGCCGATGAACGAGTGGCCGGTCGAGGTCTTCTGTTCCACGCACTGCTCGGCGTTGTACTCGGCCTCGCAGGCCTCGCGCGAGGCGTACTTCGGCGCGGCATCGGCCGACTGCTTCTGGGCCTCGGCGAACGCGGTACGGCAGCTCGACGGGTCGCCGGTGGCGTCGGCGCAGGCCTGCACCGAGGTGTACAGCCCTTCCTGCACCTGGACAGCCTCGTCCTTCTGGCAGGCAGTGAACAGCAGCGGCGCGGCGCTCATCAGCAGCAGCGCGGTGGTCCTGGAACGTTTCATGGCGTCATGCCCCCTCGTGCGGTTATCCGCCCCATGATGCCTGATCGCCGCGAACAACCGAAATCGGCAAAGCCGAAAAGATGAACGGCATTTCAGGATGCAGCCTATCGGAGCAGTCGCCTGCCGGCGGCGGGTGGTTGCAAACGCAACCGCAATTTTTGGGCAGAATCGAGGCGAAACGCGCCCCCACGGCCCGCCAGATCCTGCCAGCCACCATGCCTGAATACCGCTCCCGCACTTCCACCGCCGGCCGCAACATGGCCGGGGCCCGCGCCCTGTGGCGCGCCACCGGCATGACCGATGGCGACTTCCACAAGCCGATCATCGCCATCGCCAACTCGTTCACCCAGTTCGTGCCCGGCCACGTCCATCTGAAGGATCTCGGCCAGCTGGTGGCGCGCGAGATCGAGCAGGTGGGCGGCGTGGCCAAGGAGTTCAATACGATCGCGGTGGACGACGGCATCGCGATGGGCCACGACGGCATGCTGTATTCGCTGCCCAGCCGCGAGATCATCGCCGACTCGGTGGAGTACATGGTCAACGCGCACTGCGCCGATGCGCTGGTGTGCATCTCCAACTGCGACAAGATCACCCCCGGCATGCTGATGGCGGCGCTGCGCCTGGACATCCCGGTGGTGTTCGTGTCCGGCGGTCCGATGGAGGCCGGCAAGACGCGCCTGTCCGAGCACAAACTGGACCTGGTGGATGCGATGGTGATCGCGGCCGATGAAAGCGCCAGCGACGAGAAGGTCGCCGAATACGAGCGCAGCGCCTGCCCCACCTGCGGCTCGTGCTCGGGCATGTTCACCGCCAACTCGATGAACTGCCTGACCGAAGCGCTGGGCCTGTCGCTGCCGGGCAACGGCTCGACCCTGGCCACGCATGCCGACCGCGAGCAGCTGTTCCGCCGCGCCGGGCGCCTGATCGTGGAACTGTGCCACCGCTGGTACGGCGGCGAGGATGCCCGCGCGCTGCCGCGCGGCATCGCCACGCGTGCCGCGTTCGAGAACGCGATGACGCTGGACATCGCGATGGGCGGCTCGACCAACACCATCCTGCATCTGCTGGCCGCAGCGCAGGAGGCGGAGGTGGACTTCGACCTGCATGCCATCGACGAACTCTCGCGACGCGTGCCGCAGCTGTGCAAGGTGGCGCCGAACACGCCGAAATACCACATGGAGGACGTGCACCGCGCCGGCGGCGTGTTTGCCATTCTCGGCTCGCTGGCGCGCGGCGGCCTGCTGCATACCGACGTGCCGACGGTCCACAGCCGCACACTGGCCGAGGCGATCGCACGCTGGGACGTCGCCGTGAGCGGCGATGAGAAGGTGCACGACTTCTTCCGCGCCGGCCCCGCCGGCATCCCGACCCAAGTCGCGTTCAGCCAGGCCACGCGCTGGCCGACGCTGGACCTGGACCGCGCCGAAGGCTGTATCCGCGATGTCGCCAATGCCTACTCCGCCGAGGGTGGCCTGGCGGTGCTGCGCGGCAACCTTGCCGTGGATGGCTGCGTGGTGAAGACCGCCGGCGTGGATGAATCCATCCACGTGTTCGAAGGCAACGCGCGCGTGTTCGAAAGCCAGGACGACGCGGTGCGCGGCATCCTCGCCGACGAGGTGGTGGCCGGCGACGTGGTGGTGATCCGCTACGAAGGCCCGCGCGGTGGCCCGGGCATGCAGGAGATGCTGTACCCGACCAGCTACCTCAAGTCCAAGGGGCTGGGCAAACAGTGCGCGCTGCTGACCGATGGGCGCTTCTCCGGCGGCACCTCCGGGCTGTCGATCGGCCATGCCTCGCCCGAAGCCGCTGCGGGGGGCACGATCGGCCTGGTCCGCGAAGGCGACCGCATCCGCATCGACATTCCGGCACGGCGCATCGATCTGCTGGTGGATGACGCCACGCTGGCCGCACGCCGCGCCGAACAGGACACGCTCGGCTGGAAACCGCGCGAGGCGCGCCCGCGCAAGGTCACCGGCGCGCTCAAGGCGTATGCGCTGCTCGCCACCAGTGCCGACAAGGGCGCGGTGCGCAGCATCCGGTAGTGCCGGCCGCTGGCCGGCTCATGGACCATCCAGCATCCGGTAGTGCCGGCCGCTGGCCGGCTCATGGCGCAGCCCAGCATCCGGTAGTGCCGGCCGCTGGCCGGCTCATGGAGCATCCCATCATCCGGTAGTGCCGGCCGCTGGCCGGCTCATGGAGCATCCCAACATCCGGTAGTGCCGGCCGCTGGCCGGCTCATGGCGCATCCCAGCATCCGGTAGTGCCGGCCGCTGGCCGGCTCATGGACCATCCCAGCATGGCGAGGAGCCGGCCAGCGGCCGGCACTACGCGGTCCCCGTTACCCGATGACGCGTTTGAAGTACGCGGTCCCCGTTACCCGATGACGCGTTTGAAGTACGCTGTTCCCGTTAACCGATGACCCGCTTGAACGGCGGCAGCGAATCGATGATGCGCTTGCCGTAGCGGCGGGTCAGCAGCCGCGAGTCGAGGATGATCACGCGGCCGGTATCGGTCGAGGTACGGATCAGGCGGCCGGCGAACTGGGTCAATGTGCGCAACGCGTGCGGGATCGCGATCAGGTTGAAGGCGTTCAGGCCGCGGCTCTCGAACCACTCGCCGAGCGTGGAGGTCTGCGGGTCGGTGGGCACCGCGAACGGTACCTGGGTGATCACCACGGTGGTGCACGCCTCGCCGGGCAGATCCAGGCCTTCGCCGAACGAGTTCAGCCCGAACAACACCGAGCCCTCCCCGGCGGAGGTACGCCGCAGGTGCTCGTCGATCATTTTCTGCTTGGCCGTTTCGCCCTGCACCAGCACCCGCTTGCGCTCGGCGGCCGGCATCAGCTCGGCGACCTTTTCCATCTTCCAGCGCGAGGTGAACAGCACGATGCTGCCCTTGTCCCAGTCCAGCTCCTTGACCAGGTATTTGGCGACTTCCTTGGGGTGACCTACCTTGTCATCCGGGGTCACCGGGAACGCCGGCACGATCAGTTCTGCCTGGTTGGGCAGGTCGAATGGCGAGGCCAGCGAGACCATCTCCGCCTCGGCGGGAATGCCGTTGTCGATCGCCAGGGCCTGGAAGTCGCCGCCGCCGGTGAGCGTGGCCGAGGTCATCACCACCGAATCCACCTCGTCCCACAGCAGCTTGCGCAGCACGTTGGCCGCCGACACCGGCGAGCCGTGCAGGATCAGGTCGCCGTCGCGCGACAGCGTGACCCAGCGCGCGGTCGGCGGCTGGCCCTCCTTGTCCTCGCGGCGCCAGGCCGCCCACAGGTTGTGCTGCTGCTCGATCATTTCCAGCGCCATCCCGAGGGTGCGCTGCAGGCGCTCGCGCGCGGCATCCTCGGGCTTGCCCTTGGCCACCTGCGCATGCGCGGCATGGGCCCAGTTGAACAGCGCGCGCGTGTCGTCGGCGAGCGCCTCGATGTCGGCCATCCAGATATCCGGCAGGCGTCCGTTGGGTGCGCGCCACATCGGCTCCTGCGCCGACGGATCGGGATGCCAGCTGCGTCCGACCACGTCGCGGAAGGCCTTGAGCTGCTTGCTGACGCGCGCCGCCACCTCGATTGCTTCGTTGGGCAGCAGGTTGCCCAGCTTGTCCTTGTCCACGGCGCGGTAGGCCGCCGCGATCACGATCTGCAGCCGGCCGGTGCGCTTGGCCATCTCGTCCATCGCCAAGCTGGCCGCGCCCTGGTCGATGGCGACATTGCCGATGTGATGGCCTTCGTCGAGCACCAGCAGCATGTCGCCGGGCGGGGCGATCAGCGGCTGGCCGTTGTCGCTCTCGCCGATCGACAGCGCCGACAACAGCAGCGCGTGATTGGTGACCACGATCTGCGCCTCACGCACCGTGTTGCGCGAGCGCAGCACCGCGCACTGCGCCGAGTACGCGCACTTGCGCCCGGCGCATCCCGACGCCGGCGTGGTGATGCGCGAGCGCAGGGTGTTGCTGATCGTTTCCGGCGCGTTGTCCAGGTCACCGTTCCAGCGACCTTCGAGGAAGGCCTTGCTCAGCGACTGCGCCAGATCCATCTCGATCGGTGCCAGCGGGCGATCGAACAGCGGCTGCTCGTCCTCGAACATGCCTTCCTGCGCGCCGTCGCCATGCGCTTCGGCGGCGTTGCGGGTGCACAGGTAGCGGGTGCGTCCCTTGGCCAGCGCCACAGTGGCTTCAATGCCGGTGGCCTTGAGGAAATTGGGAATGTCGCGCTCGAACAGCTGCGACTGCAGCGCCACGGTGCCGGTGCTGATCACCAGCTTCTTCTTCGTGGCCAGTGCGATCGGCACGCCGGCGGTCAGGTAGCCCAGCGACTTGCCCACGCCGGTGGGCGCTTCGACCACGCCAACGCCGCCGCTCTGCGACAGCGCACGCGAGACCACGCCGATCATCTGGCTCTGCGAACGCCGGGTGCTGAAGCCGGGGGTATTGGCCTGCAGCTTGGCGTAGGCATCGCGGATGACGGTTTTGAGCTCGTCGTTCAGCGCGCGCGGGGCTTCAACTTTTTCGGTCACGCCGGGAGGGTCCTGCCTGAATCACGGCCGGTATTTTCTCATGCCCACGCCCCCGCCGTGGCCGGCATTGGTTCAGTTCCGCGACGCGGCGCACGCCGGCAGACCCGGCGGCGCCACGCGGGCGGGTTCAGCCGACCGTGCCGCGCTGGCGCAGCGCGCGGGTCATCGCCCAGACCACCAGCACCAGGCCGAATGCCTCGGCCAGCGACAGGCCGAAGTGGGCGACGCCCAGCCACAGGCTGAGCGACTGCAGGTTCTCGTACTGGTTCTGCTGTATCCACCACACCGGCAGCAGCGACACCACCATGCCGAGGATGCAGGTGGCCGCCAGGATGCCCAGCCCGGACAGCGCCGCGGTGCGGACCGCGCCGCGCGGGCTGTCCACCACCCACACCAGGGCCACGCCCAGCGCGATCAGGATCGGCAGGCGTACGCCCACCAGGCTCAGCATCGTCATCAACATCCCGGTATCCATGTCCGGTCAGTCCTGCCCGGCCAGCGGCGCCAGCGTGGTGCGCAGCTCGGCATACACGGCGTCGGTCTGCGGGCGCACCTCGTGCCACTGCTGGAAGCTGGCCGCGGCCTGCTCCACCAGCATGCCCAGGCCATCGACGGTGTTGCGGCACTGCGCCGCACGCGCCCAGGCCAGGAAGGCGATGGCCGCGTCGCCGTAATTGAGGTCAACCGCGGTGGTCATGCTGTTGACCAGCGACAGCGGCAGCTCGAACTTCGCCTCGCGGTCGCGGCCGGCCGAGGTGGCGTTGACGATCAGCTCGAAGTCGCCCAGGTCGCGCAGGTCGTCCCAGTAGCGGCTCAGGGCACGCCCGGGCTCGCCGATCGCATCGACCAGCGCGTCGGCCCGCTCGGTGGTGCGGTTCACCACCACCAGCTCGCGGATGCCGGCATCGAGCAGGGCCGGCGCCACGCTGCGCGCCGAGCCGCCGGCACCGAGCAGCAGCACGCGGCGGCCACGCAGGTCCAGCTCATGGCGTTCGGTGAGGTCGCGGACCAGGCCCACACCGTCGGTGGTGTCGCCGTGCCAATAATCACCCTTGCGCAGCAGCGTGTTGACCGAGCCGGCCAGCTTGGCGCGCGAGGTGAATGTTTTGCACAGCGCGAACGCCGCTTCCTTGAGCGGGGCGGTGATGTTGGCGCCCACGCCACCATCGGCGGCGAACGCCTCCAGCGCGGCGGTGAACGCGGCAGGCGACGCCTCGATGGCGCGGTAGTCCAGCGCGATGCCTTCCTGGCGCGCGAAGGCGGCATGGATGTGCGGCGACTGCGAATGGGCGATGGGCTGGCCGAATACGGCGTAACGGGCGGTCATGGGTGTCTTAAACTCCGGGCCTGGATTGGAACGCAAACCCCAACGGAAGCGACGATGCGCACTCCCCTGTCACTGCTCGCGCTGAGCCTGAGTTTACTCTTCGTACCGGGCGCGATGGCGCTTTCCGAGTTCGGCATCGAAGGCATGGGCGTGGTCTCGACCAAGGCCAACGAGGCCCAGGCCACCGTCGCGCCGGACGGGCAGCGCATCGTATGGGCCTCGGACCGCAGCGGTGGTGCCGGGGGCTGGGACCTCTGGCAGGCGGTGCTGCGCGACGGGCGCTGGCAGGACCCCACGCCGCTGGCGCTCAACACCGGCAGCGATGAAACCGACCCCTACTTCAGCCACGACGGGCGCTGGCTGTACTTCGCCTCCAACCGGCCCGGGGGGGGCGGCGGCTTCGATCTGTACACCGTGGCGGTACAGGCCGACGGCGGTTTCGGGCCGGTGATGGCGCTGCCGGTCACGATCAACACCCGGGCCAACGAGCGTCGCCCGGCACTGCGCCCGGATGGGCAGGCCCTGTTGTTCGCGCGCGATGGCGCCGGCACGCGCGGCGGGTTCGATCTGTTCCAGGCGGCGGTGCAGGACAACGGTTTCGCTGCGGTGACCGCGTTGCCAGCTCCGCTCAACGGCCCGGCCGACGAACTGGGTGGCGAATGGCTGGGCAACGACGGTGCGCTGGCCATCACCCGCGTGGCCGGCGGCCAGTCGCAGGTGTGGCTGGTGGGCTGCGATCACGGCCAGGCTGCGGTGCCGCTGGCGCTGTCATTCAACACCGCCGACGGCCAGACCGGCGCGCCGGTGGTGGATGCGTCCAAGCCGTCCGAGCTGGTGCTGGCGGGTCAGGCGCGGGCGCCCCGGGCGGGCGGATTGGATCTGTATCGGATCCGGGCACCGTCGGTGGCCGGGTGCCGGTGAGAGCCGGAGCAGCCGACCCACGGCCGGCTCACCCTGCCGCTACGGCCGCTGCAACAGGTCGGCACGCAGCCGTTCGTACTCGGCTTCACTGATCTCGCCGTTGTCCTTGCGCTGGTTCAGCGCGGCCAACTGCGCCTGCAGCGCCGGCGAAAGCTGCGCTTCGCGGGCCACGCGCGCGGCGGCCGAGGGCTGTTCCGGTGCCCGTCGTGCGGCACGGCGCACGCCGCGGATCACCAGGCCGATCACCACCGCAAAGGCGAGTACGCCCGCGCTCCAGGTGACCCACTGCACCCATCCCATCGTCTGCATCATCGTCGTCCTGTTCGCGTGTTGGCGCGTATTGTCAGCGTTCGCGCAGCCAACGCGCCACCTGCGGGGCGAAATAGGTCAGCACGCCATCGGCGCCCGCGCGCTTGAAGCCGATCAGCGATTCGAGCACGCAGGCGCGCTCGTCCAGCCAGCCGTTGGCGAAGGCCGCCTTCATCATCGCGTACTCGCCGCTGACCTGGTACGCGAAGGTCGGCACGCCGAACTGCTGCTTCACCCGGCGCACCAGATCCAGGTAGGGCATGCCCGGCTTGACCATCACCATGTCCGCGCCCTCCTCCAGGTCCAAGGCGATCTCGCGCATCGCCTCGTCGCCGTTGGCCGGGTCCATCTGGTAGGTCTTCTTGTCGGCCTTGCCGAGGCTGGCCGAGCTGCCCACCGCATCGCGGAACGGGCCGTAGAACGCCGAGGCGTACTTGGCCGAGTAGGCCATGATGCGCACGTTGACATGGTTGTCGGCGTCCAGCGCGCGGCGGATGGCGCCGATGCGGCCATCCATCATGTCCGACGGCGACACGATGTCCACGCCAGCGGCAGCATGCGACAGCGACTGCCTGACCAGCGCCTCGACGGTGATGTCGTTGAGCACGTAGCCGTTGCCGTCGATGATGCCGTCCTGGCCGTGGGTGGTGTACGGGTCCAGTGCGATGTCGGTCATCACGCCCAGCTCCGGGAAGCGCGATTTCAGTGCGCGGATGGCGCGCTGCGCCAGGCCGTTGTCGTCCCACGCGGCCGCCGCATCCAGCGACTTGCCGGCCGGGTCGATCACCGGGAACAGGTCGATCACCGGGATGCCCAGCTCCAGCGCCTCTTCGGCGACCTTGAGCAGTTCGTCGATGGACAGGCGCTCCACGCCCGGCATCGAGGCCACCGGCGCGCGGCCCTCCAGCTCGTGCACGAACACCGGATAGATCAGGTCGTCGGTGGTCAGCGTGTTCTCGCGCATCAACCGGCGCGAGAACTCGTCGTGACGCATGCGGCGGGGGCGATAGTCGGGGTGGGCCATGAAGTGCTCCGGGACGGTATACGGGGGTTACTGCAGCAGGTACTGCCGCGGTTGCAGCGGCTCGGGCAGCGGCTGCACGCCGAGGCTGTCGAGCAGGTCGATCTCGATGGTGCGCACCAGCGCATCCAGCGGCAGGTCGTTGGGCTCCAGCCCGAACGGCTCTTCCATTTCCTCGCCAAGCTGGTCCAGGCCGAAGAAGGCATAGGCCAGCACCGCCGACACCACCGGCGTGGCCCAGCCCAGCGAGCTGGCCAGGCCGAACGGCAGCAGCACGCAGAACATCCAGGCGCAGCGGTGCAGCAGCAGCGTGTAGGCGAATGGCAGCGGCGTGGACAGAATGCGCTCGCAACCGGCCTGGATGCTCGACATCGCGTGCAGGCGGGTCTCGAACTGGGCGTAGAGGATCGGGTCCAGACGGCCGGCGCGCAGCGGCTCGGCCAGGTCGGCGGCGATCATCGCCAGCAGCTGGTCCGGCGCGTTCAGGCGCTCGCCGAAGCGCGCCCGGTCCGCCTCGGCTACCCAGGGCAGCGCGGCCAACGCGACATCGCGCCCGCGCAGTCTGGCGGCCAGGGCGTGTGCGAAACCAATGCCCAGGCGGCAGATGCGGTCGCGGCGCGGCGCGTCGTCGGCCAGCAGCGCGGTGCACAGCCGCGCCAGGCTGCGTGATTCATAGACCAGCTGGCCCCACAGCTTGCGTCCTTCCCACCACCGCTCGAAGCAGGCGTTGTTGCGGAAGCTGAGGAAGATCGACAGCACCAGGCCGAGCAGGGTGAACGGGGCCACCGAAACGCGTTCGATGCCGGGCGGATGCCACACCTCGGCCAGGGTGGCTGCGGCAACCGCCAGCAACAGGATCGCCAGCACCTTGGGCGCCACCGCCGGAACGATGGAGCCGCGCAGGATGTACAGCAGTTGCCAGCCGTGGGGACGAGGGCGAATGATCATCGGTGCAGGAAAAGCGCCCGGACGGGCGTTGCGCCGCCGGCAGCAGCCAGGGCGGCAGGGAGCATTCTACGCCGATGCGTGCAGGCCCCCATGACGGTGCGACCGTCTGTCGCACCGGTGCAGGCGACGCAGGGCCGGCTCAGACGATGCCGCCGCCCAGCCCCAGGCGCAGGATCGCCACCACGACCACGATGCCGTTGAGGACCAGCCCGGCCCAGGCCCGGCCGCGCTTGCTCGGATGCGTGAACAGGATTCCGATGGCAGCGATGATCGCCCCCACCGCAGCGAAGGGAATCAGGAACCAGTTGCCCCAGCCCAGCAGCGGAATCAGCGCCAGGATCATCCACAGCAGCGCCAGAATGCCCCACAACAGACTGATCAATCCCATGCCGCGATTCCTTGTAATGGTGTGGCCTGGCCCACCATAGCGTAAAGGCAGGCATGCGCGTGTGCGCCGGCCTCACCCCGACGGTGCTAGCGTGAAGATGAGGGGTTGGCACCGATTCAGTCGCCAGCCCCGATGATCGCGCCACAGGCCGAACGGCCCATACCATCAGGGGTGATGCCATGAACATCCGATCCATCGCACTGCTGGGCCTGCTGCTGACCGTGGCCGGCTGCGCCAGTACCTCCAAGGTGATGCTGGGCCAGGCGCGCGCGCCGGTCGACCCGGCCACCGTGCAGATCTATTCGACGCCGCCGGCCGGGTCGGTCGAAATCGCCCAGCTGGAATCCTCCAGCGCGGTCGGTTTCGGTACGCAGGGCCAGACCGACGCGGCGGTCATGCGACTCAAGCGCGAAGCGGCTGCCCTCGGCGCCAACGGCGTGATCCTGATGGGCGTGGGTTCCAGCGGCTCGCCGGTGGGCATGTCGGTGGGCGCCGGCAGCTACGGCTCGCACGTGGGCGGTGGCGTGGGCATCGGCATTCCGACCACGCAGAAGCGCGCGGCCGGGGTGGCCATCTGGGTACCCAATCCGCCGCCGGCTGCCCGCCTGCCGGCGCAGACGATCACGCCGCAGAAGTGATGCGGCCCCGGGGATGCCGGCCAGCGGCCGGCATGCCCCGCAGGGTCATTGGCGGTGCTTGGGCACGAACACCTCGTTGACCGCCTCGGCGAGCTGGTCCGGCGGCAACAGGCCCTGATCGAGCAGGAAGTTGTTGAACGCCAACCGGTCGAAGCGGGCGCCCAGCGCCAGTTCGGTCTGCATGCGCAGTTCCAGGATCCGCGTGTAGCCGTAGAAGTAGCTGCCGGCCTGGCCGGGCGCGCGGACGGTGTAGCGATCCAGTTCCTGGGTCGCCATCGCCTTGGACAGGCCCACCTCGTCGATCAGCACACGCTCGGCAGTGGCACGGTCGGTGAGTCCGAGGTTGAGCATCGGATCGAGCATCGCGCGCGCGGCGCGCAGCAGGCGGAACTGCAGGGCGATCAACTGCCCGTCCAGCGGTTCGTAGGGCACCATCTCCGCTTCGGCATACAGCGCCCAGCCTTCAACGTTGACCGAGTTGAACGCGAACATGGTGCGCGCCAGCGAGATGCCGCGCTCGACCATCGCGGTGAACTGCAGTTCGTGGCCGGGCCGGCCTTCGTGCGCGCTCAGCGTCCACGCTGCCGAGCCGAAGTTGAAGTCGTCGTACTGCGCCGCCTTGTCGCCGGCGGCGGGATTGCCCAGCGGCAGCACGAAGGTGCCCTGCTGACCGGTGTTGCCGACCAGCGGCGCCGGCAGGAAGTGCGGCGCCGGCGAGGCTGCGCTCTCGGCCGCTGACCCCAGCCGCATCTGCATCGGCCGCTGCGGCACATCGACGATTTTTTCGCGACGGATGATCGGGTCGATGGCATCGATCACGCCACGGTAGTGGTGTTCCAGCTGGTCGTCGGCGATCTTGTCGCCCTTCAGCGCGCGCACCACCGCCACCGGGCTGGTCGGGTCGGTCACCTTCAGGCCCTTGGCCTGTACCACCAGCGGGGCCAGCTGGCGCATCGCCGAGCGGGTTTCCATGAACTCCAGCTGCGCACGCTGCATCAGCAGCGCCGGGGCGATGTCGATACCCACGCGCTTGAGCTGGAAGGCGTATAGCGGTGCCGGCAGGCGGGTATCGGTACGCGCCTTGGGCAGCACTTCGCTGCGGGTCCAGTCGCGGTACTCGCGCAGCTGCGTGGCGATGGTCTTCAACGCCTCGTCGGCGCCGGCCACCTTGTACTTGCCGAACAGCTGCTCGATGCCGCTGATGTAGGTGTCCACGTTGGCCAGCGACTGCTCGACCTCGATCTTCGTCGGCTGCAGCAGGGACGTGTCGGCCAGGCGCTCTTCATAGCGCTGGCGCGACAGCGTAGTGACCGGCTGGCTGCCCGGCAGCAGGCCGGCGTAGCGCTTGAGGCGGTCCAGCGCCTTGGCGCGGCGCTCGGCGGGAACCTGGTCGGACAGCAGCAGGTTGAGGCCGCTGAACACGGTCTGCGGCGTGTCCGTCCACGGCAGCAGGTATTTGTCGTTGAGCTCGCTGCCTTCGATGTTCTGGGTGGCCGCGGCGATCATGATCGCCAGGTCCTGGCGCACGTTGGGATCGCGTTCGGTGGCCAGCTTGCCCTGCAGCTCGGTGCGCGCCTTGGCCATTGCCGCCCGATAGCGCGCGCCGTTGTCCGGACCGAAGTCGGCCACCTTGTCGTCGTACCCCGGCACGCCGAAGAAACCGGTCTCCTCCGGCTGGAACGGGCCCTGCGCGTCCAGCAGGATCTGCGCCAGCGCATTGCTGCGCACCACCCAGGCCGGGCTGGCGGGCGCCTTGCTGGCGGCCGGCGCGGCGGCCAGGGCCGGCGGCGCGCTTAGTGCGGCGGGAACGGAGAGGGCCAGCGCAACGGCAAGGACGAGCGGCTTCATGCGGGAACTCCAGCGAAGAGATGCCTGCGACCCTACGCACTCAGGGCACGGGCGGCAATCGGCCGGAGGTCATGCCGCTCAGGCCTCCAGTGCCTGCAGCGGTACCGACGGTGGCAGCGCCGGCGCGGGCGGGCAGTCGCCCTGTGCCCGGCAATCGGCCAGCTCGCAGCGGGTGACCGCCTCGGCATCGTCCAGCGCGGTGAGGTCGATGGTGTGGGTGTCGCCGGTCAGCACGTACATCACCGGATAGTCCCACTGCGCCTGCTGCCGCCGGCCGGCCAGGAACAGGTCGCCGTGCGCCTGGGGGCCGCGCACTTTCAGCACCAGGTCGGCCCGGCCACTGCCGTCGCTGCCATGCTGCAACGTGCCCACCGGCAGGTAACCGTCGTCGATCGGCTCACCCAGCGCCTGCGCCAGCTCGATGCTGCACCGCGCACGCCGCATCGCCTCCATATAGGGTTCGCTGCCACGGCTCCACTGTGACCAACGGTCCAGCGCGAACCCGACCACCAGCGCGGCGGCCAGCACCGACAGCAGGACCAGCGCGGGCATGGCCCAGCGCCAGTGGCGCGCCCACCAGCCGCGGCGTGCAGGGGTGGGGGGAAGCGGTGGCGACGGTGTCATCGGCGTACTCCTTGTCGAGCCGGTGGCGGGGCAACGCGATCAGGGGGCCAGGCAGCGCCCCAGGAAATCCTCGGCCAGGCGATAGCGGTGCAATGCGTTGCTGCCCGACAAGCCGTGCTTGGCGCCGGGGTAGGTCATCAGCTCGAACGGCTGGCCACGCTTCTGCAACGCGCTCATCAGCACGGTGGAGTTGGTGAACAGCACGTTGTCGTCGGCCATGCCGTGGATCAGCAGCAGGCGCGAACGCAGGCCGTCGATGTGCGCCAGCACGCGGGCCTGCTCATAGCCCTTGGCATTGTTGCCGGGCAGGTTCATGTAGCGCTCGGTGTAGTGGGTGTCGTACAGGCCCCAGTCGGTGACCGGCGCCCCTGCCACGCCACAGGCGTACGTATCGGATGCCTTGGCCAGCAGCATCAGGGTCATGTAGCCCCCGTTGGACCAGCCCTGCACGCCGATGCGCGCCGGGTCCACCCAGGGCTGCTGTTTCAGCCAGGCCACACCACGCAGCTGGTCGTCCACTTCGACCGTGCCCTGCACGCCATACAGCGCGCCACCGAAGTCGCGGCCACGGCGGGGCGTGCCACGGTTGTCCAGCGAGAACACCACATAGCCCTGCTGGGCCAGGTACTGGTTGAACAGGTGGTCACCACGACCGGGCCAGCTGTCGGTGACGGTCTGGCTGGCCGGCCCGCCGTAGACGTACACCACCACCGGATATCGCTTGGCGGGGTCGAAGCCGGTCGGCTTGATCAGGCTGTAATGCAGCGCGGTACGGCTGTCGGCGGCGGTGAGCGTGCCGAACTCGACCGGGCGCTGCGCATCCAGGTAGCGCGCGTAGGGATGGGCCGGGTCGGACAGGTTGTTCTCGACCAGGGTGGCGATCTTCTCGCCGTTGGCACGGTACAGCGCGATCTGCGGCGGGGTGGTGGTGTTGGACCAGCTGTCCACGTAGACGCTGGCGTTGCGCGCGAAACTGGCGCTGTGCATGCCCGGGGCCTGCGACAGGCGCTGCGGTGCACCGCCCTGCAGCGGCACGGCATAGATCTGGCTCTCGCGGGAGGAGTCGACGCCGGCACGGAAATAGGCCTTGCCCGCCGCTTCGTCCACCGCCAGCAGTTCATCGACCGGCCACGGGCCGCTGGTCAGCGCGGTGACGGTCTTCCCATCCTCGGACACCCGGTACAGGTGCTCGAAGCCGCTGCGCTCGGACGACCACACGAACCCACCCTGCGTGAGGAAATGCAGGTTGTTGTGCAGCGGTACCCAGGTGCGCGAGGTTTCGGTGATCAACGTGTGCTGACGGCCGCTGGCCAGATCGGCCTGGATCAGCTCCAGGGTCTTCTGGTCGCGCGATTGGCGCTGGAAGGTCAGGCGTTGCGGATCGCGCCAGTCGACGCGGGCCAGGTAGATGTCCGGGTTGCGGCCCAGGTCGATCCAGCGCGGCGCGGCATCGGCCTGCGGTGCGATCACGGCCAGCGTCACGGTGACGTTGTGGTCGCCGGCGGCCGGGTAGCGCTGCTCGATCATCTCGGTGCGGTCGGCATACATCTCGTAGCGCTTCTGCACCGGCACCGGGCTTTCGTCGATGCGCGCGAAGGCGATCGCCGAGTCGTCCGGTGCCCACCAGTACCCGGTATGGCGATCCATCTCCTCATCGGCGACGAATTCGGCCACGCCGTTGCCGATGGTGTCGCTGCCATCGCGGGTGAGCTGGATCTGCCGGCCGCTGGCCAGGTCGATCACCCACAGGTTGCGGGCACGCACGAAGCTGACGAAGCCGCCCTTGGGCGAGAGCTTGGCGTCGGTGGCGAAGCCCTCGCCGTGGGTGAGCTGGCGCACGGCGGCCTGGCCCTGCTTGTCCAGGTCGTACAGGTAGAGTTCGCCGCCAAGCGGGAACAGCAGCGTGCGCGCGTCCGGCGACCACTGGTAATCGACAATGCCGGTCATCGCGGCGATGCGCTGGCGTTCGCGGCGGGCCTTCTCGGCGTCGCTCAGGGTCTCGGTGCCGGGCAGCACCACCTTGGAATCCACCAGCAGGCGGGTCTGTCCGCTGGCGATGTCGTAGGCCCACAGGTCCAGCTGGTTGCGGTCGGCGTCCTTGCCGCGCAGGAAGCTGACGCGCGACCCATCGGGGGCCACCTTGGGTTTCATCAGGGTCGGGCCGGACAACGGCAGCGGACCGGTGATGGCCTCCAGAGTGAGCTTTTCGGCGTGGGCGAGCGAGGTCGTGGCGAGCATCAGGGCGAGCGAAGCAAACAGGTGGCGCATGGAGGGTTCCGGCAGCGTCTGGGCGACTCCCCGCCGCGCGCACGCGGCAGGGAACGCCTCATCCTAACCAAGCCGGCGCGGGAAGGCAGCATGACCTTGGACCCGCGCGCGCCGCGATCAGGCCTCAACGCTGGCCGAACAGGTGCCTGCGCTCGTCCTCGCTCAGCGGCTTGCCGGCATCGGGATTCACCTGGGCGCGCAGCGCGTAGGCACGCTGGGTGGCCGGGCGCGCGGCAATTGCATCGTGCCAGCGCTTGAGGTGGGGGAAGGCGGCGAAATCCACCGGCAGCTTGTCGTACGCGCCGATCCAGGGGTAGCTGGCCATGTCGGCGATGCTGTAGCTGTCGCCGCCCAGGTAGGTGCTGGCCGCCAGGCGCTTGTCCATCACCCCGTGCAGGCGGCGCACCTCGTTGTCGTAGCGTTCGATCGCATAGGGAATGCGCTCGGGGGCATAGACGTTGAAGTGGCCCATCTGCCCGCTCATCGGGCCCAGCCCGGCCATCTGCCAGAACAGCCATTCCAGCACGGCCACGCGGCCGCGGCTGTCGGCCGGCAGGAAGGTGCCGGTCTTCTCGGCCAGGTACAGCAGGATGGCGCCGGATTCGAACACGCTCTGCGGCGCGCCGCCGTCGGTGGGCTGGTGGTCGACCAGGGCCGGCATCTTGTTGTTGGGGGAAATGGCCAGGAAGTCGGGTTTGAACTGGTCGCCGGCGCCGATGTTGACGGGTTTGACCTGGTACGGCAGGCCGGTTTCTTCCAGCATCAGCGTGACTTTGTGGCCGTTGGGGGTGGGCCAGTAGTACAGGTCGATCATCTCGTGGACTCGGCGTAGGCGAAGGCCGAGTGTAGTGCGAGAGTTGGGTTGGCAGGGTCAATCCGGCCCGGTAACCTGCGGCCTCTCCCGCAACGCAGCATTCCAGCATGTCCCCTTCCCCGCCCCGCCTCAGCCCCATGTCCTCCCTGATCTTCGCGTCGCGCTGGCTGCAGCTGCCGCTGTACCTGGGACTGATCCTGGCCCAGTGCGTCTATGTGTTCCTGTTCGGCAAGGAACTGTGGCACCTCATCCACGACGCCAACAGCCTGGGTGAGCAGCAGATCATGCTGATCGTGCTCGGCCTGATCGACGTGGTGATGATCTCCAACCTGCTGGTGATGGTGATCGTGGGCGGTTACGAAACCTTCGTGTCGCGGCTCGGCCTGGAAGGCCACCCCGACCAGCCGGAGTGGCTGAGCCACGTCAATGCCAGCGTGCTCAAGGTCAAGCTGGCGCTGTCGATCATCGGCATCTCCTCGATCCACCTGCTCAAGACCTTCATCGCTGCCGGTGCGCTGGACGGCCTGCCGCTGTGCCCGCCGGAACTGATGAACGTGGCCGCCTCCAACATCGGCGCCAGCAAGTGCAGCTCGATGACCAGCGCCGGCGTGCTCTGGCAGACCATCATCCACTGCGTGTTCATCCTCTCGGCGATCGGCATCGCCTGGACCGACAAGCTGATGTCCGGCCCGTCGACCAAGGCCCACGCGCACTGACGTTGCACCCTCTGGCCGGCATCGGCGACGATGCCGGCTGGTCCCACCGGCCCGGCCCCTGCGCCGCCCCGGTGATGCTAGATTGCACACCTGCAGCAGCGCCGTGGACGCCGGGAAACGTCCAGGGGCGTCGGCCGGCCTGACCGCTTCAGGTCTTACGTACCGTCGTATTCAAGGGGAAGTTGGATGTCGCACGTCACCACGTTTGCCAAGGCGCGCCTGCTCGCGCCGGTCACCCTGCTGCTGGCGCTGGCCGCCTGCTCCGGCAAGGACGAACCGAAACCCGCCGACGCGCCGGCCACGCCTGCCGCCACCGGCACCACCGCAGCACCGGCCGCACCGGCCGTGTCGGCCAAGGTGCAGTCGCTGGGCACCGAAGAGCTGCGCGAACTGGCCAGCAAGGCGCTGCGCGAGAACCGCATGTACGCCCCGGCGGGAGACAACGCGATGGAGTACTACCTGGCGCTGCGCGACAAGACCCCGGACGATGCGTCGGTGAAGAGCGCGCTGACCGACCTGCTGCCCTACACGCTGATCGCGGCCGAGCAGAACCTCACCCGCGAAGACTTCACCGAAGCCCAGCGCCTGGTCGCCCTGATCGAGAAGGTGGACGCCACCGCACCGGCCCTGCCGCGCCTGAAGCAGGGCATCACCGGCGGCATGCAGACCGCGCTGAAGCGCACCCAGGAAGAGACCGACAAGGTCAAGAAAGACGCCGAAACCCGCGCCAAACAGCTGGTGGAGCAGCAGCGCCAGGCCCAGCAGCAGGCCGGCGAAGCCGAAGCAGCACGCCAGATCGCCGCCCAGCAGGAAGCCGCCCGCCGCGACACCGACCGCCAGGACGCCGAACGCCAGGCCACCGCACGGCGTGAGGCCGAACAGCGCCAGCAGCAGGCCGCCGCCCAGCAGGCCGCGGCCGCGCGTGCTACCCCGGCCGCCTCGCCGAGCCTGCGCCCGGTCAGCACCCCGGCACCGCGCTACCCGGCCGACGCGCTGCGCTCGGGCACCTCGGGCGAGGTTCTGGTGGAAATCACCGTCGGCACCGACGGCTCGGTCACCAATGCCCGCGTGCTGCGCGCCAACCCGGCACGCGTGTTCGACCGCGAAGCGCTCAACGCCGTGAAGCGCTGGAAGTTCGAACCCGTCGGCGCCCCGGTCACCACTCGCCGTACGCTGGCCTTCGCGCCCGAAGGCGGTTGATCGACACGCGGCACCCCTGAAAAAGCCCGGCATCCGCCGGGCTTTTTCGATTCAGTGCGTGCCGTATGCGCTGCGTCCGATCGGCGCGAGCCGCCTCGCCTTCACCGCCACAGCATGCGCTCGCGATGCCGCTGCAGCGCCCGTGCGTAGATCGCCGGATCGCTGGCAAACTCGGCCATGAAGCGCGGTTCCGGCAATGCATAGGGATCACCCGGCGCAATGGCGCACTCGGCCTCCAGCTCCGGCGGAAACACCGGTGCACGGCAGGTCTTGAAGGTGAGCCATCTACTGAGCGTCAATGCGCCGTAGATGGGAAACATCAGCGTATAGCGCAACGGAAACAGCGTGGTGCCCATCATCAGGCACACCAGCATCCAGCAGTTGCGCAGCGTGCCCTTCGGCGAGAGGGTGATTACACGGTCCAATGGATCGTCGAAGCACTGTTCCGGCCCGTCTTTCATGTAGCGGCAGATCAGCGCCCACTGCTCGCGGATGTCGTCGTCATGGTTCCAGAAGTGGCCAATGGTGAAGGTCTGTTGTACCTGACGGTGACGGTCGAGAAGATGGCAGCGCAGGTCGCGCAGGCTGGGGTCCTGCCCACCACGACCGATGTGGAAGAACGCATACGGCGAGCCCCAGGGTACGACGACCACGCCACCGGGACCGTTGTGGCGGAAGAAATAGATCCTGCGGGTGATGCGGTTGAAGCGGACCGGGTAGTGGGTGTACTGGAAGAGGTCTTTGTGAAGGTGGACATTCCAGAAGTAGAACGGAAAGCCAAGCGCCGGCACGGATAAGACAGCGATTCCAATCAGAGAACCGATGAGGTCATCTTCCGTACCCAATGACGTGATAGCGACCTGCACCAGCACCGCAATCATGAAGATGGATCCGGCAGCAGACATGGCCGTGGCCGCCATCCCCTTCGTCTTGAACGTTCGATCGATAAACTCGAGGTACGTTGAGTTCAGCGTCGTCATTCCAACCGCGTCGTCAGGATAGAACTCGCCAAATTCGGATTGATGCAGTTCGGACTCCCACTCGATCTGCTCGAGTGGTCTGGCGTAGTTGAAGGCTGGATACCATCCTGTCAGCACGTCAGTGCGCCATCGTCTGCCTCAAAGGATTCACGCCCATTCACCGCCACAGCATGCGCTCCCGATGCCGCTGCAGCGCCCGTGCGTAGATCGCCGGATCGCTGGCAAACTCGGCCATGAAGCGCGGTTCCGGCAATGCATAGGGATCACCCGACGCAATGGCGCACTCGGCCTCCAGCTCCGGCGGAAACACCGGTGCACGGCAGGTCTTGAAGGTGAGCCACCTACTGAGCGTCAATGCGCCGTAGATGGGAAGCATCAGCGTGTAGCGCAGTGGAAACAGCGTGGTGCCCATCATCAGGCACACCAGCATCCAGCAGTTGCGCAGCGTGCCCTTCGGCGAGAGGGTGATTACACGGTCCAATGGATCGTCGAAGCACTGTTCCGGCCCGTCTTTCATGTAGCGGCAGATCAGCGCCCAATGCTCGCGGATGTCGTCGTCATGGTTCCAGAAGTGGCCAATGGTGAAGGTCTGCTGCACCTGGCGGTGACGGTCGAGCAGATGGCAGCGCAGGTCGCGCAGGCTGGGGTCCTGGCCGCCACGACCGATGTGGAAGAACGCATTCGGCGAGCCCCAAGGCACGACGACGACGCCACCGGGACCGTTGTGGCGGAAGAAATAGATCTTGCGGGTGACGCGGTTGAAGCGAACCGGGTAGTGGGTGTACTGGAAAACATCGCACCGCAAGTGAACTGTCCAGATGAGCGCCTGCGCACCGAACACAGCCAAAGCAACGATGCCCACGGGAATCGCCTCTTGCATCAATCCGCCAGACATCCCGTGGGCTTTGACCACAAGGGCGGATAGTCCAAAGATGTTTATGGACGAGACCACCATGGCGCACAAAGTCGCCGCCATTCCTTTGATTTTGAACGTCCTGTCGACAAACTCCATGAACGTTGAGTTGAATCGAACCAGGCCCAAGGCGTCGTCCGGTGAAAGATTGCGCGTATCGTTCTGGGGTAGCTCCCGTGCCAGTTCATCCGGACTCAATGCGCGGTGATACTTGAAAGCGGGATACCAGCCAGTCAGCACGTCAATGCACCATCGTCTGGCGTGAGGAACTGAACACATTCACCGCCACAACATGCGCTCCTGATGCCGCTGCAGCGCCCGTGCGTAGATGGCAGGATCAGAAGCAAATTCGGCCATGAAGCGCGGCTCGGGCAGCGAGTGCGGATCATCTGGGGCAACGGCGCACTCAGCCTCCAGCTCGGGTGAGAACACCGGTGCACGGCAGGTCTTGAAGGTGAGCCAGCGACTGAGCGTCAAGACACCGTAGATCGGCAGCATCAGCGTGTAGCGCAGCGGAAAGAACGTGGTGCCCATCATCAGACACACCAGCATCCAGCAGTTGCGCAGCGTGCCCTTTGGCGAGAGGGTGATCACGCGGTCCAGTGGATCGTCGAAACAATGCTCTGGCCCATCCTGCATGTAGCGGCAGATCAGCGCCCACTGCTCGCGGATGTCGTCGTCATGGTTCCAGAAGTGACCAATGGTGAAGGTCTGCTGTACCTGGCGGTGACGGTCGAGCAGGTGGCAGCGCAGATCGCGCAGGCTGGGGTCCTGCCCGCCACGGCCGATGTGGAAGAACGCATACGGCGAGCCCCAAGGCACGACGACGACGCCACCGGGACCGTTGTGGCGGAAGAAGTAGATCTTGCGGGTGATGCGGTTGAACCGGACCGGGTAGTGAGTGTACTGGAAGAGGTCTTTTCGGAGGTGGAGATTCCATAGGAGGGCGACGCACGTCGCGAGCCCGATCGTGAACATGGCGAGTGAAGCCCAGTCACTAGATTCATTCATTCGCCCGTTTATATTTGCGACGAAGTAGATGTAGACACACGCCATGAATGCTTCTCCCGCCATTAGCGAGAGCGTTGACGCCATGCCCTTGATCTTGAATGAACGATCAACGAACTCAATATAGGTCGAGTTGAAGCAGATCATTCCAAGCGCATCATCAGGGATGATATTTCCTGCACTCTCGACGCTTAGTGCGCCGATAAGCTCGGATTCCATGAGACGACGATGGCGGGAGAACTTCGGGCTCCATCCAGTTAGCATTCTAGAGACGCCCCAATTTCTTTGCCGCGTCAGATTGAGCTTCCAGATTTTCAAATGCACTATTGGTGTTTTTTCCAAAGTGCATCACTCGATCCAACCACCGCTCCATTTCGTCTGGCTTCAAAAAGGCAGCGATTGTGGTTACAACAGCGCTTGCGATCATGAGAGTCAATGCACCATCGTCTGGCGTGAGGGAACTGAACACATTCACCGCCACAACATGCGCTCCCGATGCCGCTGCAGCGCCCGTGCGTAGATCGCCGGATCGCTGGCGAACTCGGCCATGAAGCGCGGTTCCGGCAATGCATAGGGATCACCCGGCGCAATGGCGCACTCGGCCTCCAGCTCTGGCGGAAACACCGGTGCACGGCAGGTCTTGAAGGTGAGCCATCTACTGAGCGTCAATGCGACGTAGATGGGAAGCATCAGCGTGGAGCGCAGCGGGAACAGCGTGGTGCCCATCATCAGGCATACCAGCATCCAGCAGTTGCGCAGCGTGCCCTTCGGTGAGAGGGTGATCACCCGGTCCAGCGGATCGTCGAAGCAGTGCTCCGGCCCGTCTTTCATGTAGCGGCAGATCAACGTCCACTGCTCGCGGATGTCGTCGTCATGATTCCAGAAGTGGCCAACGGTGAAGGTCTGCTGCACCTGGCGGTGACGGTCGAGCAGATGGCAGCGCAGATCGCGCAGGCTGGGGTCCTGGCCGCCACGACCGATGTGGAAGAACGCATTCGGCGAGCCCCAAGGCACGACGACGACGCCACCGGGACCGTTGTGGCGGAAGAAGTAGACCTTGCGGGTGACGCGGTTGAAGCGAACCGGGTAGTGGGTGTACTGGAAGAGATCCCTCTTCAAGTGCAGTGTCCAGAAGATGGCCATAGCACCGAGCACAACCGCTGCAACGATGGCTACGGGGATAGCTTCTGCAATCAATCCACCCGGCATCTTGTGGGCCTTGACTAGAAGAGCCGACAACCCGAAGAGTAGCAACGACGAGATGACTATCGCTGACAGAGTAGCCACCATCCCCTTGGATTTGAACGTCCTGTCGACAAACTCCATGAACGTTGAGTTGAATCGAACCAGGCCCAAGGCGTCGTCCGGTGAAAGATTGCGCGTATCGTTCTGGGGTAGCTCCCGTGCCAGTTCATCCGGACTCAATGCGCGGTGATACTTGAAAGTGGGATTCCAGCCAGTCAACACGTCAATGGACCATCGTCTGGCGTGAGGGAACTGAACACATTCACCGCCACAACATGCGCTCCTGATGCCGCTGCAGCGCCCGTGCGTAGATCGCCGGATCGCTGGCAAACTCGGCCATGAAGCGCGGTTCCGGCAATGCATGTGGATCATCCGGGGCAGCGGCGCATTCGGCCTCCAGCTCCGGCGGAAACACCGGTGCGCGGCAGGTCTTGAAGGTGAGCCAACGGCTGAGCGTCAATGCGCCGTAGATGGGAAACATCAGCGTATAGCGCAGCGGAAACAGCGTGGTGCCCATCATCAGGCACACCAGCATCCAGCAGTTGCGCAGCGTGCCCTTCGGCGAGAGGGTGATTACACGGTCCAATGGATCGTCGAAGCACTGTTCCGGCCCGTCTTTCATGTAGCGGCAGATCAGCGCCCACTGCTCGCGGATGTCGTCGTCATGGTTCCAGAAGTGGCCAATGGTGAAGGTCTGCTGCACCTGGCGGTGACGGTCGAGCAGATGGCAGCGCAGGTCGCGCAGGCTGGGGTCCTGCCCAACACGACCGATGTGGAAGAACGCATACGGCGAGCCCCAAGGTACGACGACGACGCCACCGGGACCGTTGTGGCGGAAGAAATAGATCTTGCGGGTGATGCGGTTGAAGCGGACCGGGTAGTGGGTGTACTGGAAAAGGTCTTTGCGGAGGTGGACATGCCAGAAGTAAAGGGGAAAACCAACGAGGGGTACCCCAATCATGAGAATACTCAGCATGCTCTCAACAAGACCATCGTCCATCTGTATGAAGTCAATCGATATCCAGACGAGAAAAGCAAAGAATGCAATCGAACATGTGGATAAATTCATTGTTGCGGCCATCCCCTTCACCTTGAAGGTCCGGTCCGTGAATTCAAGAACGGTCGAGTTGAAGGAGATCATTCCGAACGCATCGTCCGGAACATGCGATCCTGGCGAGTCCTTCAGAAGCTGCGCTGCCTCTTCGTTACGAAGCAGCGCGCGTCGCGTTGTGAATTCTGGATGCCACCCGGTCAGCATGCCGGTGCTCCACTATCTTTCTCGTGCTTCCTGCATTCATTCCCTTCTGCGCAATGGCGCTCGTCCCTCAATCTTGGCCGACACTCAAGTGCACTACCGCAGGAGTACCTGCAGTCAGGCTGAGCCCAGCGCTTGGCCAACCAGACGTCCGGCATGAAGGAAGCGTGTACATTCACCGCCACAGCATGCGCTCCCGATGCCGCTGCAGCGCCCGTGCGTAGATCGCCGGATCGCTGGCAAACTCGGCCATGAAGCGCGGTTCCGGCAATGCATAGGGATCACCCGGCGCAATGGCGCACTCGGCCTCCAGCTCCGGAGGAAACAACGGTGCACGGCAGGTCTTGAAGGTGAGCCATCTACTGAGCGTCAATGCGCCGTAGATGGGAAGCATCAGCGTGGAGCGCAGCGGAAACAGCGTGGTGCCCATCATCAGGCACACCAGCATCCAGCAGTTGCGCAGCGTGCCCTTCGGCGAGAGGGTGATTACACGGTCCAGCGGATCGTCGAAGCACTGTTCCGGCCCGTCTTTCATGTAGCGGCAGATCAACGCCCACTGCTCACGGATGTCGTCGTCATGATTCCAGAAGTGGCCAATGGTGAAGGTCTGCTGTACCTGGCGGTGACGGTTGAGCAGATGGCAGCGAAGATCACGCAGATTGGGGTCCTGACCGCCTCGCCCGATGTGAAAGAACGCATACGGCGAGCCCCAGGGTACGACGACCACGCCGCCGGGACCGTTGTGGCGGAAGAAATAGATCTTGCGGGTGATGCGGTTGAAGCGGACCGGGTAGTGGGTGTACTGGAAGAGGTCCTTTCTCAAGTGAAGTGTCCAGAACAGCCACCACCCACCTATGCCAGCAACGAAAGGGAACAGCAACGAGAGAAGGCTCTCCACCATCTCTTCGTGAATGGTGACCACAAGTTCGGCAACGGCCACCAACCCCACGAGAATCCCCAGCGACACGACCAGCTGAATAAGCGTCGGCCCCATTCCTTTGATTTTGAACGTGCGATCAACAAATTCGATGTATACGGAGTTGAATGTGACTAAGCCTACGGCGTCGTCGGGTGTGGCTCGCTCCATTCCTGAAGGATTGAGCTCTGCCAGAGCTTCATCGTTTGAGATGCTCCGACCGTATTTGAACGGAGGCTGCCATCCACTAAGCACCTTCACCTCCCCTCAATGCTCTGAGCGCGGCGTTCTGCGATTCCAGATCAGCAAAGCGCCCTGACTCATTACCTCCGAAATGAATGGTCTTATCCAACCAGCGCTGTACCCCGTCGGGTTTGAACCACGCAACCACCACGGTGGTGATGGCAGCCACAATCAGCAGAATGATTGCGACCGGAATTCCGTAACCGGACATCATCAGCGCAGACGCCAACGCGCCTAAAAATCCTAACCCCATCATGCTGATTCCATACACCCTATTGAGTTCCGCGTCCCTGTAGCCATCTGCGAACGTGAGTGCACCCAACACCACACCTGTCACCCCACTCAACCAACGCCCGCTTGCCTTCACCACCGCCGCTTTCGTATCGGCCCTGAAACTCCACCGGCCCATCGGCTCGGTCCGCTTCTGCGGAGGGACCGACTGCGTGCGCACCTTGTGACAATGGGAAAACAAAGCCATCACCGCCACAGCATGCGCTCCCGATGCCGCTGCTGCGCCCGTGCGTAGATGGCAGGATCAGAAGCAAATTCGGCCATGAAGCGCGGCTCGGGCAGCGAGTGCGGATCATCTGGGGCAACGGCGCACTCAGCCTCCAGCTCGGGTGGGAACACCGGTGCACGGCAGGTCTTGAAGGTGAGCCAGCGACTGAGCGTCAAGGCACCGTAGATCGGCAGCATCAGCGTGTAGCGCAGCGGAAAGAACGTAGTGCCCATCATCAGACACACCAGCATCCAGCAGTTGCGCAGCGTGCCCTTTGGCGAGAGGGTGATCACGCGGTCCAGTGGATCGTCGAAACAATGCTCTGGCCCATCCTGCATGTAGCGGCAGATCAGCGCCCACTGCTCGCGGATGTCGTCGTCATGGCTCCAGAAGTGACCAATGGTGAAGGTCTGCTGTACCTGGCGGTGACGGTCGAGCAGATGGCAGCGCAGATCGCGCAGGCTGGGGTCCTGCCCGCCACGGCCGATGTGGAAGAACGCATACGGCGAGCCCCAAGGCACGACGACGACGCCACCGGGACCGTTGTGGCGGAAGAAGTAGATCTTGCGGGTGATGCGGTTGAACCGGACCGGGTAGTGAGTGTACTGGAAGAGGTCTTTTCGGAGGTGGAGATTCCATAGGAGGGCGACGCACGTCGCGAGCCCGATCGTGAACATGGCGAGTGAAGCCCAGTCACTAGATTCATTCATTCGCCCGTCTATATTTGCGACGAAGTAGATGTAGACACACGCCATGAATGCTTCTCCCGCCATTAGCGAGAGCGTTGACGCCATGCCCTTGATCTTGAATGAACGATCAACGAACTCAATATACGTCGAGTTGAAGCAGATCATTCCAAGCGCATCATCAGGGAGGATATTTCCTGCACTCTCGACGCTTAGTGCGCCGATAAGCTCGGATTCCATGAGACGACGGTGGCGGGAGAACTTCGGGCTCCATCCAGTTAGCATTCTAGATACGCCCCAATTTCTTTGCAGCGTCAGATTGAGCTTCCAGATTTTCAAATGCACCATTGGTGTTTTTTCCAAAGTGCATCACTCGATCCAACCACCGCTCCATTTCGTCTGGCTTCAAAAAGGCAACGATTGTGGTTACAACAGCGCTTGCGATCATGAGGGTAATTGCTATGGGTATTCCGGCGCCGGTCAGCATCAAAAGCGATGCAGCCAATGTCATCGACCCTGCCAAGCCCATCATCAGCCCATAGCTGACATCCAAGTCGTAGTCCTTCACACCCTCATAGACGGTCAACGCCCCCAACACAACGCCCCCCACCCCACTCAACCAACGCCCACTCGCCTTCACCACTGCCGCCTTCGTATCCGCCCTGAACATCCACCGGCCCATTGGCTCGGCCAGCTTCTGCGAGAACCACGGCAGCTTGGTGCCGACCTCGCCCATGACCATCGCCGCATCACCCAGCAGCGCCGCCACACCCGCGCTGAAGTTGGCCGCGAGCAGCCCGCGCGTGCCGGCCGAAGCGGTGGCCAACTGTTTGTGGAGCTGGCCCAGGCTGGCCGACGCCAGCACCAGGCCGGCCATGCCGTAGCCGAGCGAGGTGCTGCCCAGGTTGGACAGGCTTGCGCGCATCGCATCGTGCACGTCCAGCACGGTCAGCGTGCGCATCAGCTCGGCCTGGCGCCCCGGGCCGGTGATGACGGCCTTGGCGTTGAGCGCCTTGAACAGCGTCAGCTGATCGGCGTCCACCAGCGCGACCATGCCAAACCGGAACCTGCCATCGCGGATATCGACGTCGGTGGTCTCAATCACTTCGGCCGCTGCCGCCGCGGCCTGCTGCGCACTGTTCAGACCGGCGCGCGCCGCCAGTTGCATCGCCAGCGCCTTGCGGGCCCGTTTGGGCGTGGTGTGCCCGACCAGATCGACCAGCTCGGTCCCGGGCGAAGCCGCCTGTGCCAGCGCCGTGAGCAGCCCCACCTGCCAGCGGGCGGGTAGCTTGCCGACATCATGGGCGATCATGCCGCCGATCTCGTTGCCGATGATGCGCGATATCGGGCCGGAGATCTGCTCCACCAGCCGGGCCATGCCTTGGAACATGCCGCCGAGCTTGGCGGCCGTTTCGGCGTCCAGCAGGCTCTTGAGGGCGTTGGACACTCCATTGGCGGCCACCAGCCAGTCGCGCGCGCCCGGTGCGGTGGAGGTACTGGCCAAGGTGTCCTTCCACACCGCGATCAAGGTGTCCTGATTCCACATCTGGGCGCGCAGCACGATCGCATTGGGGTCGAGCGGATCGCCGTGGGTGAGGCAGTCCAGCACGTACTTGAAGACCTTGCCGCGGGAGGTCGCATCACGCAGCAGCGTGGTCACCACTTCCTGGTAGAGCACGCCGCTGAGGGTGTTGGCGCTGTCGAAATGGCCGGTCATGTGCTGCCTGAACGCTGCGGCGGACAGCCAGGCGATGTAGGCATCGTCGAGCGCGGCGATGTTCTGTTGGTAGAACGCCTGCTGCTCCACGGCATAGGTCTGCGTGAGCCACCGCGTGTGTCCGTCCTCGTCGCGAAGGTGCCTGCGATACTTCTTCCAGGAGGCCTGGCCGAGCGCCACAACGTCCGCCTCGTCCTTTACCGCGAACACGTCGTCGGTCCAGGTGGGCAGTGGCCGGGCCAACTGGTCCGACCCCGTCCTGCCGCCCAGTACGGTCACCACGCCCCTGCCCAGCCGGGCGTTGCGCCCGCGCCGGTGCGCTTCGTCTTCGAGCGCGCCCTGGCGGATCGCCGCCTGCAGCGCGGAGATCGCGGCGGCCGATTGGCGCTTTTCCTGCCGCTCGGGTTCATTCTCCCAATCCAGTATCCGGGCGATGGCGAGCTGGTTGAGGTCGGCGATGATGCCGACCGGGTCATCCAACGCCACCAGCGCCGGGGCCACGGCCAGCGGATGTCCGGGAGTGACCTGCCGCCCAGCGAGGCGGGCCTGTGCGCTCAGCAGATCGATCTGCACGCGTGCGTACTGGACCGGCGCGCACAGGCTGTGTTCCAGCGTGTGGACGCCGGGCAGCACGGTGACGGTCGGCAGGTTGGTTGCGTCGGGTGTGTTTGGCAGCAGCCGTTCGGCCGCCGCCGCGTGGAACTCCGCCACCTGGTCCAGCGCCTGGTGCAGGGCCGCAACGTGCGGCTGTGCCGTGGCCGATGCGGCCCATCGGCCGACATCGATACGCCGCATGCTGCGGGCGCGATAGGTGGCATCCCGATGCCGCTGCCAGACCCGTGGCGTCCACGGTGCGGTGCTGAACGCCAGCCACAACCGGTTGCCGAACGCGGCGTCCGGGATGACGATGCATTTGGCGAACAGACCGCTGCCATGCCGCGAGCAGCGCGCCGGGGCGTCATCGCTCTGCGGCGGCGGGGTGGCATCGCGGATGTCGAAGGCGGTCAGATCGCCGCGATCGTTGGCTTGCCACGCCAGCCATTCGTCGCGTGCTTCGTTGTAGGCATAGACGTAGCCGCCACGCAGCAGACGCAGCGTGTAATGCGCATCACCGGCCGGCAACGCGATGTCCTGCACGCCCGCCCCGAACGGCGCAGCCAGCCCGGGTGCGGGCCGGCGGACCTCCGGATCGGCGCGTGCCACCGCGTAACGCGCCAGCAGGATCGGAAAGCCGAAGGTGATGCAGTTCGGGCAGTAGGCGGGGTGGTCGACGGGATCGCTCACGCTGCCTGGCCGTTGCTGTTGCGTCGCAGGTACTGGCACGCCATGACATAGGACATACCGCGGCTGCGGAAGTGGGCCAGGCGCTGCCTGACGTCCGGGCGCTGCTGGAAGCCACTGCCGTGGCGCAGGCGCTGGCAGGCGTACAGGCGCAGGTCGGCCGGATCGTCCAGGCCCACTGCACGGGCTTCGTGTATGCCGTCCAGCAACGCGCGTACTCCCCCCTCCCCGGTGCCTTCGCCGGCCTGTGCCAGGTCGCGCAGGCAGCGGTTGAGTACGCCGATCTGGGCCAGGTCCCGCATCTGCGCCGGCTGCAGATGCAGGCCCTGCGAGGGCACCACCGCAGGGCGCGCATGTGCGCGCCAGGTGCCGCTCACCGGCTCATGCCAGAGCCACGTCACCACCGGGCCCATGACGCAGGCCATCTGTGCCGGCGTCAGCAACCAGCGCAGGTGGCGGAACACGCCGGGATCGTGCAGGCGCAGCCATCCCGGGCCAACGCCGGGTTGCACGAGCCGCATCACGCGTTGCAGGTGGCTGCGGGCGGCAGGGGCGTCGTCGCAGGCCAGCAGCGCGCAGAACAGCGGGCGCCCGTACTCGCGCAGATGTGCGTCGGCCTGATCGAGCAGTTGCAGCCGCCGGTCCCACGCGAGCGCCTCCAGCGTGACCAGCCGCGGCGGATGCCGCACGCGTCCTGCCAGCCCTTCCGGCTGAAGTACCTGGGTGGGAAGGTCGGCGAACCGGGCCGGCGCGACGTCGCGTGGATCGAGCAGCGCGTGGGTCTGCGCGAGGAACACGCGGTGCCACAGCTCGATGGGGGCTGCAGCGGGAGTATCCAGGTCCATGAAAGGGCGATGTCGATGGTGTCGTCCAAGGCTAGGAACGACACGCCTGGCGGAGTAGAGCCAGAACCGACATCCGCTCGAGGACGTCACACTTCAACGATTGCGATATTTAGACAACTGCGCGGCTCGAATCGATGCCGCCTATTGCAAACGTATCCGGTCCACCGTCGGGGGCCGACCGGCACGTCCAGAACATCATCGTGCGCGGTGCGATGGCGTTGCTGCCATCGCACCGCGCGCCGCACGATCAGCCCGAGATCGCCAACCGTTCCTGGTGGTAGCGGCGAATGGCCGCAATCCAGAGCACAGCCGCCAGGCCGAAGCCGGCCGCCAGGTACACGCCCCACATCTGCGCACTGATGGTTTCGTGGCGGATGATCTTGAGCAGCATCTGGTTCTGGGCCAGGAACGGCACGGCGAACTGCCACAGTTCGCTCTTCAGCGGGTACACCATCAAGGCATAGCTGGGCAGCATCGGCAGCAGCATCAGCCAGGTCATGTGGCTCTGCGCTTCCTTCATGCTCTTGGCGGCCGCCGAGAGGAAGGTCAGCAGCGAGGTGCCGATGAACAGCATCGGCGTCATGATCAGCAGCATCTGCATCATCGGCAGGAAGCCCATGTTGAGCTGACGCCCGGGGCCGGTGGTGGACAGCTGCGCGCTGAGCTTGAAGGCCAGCAGCGTGAGCAGCAGCGAAGCCATGCCCACCGCACAGGCGGCGGTGATCTTGCCGCTGACGATGGCACTGCGCGACGCCGGCGTGGCCAGCAACGGCTCCAGCGACTGTCGCTCGCGCTCACCGGCAGTGGTGTCCATCACCAGGTAGGCGCCGCCCAGGAACGAGGTGATGATCAGCAGCAGCGGCAGCAGCACCGACAGCAGGAGACCGCGCTTGGCTTCGGCGGTGGCCATGTCCTGGGTCGCGATGTCCAGCGGCCGTGCGACCTGGGCATCGATACCACGGGCAAGCAGACGCAACGCGCCCACCTGCTGGCTGTATCCGCCCAATGCGGCTTCCAGACGCGAGCTGGGAATGTCGGCACTGCGGCGCGTGCTGTCCTTGACGATCTCCACCAGTGCCGGGCGTCCCGCTTCCCAGTCCTTGGCGAACCCGGGCGAGATGCGCAGGGCGACGTCGATCTTCTGGTCGCGGATGGCAGTGGTCAGGTCGTCCGGTGCCGCCACCGTGTTGAGCCCCTGCGCAGCCAGGAAGCGCACCAGGTTCGGGGCATGTTCGGCACCGATCGTGGCGATCTCCAGCGGCTTGTCGATCTGCGATTTGACCCGGCTTTCCGCCAGCTTGCCCATGCCCAGGAACAGCAGCGGGTACAGCAGTGGCCCGAGCAGCAGGGTCAGCGCGAGCGTGCGCCGATCACGCGAGAGGTCGCGCAGTTCCTTGCGCATCACGATCCACAACGTAGCGAACGAACTCATGCGTGCAACCCCTCTTCCGAACCGATCGCCTTGACGAAGGCATCTTCCAGGTTGGTCTCCCCGGTCTGTGCGCGCAGCTCATCGGCGCTGCCGGCCGCCATGACCGTGCCCTTGGCGATGATCACGATGTGGTCGCAGAGCGCGGCCACCTCCTGCATGATGTGGCTGGAGAAGATCACGCAGCGGCCCTCTTCGCGCAGCCCGCGCAGGAATCCGCGCAGTGCGCGGGTGGTCATCACGTCCAGCCCGTTGGTGGGCTCATCAAGGATGACGTTGCGGGGGTCGTGCACCAGCGCACGGGCGATGGCGGTCTTGGTGCGCTGGCCCTGCGAGAAACCGTCGGTCTGGCGGTCCAGGATGTCTTCCATGTCCAGCGCCTGCGACAGCACCTTGGTGCGGTCGCGGATCTGCGCGGCGTTCATGCCGTGCAGCTGGCCGAAGTAGGCGATGTTCTCGCGCGCGGTCAGGCGCTTGTAGACGCCCCGCGCATCGGGCAGCACGCCCAACTGGCGGCGCACGGCCACCGGGTCCTTGGCGGCATCGATGCCATCGACCATCACCCGGCCCTGGTCGGGCGTCATCAGCGTGTACAGCATGCGCATGGTGGTGGTCTTGCCGGCGCCGTTGGGGCCGAGCAGGCCCGTGATGTGGCCGTTTTCGGCCTGGAAACCGACGTTTTCGACGGCCTTGATCAGGCCGGTCTTGGTCTTGAAGGCCTTGTGCAGGTTGTCGGCGACGATCATGGTTCCCATCCGTTGAACGAAGTGAAGGCCGGCACCGGGCTCAGTGCGTCCAGGCAGCTGGCGTCGAGCGCCTTGGCGTCCGCGCTGTCCACAAACTGGCCCAGCAGGCGCGGCATGCAACCGGCGTTGATGGTGCCGTGGCCCTGGCCCTTGGCGAGCAGGTGGCGACCGTTGGGCAGCTGCTTGAGCACCTGTTCGGCGTAGCGCGGCGGCGTGACCGGATCAAACTGGCCCGACAGCAGCAGCACCGGCAGCGGCGAGGCGAACGGCGCGGTGAAGTCCTTCGGGCGGGTGCCCACGTTCCATACCGGGCAGGCCGCGAAGAACATGCGCGATACATCCGGGCCCAGCAGGCGGTCGGCGGCCGCCGGTTCCTGGTAGCGGTCGGCATCTTCGGCGCAGATCACCGACCACTGCATGCCGCGGTTCATCTGTACACCGAGGCTGCGCCCGGCCAACCGGCTGAGCGACATCAGCGGCGCATAGCGGCCGTGTCCGGCTTCGTCCAGCACCACCGGCAACAGCGAGGACAGCTCGGGCATGTACGAGAACGCGAACGCCAGACCGGTCACGGTGTCGGCGGTCAGCACGTCGGTCTTGACCTCGGCGGTGCCCGGATCGCGGTACTCCACCTGGACCGGCGCAGTGGCCAGCGTGGTCATCACGTTGCGCAGCTGGGTGCGGGTATCCACCGGGAAGCGCTTGGCGCAGGCGGCATCCTTGCGGCACTGTGCCGACTGCAGGGCGATGGCGTCTTCGAAGGTGTTGGCGAAGTCGCCGCCGACCACCAGGTCGTTGGGCGCCACGCCGTCGATCACCACGGTGCGGGTGTGCTGCGGGTAGCGCGCGGCGTAATGCTGGGCGACACGCGTGCCGTAGGAACCGCCGACCAGGTTGACCTTGTCCACGCCCAGCGCGGCGCGCACGGCGTCGAGATCGCCGATGGCCTCGGTGGTGGTGTAGAAGCGCGTATCGGCACGGTCCTTCAGTGATGCGGCACAGCGCTGCGCGTAGTCGGCGATCAGGGCCGGCGTGGGCGCGGCCGTTTCGTCCAGCGGCAGCTCCTTGCCGTCCGCGCCCAGGCACGTCAGCGGGTTGGACTTGCCCGTGCCGCGCTGGTCGATCAGGAAGATGTCGCGCTGCTTGCGCACCTCGCGCAGGGCCTGGTTGATCGGTGCGGCCACTTCGGTGGCTGCCTGGCCGGGGCCACCGGCGAGGAAGAACACCGGATCGGTCTTGCCGGCGCCCTGGTTGGCCACTTCCAGCCAGGCGATGTGCACGCCGATCCTGCGGCCGTCGGGCGCGGCCGGGTTCTCCGGCACCTGCAACGTCGCGCACTGGGCTTCAACGTTGGCACTGGCCTGCGCGCTGGTCAGCGTGCAGGGCGTGAACGCAAGCGTGCCGTAGCTACGGCTGGCGCCTTTGCCGTCTGGCGCGGTTTCCGGCGCGGGCGCATTGCAGCCGGCGCACAAGGCCACGGCCAGCACCCCGGCCAGCCTCAACTGTTTCCTGGACATCTTCCCTGCTTCCCCTTGTTGAAAGTCTTGCCACCACGACGAACCCGGGCGGCGGATGTGACTCAACTTACACGGACGCCGCGCCGACGGCGACGGCCACAGGGCATGCCTCGCCTTCCGCCCGGGGGCCGACCGCCCGGTCGCGGCCGTCGGCCTTGGCCTGGTAGAGCGCCGCATCGGCCGCAGCCAGCAGCCCGGCCAGATCGCCTTGGCCGGTGTCGGCCGCCACCCCGATGCTGGCGGTGACCGGCACCGCTGCGCTGCCCAGGTGCGCCGGCGCCGCCTGCAGCCGGCCGCGCAGCCGGTCGGCCCATGCCAGCGCCTGTTGGGGCGAGAGATCGGGCAGCAGCAGCACGAATTCCTCGCCGCCATAGCGGCCCAGCAGATGCGGGTGGTCGGCCACGGCGGCGGCCAGCACGTCGGCGAAGTTGCGCAGGACATGGTCGCCGGCCAGATGGCCCCAGCGGTCATTGATCTGCTTGAAGTGGTCCACATCCAGCAGCAGCAGCGCCAGCGGCCGTTGCTGCTGCCGGCACGCGGCGAGCAGCGCGCCGCCATCGGCCAGCACGGCGCGGCGGTTGAGCAGGCCGGTCAGCCCGTCGGTGCGCGCCAGCCGGCGCAGGTCGATCAGCATCCGCTCCACCAGCAGCAGGACCAGCGCAAAACACCGGGCCAGCTCCAGCATCACGCCCGCGATGTAGGTCAGGAACATCGGCGAGCCGGTGCGCAGGATGTCCTCACCCGCGTCCGGCGCCACCGGCAGGAACAGCCGGACCAGGTACACCACACCTTCGGCGGCGAACACGGCGGCGGCCAGCCGGCAACTGGTGCGCTGGGTGTCGGGCGCGTACCGCAGCAGCAGCCAGCCCATCCAGCCATTGAGCAGCACCGCGAACAGACTGAACACGTCGAGCCGGATCGCCAGGCTGGGGAACGGAACAAGGAACACGGTGATGCTGGCCATGAACAACGTGGCCAGCGCCAGCGGCTGCCAGAGCGGCAGCCGGTAATCGAGGTGGCGGGCCACCCCGCACAGCATCAGCACGCCGGACCCGGCGATGGTGGCATTGCCGAGCAGGATCGCCGGCACCTGCGGCAGCTGCGCGCGCAGGCCCAGTAGGGTGACGCTCACCGCCAGCAGCCACAGGCTCAGCGTCCACAGGCGCAGCACCGGCTGGCCGCGCAGCACCAGCAGCAACAGCGAAAAACCGATCGCGATGCCCACGCACAGCAGGTACCCGATGACGGCGACGGTAGGAAAATCCAGGGACATGCAGCCTCGCGCGCCAGAGCGGCGCGCGCATCTTAGCGTGAACCGGCCATTGGCCGGCGGCGATACACACCGTGGGGCTGCCGCAGGCATCTGGCACCGACGATGGCGTCGCTGGCCGCAGAGCGGCTATCCGACTGAACAGCGAGGCAAGCCTCGACACCGCGCATGCACCGGGGGATCGAAGACCGGTCGGCAGCCCTGCTTGACACCCATGCCTGGCTGGCCAATTCTCTGCGGCTGTGGCCGTCATCATGGAAGATGCGAAATGCGAGGCATTGGTTGGACGATGCTGTTGGCCGGCGGGGGACTGCTGCTGTTCTCTGGGGCGGCCGTTGGGCAACAGTCCTCATACTGCTACAAGTCCTCATGCGTTCCAGACCTGTCACAGGCGGAATCGCTGATGCGGGCGGACTCGGCGTATGGGTCACTGCTCCAGCCTGATGGTAGAACACCGCTGCAGTCCGACAGGACCTATACCCTGAAGTATCGGGTGGAAGCGCAGCGGCCTGAGGCGTTCTATACCTCTTACGCATCGACGAGCTTCGACGGCGCGATGCCCGACTGTTCAAGCGACAACCCCCTTTACCCACAGACCTGCTCTACCGAAGAGCAGGCCATGAACTCCATGTGGAATCGGGGTGTCTACCGCCCCAAGGAGTGCAAGGTAGGCAGCCCTTACCTGGCGGGCAGTTACGTCAATCCCTACACACATGCAACCGAACAGACTGTTTCTGGTCGCGGCTTCGGCATTTTTCACTTTGAAGTGATTCGTGGTGGCGGAATCACAAGCCCTGGTGATTCCTTCCGCCGCGCCGACTATCAGATCGATTGTGGAGCATCTGGCAGCAAGACCTGGTTCTACACCATCGACCAGAAGATCGTTTACCGATGCCCGGCGGGGTTCAAAGGCACCGCAATAGCGTTCAATGCCGCAAAACCCCCCATCGAGGGGACAGCGTGGTGCGTGCCGAGTGACCCGCTTCCCAAGATCACGGTGACGTTGCGGCAACATGAGTCATGCCCGGTCAATGCCCATCCCTGCTTCCCCGGCACCGGCGACAAGATGCGGGTCGAGACGGATTTCTCGATCTCGGGATGGCCATTCTCCCGCATCTATCACTCTCTGGCCGAACTGGATGCGGGAAGCATCTCGCCGGGCTGGAGTACCTCGCTCTCGGATCGCATCATTGAAGACGTCCTGCCTGGATACATCACGCCCGATGGATTCTACGAAGGCAGCGTCTCCGCAAGCCCGACGCGGTACCGCAGCCTCGTTCAGCCCGAGCGCGTCATTGAAAGAGTGGGCAATCCGCTGGTCGGATATCGCATCACCTATGGCGCTGAAATCAGGGAATTCGATGCGTCGGGGCGACTGATCCTGCTTCGCGATGCCAATGATGGGGGGCGCGACCTCCACCTGCTCTATTCAGGCGGTCTGTTGTCGCAACTGCGAACCGCACAGGGTCGGGTCACGTATATCGACTACGAGGACGGTCGTCTCACGCGGATTCGACGCTCCGACGGCTCGATCATTGACTACGGCTACGACAGCGAAGGAAACCTTTCCCTGGTGTCCCACGGTGGAGGAGTCAAACGCTACCTGTACAGTGAGCCCGGAAGATCGACCAGCCGCAGCAGGCACCTGTTGACCGGAATCGTCGATGAAACCGGGCAACGCTATGCGTCATTCCACTATGACGCGGACGGTCGGGTCACGGGTAGTCATCTTGAAAGCGCCTCGGGCGCCGTAGAGGCGACGACCGTGACTTACACCGGCGCGAACACGGCCCACGTGGTTACCGACGGGCTCGGCGCCCGGACGATCATCTACAGCGCCGACCAGTACCGTCGCCCCCTGTCCATCAGTGACACGAGAGGCACGACGACCAGCACCTATGCCGACGCGCTGCTGGTCAGGAGCACAGACCGCCTGGGCGTGGCAACGACCTATACGTATGGCAGCGGATTCCTGACGGATGTCGAGACGGCCGCGACGTCGGCAGATCGCAGGCGGATTTCCTATACACGGGATGCGCTGGGACGTGAGACGCAACGAAACGTAAGCGGTGCAACGTCCGGTTCGAGCTTGCAGCTGCTCTCATCCGTGAGAACCAGCTACCTGGCCGATGGCGCCCGCTCGGCCGTCTGCGAAGTGGATCCGGGCGTCGGCAACGCATCATCCTATGTCTGCGGATCACAGTCGCCAGCTCCTTCCGGAGTCCGACAGACACTGATCACGTACTGCGCGGCGGCCGACGTCGCGTTGGGCGTCTGCCCGCTTGAAAGACTGGTCAGGGCGATCGATGGACCTCGAACGGACATCCCGGATGTAACGGTGTTCGAGTACTACCCGTCTGACCACTCGGGCTGCTCGACCAGCGTTGACGCCTGCGCCTGGCGCAAGGGCGATCTGTGGAAGATCACCAACGCGGCGGGCCATGCGACGGAGACGGTGCGCTATGACGGCGTGGGCCGTGCCGTGACGATCCGCGATGCCAACGGCGTGGTCACGGACTTCACCTACGATGCGCTCGGACGCATGACCAGCCGCGCCGTTCGCGGCTCGAATTGAGCAGGAGGGCTCAGAGCACCATGACCAGGAAAAAGGACGATCCGAATTCCGCCGTGGCCGGCAAGATGGCGGGCACGTCGTTGAGGTTGCCTCGACCGTGCTGCGCGCTGCTCATCGGCATGACCACGCTGGCGACCTGGCAGGTCCAGGCGGCCGAGGACCAGGTCACGCGCGTGGCGTACTACCCCAATGGCCTGGCCAGCAGCACCACGCTCCCCGATGGCAGCTTTACCTCCTACGTGTACGACAGCGCACAGCGGTTGACGGCGATCGTGGATGCCGATGGCAACACGCTTCAGTACACCTTGGATGGCGCGGGCAAACGCATCAATGAAGAGGTGATCGGCGAGGATGGCGCGCGACGACGGACGCTTTCGCGGGTCTATGACACGCTCGGAAGAATCAATGCCGTACAGGATGCTGCCGGCGTTTCCGTCTCGTTTTCATACGACGCCAATGGAAACCTGAGCAGCTCGACCGATGCGCTTGGACGTGTGGCGACGAACGACTACGACCCACTGGGTCGCCTCGCGCAGATGATCCAGGATGTGGGCGGTATCCATGCCGCTACTGGCATCACCTACGATGCCAACGACAACATGCGCGAGATTGTTGATCCGAAGGGCCTGCGGACCGTCTATCAGCACAATGCCTTCGGCGAGTTGACCAGACTCAATAGTCCTGACACAGGCCAGACCGACTACACATACGACAGCGCTGGAAATACGCTGTCTTCGAAGGATGCACGCGGGCAGACCACCTATTTCCAGTACGACGCACTGAATCGACTGACGGCAAAAACGTACAGCGATTCCAGCCTGGATGTCCGTTATTACTATGATGCTTCGCCACACGATTGCGAGCCATTCGAATCCTTCGCAACCGGCCGCTTGGTCCGAATGACCGACGGCAGTGGCGAAACCCGCTATTGCCGGGATCGCTTTGGCAACCTCACGCGAAAGGTGCAGACCATCAGTGGTCGCAGCTTCACCGTGCGCTACGCCTATACAAGTGCGGGGCGCATCTCTTCCATCGCGTATCCGGGTGGCCTGAAGGTGGACTATGTCCGGGATGGGATGGGTCGCATCGCTGAGATCGGGGTGAGCCAGGACGGCAGCGCGCGCAAGGTCGTCCTTGGCTCCGCCTCCCACCACCCGTTCGGGCCCGTTGCAGGGTGGATCTTTGGCAATGGGCGGTCCACGCGACGGACTCTGGACCTGAATTATCGTCCAATCGCCATTGCCAGCAGTTTCTCTGGACAGGAGGCGACGACGTTCTCCTTCGGTTGGGATGCTGCCGGGAATCTGGGCTCCCTTCATGCCACCCAAACCGGCCGATCGACGGATATTTCGTTTGAGTACGACGGATTGAACCGGTTGACGGCGTTCAAGGACGGCCTGACGGGAACCGCGATTGAGCGCTACACCTATGACGCGACTGGCAATCGCACCAGTTTCACCAACGCTGATGGCACGCAGTCGTACCAATACCCTGCCGACAGTCATCGTTTGAGCGCTGCAGGTGGCGTCAACCGAAGCTACGATCCTGCCGGAAACACGGTGGCCATTGGCAACAACCACATGGCGTTTCAATACAACGCGGCCGGTCGGATGAGCCGCGCGGACCGGGACTCGGTCACCGTGATGGAGTACATCTACAACGGCCGCGGAGAACGTGTTTGCCGCGGAAGTGACGTTGCGAAGAGCTATAGCATCTTCGACGAATCCGGACATTGGCTGGGCGACTATGACGGCAACCGGGACATCCAGCAGGTCGTCTGGATGGATAGCCTCCCCGTGGCAGTGATCGCGGACGACACCTTGTTCTACATAGAAACCGATCATCTCGGCACGCCGCGCACGTTGATCGATCCCGAGACGAATTCGGTCGTCTGGAACTGGGACCTGGCGGGAGAGGCCTTTGGCAACAGTGCCCCTGACCAGGACCCGGATGGGGATGGCGTTCCTCTCAGGTTCGATATGCGCTTCCCCGGCCAACAGTTCGATGCTGCTACCGGGTTGAACTACAACTACTTCCGTGAGTATGACCCGGTCACCGGTCGCTATACGCAGAGCGACCCCATCGGACTCTCCGCAGGGCCCAGCACGTATTCATATGCGAACGGGATGCCCACGGGTGCGTTTGATCCCCTCGGGCTGAAAGCAGTCAGAGTTCCCTTGCCTGCACCTGGAGATCCCGGGCCGGACGGAACCATCCATTGCAGGGGGGGATCCGTCGTACCTTATGTCAATCTGGCCCGCCTGGATTCGTACCAGCGTGAGTGCATTGCCGACTGCATGTTCGCCCACGAAAACAGTCATGTAAGGGATGCAAATCGTTCGGACCCCTCCGTTTGCCGCTACTGGTCTTGGCTGCCAGGCATTGGACCCAAGGGCCTGGTGAAGTTCGATACAGACGAAGAGATGAAAGCGACCGAGCTGAGTGCGCATATGGTGGAGCTGCAATGCCTCTACGGAAAGCTGTCGCCCGGTAACTGCACGGACGATACCTGCCAGAAGGTGGTTCGGAGCAGAATCAATGACATCGTCAACTACTTCCTTCCCAAGGTCCGCAACGGAACATACGGAACGGATTGATCGCACCCATGAAACGAACGATGGCAACATCCCTACTGCTCGCAGCTGCAGTTCTGCTTCCCGGATGTTCGGAGCCGCCCCCTAAAGTCCAGTGTGGCGGCGAGGTACGCTTCCACCAAACCAATCTGGCGGAAGCAGATGCAATTCTGCAAGCTGCGCGCAGGGACTCCAGGAACTACTGCGCGGAAAGCGGCGGCGCGTGCGACTTTTTCGTGTCGAAGAAAGACGATGGCTGGAGCGTGGTGGCCCACGCTGTCAATACTCGCTCGGACCGTTGCCTGTACAGGATTGGGTACGACAGGGTCTACATCTACGACACATCCGGGCGCCTGCTGAGTACCCATCAGGGGATCTGATGCATTCCGCCTGGATCACGTGCGCCTGCGGTCGTTGGGATTCTCGACGAATGTCCCGGTGAGCTTCCCGTTCTGGTCTACTTCCCAAGCGCCCACGATGGCCTCTGGCGGGAGCGAAAGCCCGATCGTGATGCCCACGCACAGCAGGTACCCGATGACCGCGACGGCAGGAAAATCCAAGCACATACGGAAAGGATTGATCGCGCCCATGAAACGAATGACAACGTCCCTACTGCTCGCAGCTGCAGTTCTGCTTTCCGGATGCTCGGAGCCGCCCCCTAAAGTCCAGTGTGGCGGCAAGGTACGCTTCCACCAAACCAATCTGGCGGAAGCAGATGCAATTCTGCAAGCTGCGCGCAGGGACTCCAAGAACTACTGCGCGGAAAGCGGCGGCGCGTGCGACTTTTTCGTATCGAAGGAAGACGATGGCTGGAGCGTGGTGGCCCTCGCTGTCAATACTCCCGCGGAAAGATGTCTGTACGGGATTGGGTACGACAGGACCTACATTTACGACACATCCGGGCGCCTGCTGCGTGTCCACCCGGGGATCTGATCCATTCCGCCGGATCACGCGCGGCTGCGGTAGCAGGCAGTCTCGACGAATGTCCCGGTGAGCTTCCCCTCGTGGTCCGCTTCCGGGACGCCCACGATCGCCTTCGGTTGGACGGATGGATCCGACACGTTCAGGGGGAGTCTGGCGGGATTTCCTGCGGCAGCCGGGGTACGCGGGGCACCGGTTCGGGCAGGTGCCGGCCAGCGGCCGGCACGCCCGTTTGGCCCGGGTGTTACTTGCTGCTGACGTACTTCTCGCGGCGCACCTGCGGGGTCGGTAGGCCGGCCTCTTTCAGGGCCTCGAAGGTGGCATCGACCATGTCCGGGTTGCCGCACAGGTAGGCGATGTCGGTGGCCGGGTTCGGCGCGAACTCGGCCAGGTGCTGCTGGACGTACCCGTGGCGGACATCCGGATGCGGGTTCTCCGGCAGCTCGCGCGACAGGCACGGCACGTAGCGGAAGCCCGGGTGGGCGGCCGCGAACGCGTAGAAGTCGTCGCTGTAGAGCAGCTCGGTCGGGGTCCGCGCGCCCTGCAGCAGCACCACCTCCACGCCGCGCTCGCGCATGGCGGTGGCCAGCAGGGGCAGCATCGAGCGGTACGGGGTGACCCCGGTGCCGGTGGCGATCAGCAGGTAGCGGGCGTTGTGGTCACCCGGCATCAGGCAGAACCGCCCAAACGGACCGCTGGCGGTCACATGGCCGCCGATGTCCAGGCCCTCGAACAGGGCCGTGGCGGCCCCGCCGGGGACGAAACTGACGGCAATGTCGACCGCATCGCCGGCGCCCAGGGCATGGTCGTGGATGGTCGCCAGCGAATAGCTGCGCTTGGTGGCGGTGCCATCGGCGTACTCGAAGTGAACCTGGATGAACTGGCCGGGCTGGAAATCCAGCGGCTGGCCGTCATCACGCAGGAACTGGTAGTGGCCGACGGTGGGCGCCAGCATCCGCCGGTCGACCAATTTGAGAGGAAATTGAACAGGCACGTGTTCGGGACAGTGTGTAGCCGGGGCAAGCCCTCGGGGCCTTCTATAATAGCCGCTCCCCGCCCCTATCCAGCGCCGCCCCTGGGCGCGAAGGCAAGAGCTTGGCTTCCCAGAACACTCCCGCGTCCACGACCGCCCCCGCCCTGCGGGTGCGCGACCTCCGCAAAACGTACGACAACGGCACCCAGGCGCTGAAAGGCGTTTCGCTGGATGTCGCCCCGGGCGACTTCTTCGCGCTGCTGGGCCCCAACGGCGCCGGCAAATCGACCCTGATCGGCATCATCAGCTCGCTGGTGAACCTCAGCGAGGGCCAGGTCGAGGTGTTCGGCAGCGATCTGGTGCGCGCGCGCAGCGCCACCATGCGGCTGATCGGCCTGGTTCCCCAGGAGATCAACTTCAACCTGTTCGAGAAGCCCTTCGACATCCTGGTGAACTACGCCGGCTTCTACGGCGTGGCCCGCGCCGAGGCCGAGAAGATGGCCGAGGAAGAGCTCAAGCGCGCCCACCTGTGGGAGAAGGCGCAGGTGATGAGCCGCACGCTGTCCGGCGGCATGAAGCGCCGCCTGATGATCGCCCGCGCGATGATGACCCGCCCGCGGCTGCTGATCCTGGATGAGCCGACCGCCGGCGTGGACATCGAGATCCGCCGCGACATGTGGCGCGTGCTCAAGGAGATCAACGCCGCCGGCACCACGATCATCCTCACCACGCACTACCTGGAAGAAGCCGAGCACCTGTGCCGCAACCTGGCCATCATCAACCACGGCCAGATCGTCACCCAGGGCCCGATGCGCGAGCTGCTCGCCAAGCTGGACGTGGAGGGTTTCCTGTTCGATATCGACGGCACGCTGCCCGCGCAGCTGCCGGTGATCGAGGGCGCCACCCTGATCGCCACCGACGGCCACACGCTGGACGTGGACATGCCGCGTGCGATGGACCTCAACCGGGTGTTTGAAGCCTTGAACGCCGCCGGTATCCGGGTGCGCTCGATGCGGACCAAGAGCAACCGCCTGGAGGAGCTGTTCGTGCGCCTCACCGGCAACCAGGAGAATGCAGCATGAGCAGCACCCCCACGCCTGTCCTGACCGACGGCCAGCGCAACCGCATCGCGCTGATGACCATCGTGCGCCGCGAAGTGGCGCGCATCCTGCGCATCTGGGGCCAGACCCTGGTGCCGCCGGCGATCACCATGACCCTGTACTTCCTGATCTTCGGCGGCCTGATCGGCTCGCGCGTGGGCGAGATGGGCGGCTACAGCTACATGCAGTTCATCGTGCCGGGCCTGGTGATGATGAGCGTGATCCAGAACAGCTACGGCAACATCAGTTCGTCGTTCTTCGGCGCCAAGTTCGGCCGTCACGTGGAAGAACTGCTGGTCAGCCCGATGCCGAACTGGGTGATCCTGTGGGGCTACGTGTCCGGTGCGGTCCTGCGCGGCCTGATGGTCGGCATCATCGTGCTGATCATCGCCATGTTCTTCACCCCGGTGCGCATCCCGCATCCGCTGGTGACGCTGACCACCGTGCTGCTGGGTGCGACGATCTTCTCGCTGGCCGGCTTCATCAATGCCGTGTACGCCAAGAAGTTCGACGACGTGGCGATCGTGCCGACCTTCATCCTGACCCCGCTGACCTACCTGGGCGGCGTGTTCTACTCGGTGAAGCTGCTGCCGACGTGGGCCGAAGCGGCCACCCATGCCAACCCGATCTTCTACATGGTCAACGCGTTCCGCTACGGCCTGCTGGGCACCAGCGACGTGCCGCTGTGGGTGGCCTACGCGCTGATGATCGGCTTCGTGGTGGCCCTGACCGCCCTGGCGCTGTGGCTGCTGCGCCGTGGCGTCGGCATGCGTAGTTGAGGCCGGTCCCAAAGCACACGTAATGCCGGCCGCTGGCCGGCTCCCAGCACACGTAGTGCCGGCCGCTGGCCGGCTCCCAAAAAACAAGGAACAGCAACGATGCGCATTCTGGTGTTGGGCGCCGGCGGTACCGGCGGCTATTTCGGCGGTCGGCTCGCCCAGGCCGGCGTGGACGTGACTTTCCTGGTGCGCCCGGCGCGCGCGGCTCAATTGGACCGCGACGGTCTGGTGATCCGCAGCCCGCTCGGCGACGCGGCATTCCCGGTGCAGCATGTCAGCGCCGAAGCGCTGCCCGCGCTGGCGGCGGCGCAGCCGTTCGACCTGGTGCTGCTGAGCTGCAAGGCCTACGACCTGGACAGCTCGATCGAGGCGATTGCACCGGCGATGTCCTCACGCACCACGGTGCTGCCGATCCTCAACGGGCTGCGCCACTACGCCGCGCTGGACGCACGCTTCGGCCGTGACGCCGTGCTGGGCGGACTGTGCTTCATCAGCGCGACCAAGGCCGGCGATGGGGCGGTACTGCACCTGGCACCCCCGGCCAAGCTGACCTTCGGCGAGCGCGACGGCACCGGCAGCAGCGCCCGCGTACTGGCGCTGGCCGCTGCCTGTGTGCAGGCCAACGTGGATCACGTGGCCAGCGATGCGATCGGCCAGGAGCAGTGGATCAAGTACACCTTCCTGACCACGTTGGCGGCGTCCACCTGCCTGATGCGCGCCGATGTCGGCACGATCGTGGCCACCGATGATGGCGCGGCGATCGTGCGCGGGCTGTACGACGAATGCCTGGCCGTGGCCGACGCGGCCGGCGAGCCGATTCCGGACAAGGCCCGCGACGCTGCGCTGGGTGCCACCACCCAGGCAGGATCGACCCTCAAGGCGTCGATGCTGCGCGATCTGGAGGCCGGCCAGCAGGTGGAGGCCGCGCAGATCGTTGGCGACATGCTGGCCCGCGCGCGCGCCGCCGGGCAGCCGGCCCCGCTGCTCGCGGTGGCCTATGCGCACCTGCAGGCCTACCAGCGCCAGCGCGACGCCTGAGCATGGCGACCGCACCCCTGCCCGCACGCGTGCTGGTGCTGGGCCTGGGGTACAGCGCGCGGCACCTGGCGGCGCTGTTGCAGGCGGAGGGCATCGCCTGCAGCGGCACGGTCCGTGACCCCTCGGCCGCCGCAGCGGACGGGCTGCTGCGCCACCGCCTGGCCGAAGGGCAGCCGATCGATGCAGCCTTGCGCGCGGCGATCCGCAGCGCCGATGCGGTGCTCTGCAGTGTGCCGCCGGATGCCGACGGCGATCCGGCGCTGCGCCTGCTTGGCGAGGCGCTGCAGGATGCGCCCGCACTGCGCTGGGTGGGCTATCTCTCCTCCACGGCCGTATACGCCGACCGTGACGGTGGCTGGATAGACCTCCACGCGGCGGCCGACGCCACCGATGCGACCGCACTCAGACGCCTGCTTGCCGAACGGCAGTGGCGGGCGTACGCGCAGGCGCGCGGCGTTGCCTCGGCAGTGTTCCGCCTGCCCGGCCTGTACGGACGCGGGCGCAACGCGCTGGTACAGCTGGCGCAGGGCAAGGCGCGCGTGGTGGTTCGCCCGGGGCTGGTGTTCAACCGGTTGCACGTGGACGACCTGGCGACAGCGGTGCTGGCGGCGATGCGGCGGCCGCACGGCCACGCGCTGTACCTGCCAGCCGATGATGAACCGGCGCCGCCGCAGGAGGTGCTGGCGTATGCGGCGGCACTGGGCGGATGGGCACTGCCCGCCGCGCAGGCCTGGGATGACCCGGCGGTGCCGGCATCGTTGCGCCGGTTCTACGCCAGCAACAAGCGCATCGACAGCCGTGGCACGCGTGAGGCGCTGCAGTGGCAGCCGACCTTCGCGACGTATCGCGACGGGCTGGCCGACGCCTGGGCAAACGGCGACGGCCACCGTTAGCCCACGACCGTTGGGCCTCAGGCCACGTCAGGCAGGCGGAAGAACGCGCGCGTGGCCGCCGTCGCATGGGCGGCCGTGGTCTCCACGTCTTCGCCCCGATCACGCGCCAGCTCCTCGACGATGTGCGACAGGAACATCGGCTCGTTGCGGCGGTCCTTCGGCATCGGCTTGAGCGAACGCGGCAGCAGGTACGGCGCGTCGGTTTCGATCATCAGGCGGTTGGCCGGGATGTGCTTCACCAGCTCGCGCAGGTGACCGCCACGACGTTCATCGCACAACCAGCCGGTGATGCCGATGTACCAGTCCTGGTCGAGGTAGTCGAACAGTTCCTGGCGCTCGCCGGTGAAGCAGTGCACCACCGCCGCGCCCAGTTGGCCGTCGAAGTTCTTCATCTGCGCCATGAAGTCGGCGTGCGCATCGCGCTGGTGCAGGAACAGTGGCTTGCGCGCTCCATCGGCAGCAACCACGTCGGCCGCCAGCTGCAGCTGGCGCTCGAAGGCGCGATGCTGGGCCGGGCGCGGGGCGAAGTCGCGGAAGTAATCCAGCCCGCACTCACCCACGGCCACCACTTCGGCATGCGCGTGCAGCGCGCGCATCTCCGCATCGCATTCGTCGGTGTATTCCACCGCGTGGTGCGGGTGCACGCCGGCCGTGGCATACAGGAACCACGGATGCTGGCGGGCCAGGTCCAGCGCCATCGGCGAATGTTCGCGGCTGGCGCCGGTGATCACCATCTGTACCACACCGGCCTCACGGGCGCGCGCGAGCACGGCGTCGCGATCGCGGTCGAAGGAATCGTGGGTAAGGTTGGCGCCGATGTCGATCAGGTGCATGAGGCTGCTGCAGGACGGGAAACCCGGCCATTGTAGCGGCTTGCCCGGTGCGTTCAGTCCTGCACCGGGTCGTGGCGCTGCGCAGGCGCGAGCAGCACGTCCACCAGTTCCCGCGACAGCCCGGCCAGCCGCACTTCTTCGCCATGCAGCTGCACGGTGATGAACGGCGCGCTGTCGCGGAGGTAACGGTCATGGGCCGGTACCGATGCGGTGGCCGCACTGCCCGGCCACTGCAGGTACCACACCTGCGCGCAGATCCCCTCCAGCTCGGGCACCGGCTCGGGATAGAGACCGCCACGCCCACTGACTTCGGCCGTGCTCAGCAGATCCAGCAGACGGGCCAGCAGGTCACTGCGGCGACGCGAGGCGGGCATGCCCAGGGCGTCGGCAAATGCCTCGGGCGCGGTGCTCATCGCCACCAGCGCGGCGCTGGCGCGCGATGCCGGGACCACGGTGGCGTCGGCGGGCTGCCCCGCGTCCGCCCGCGCCTGCCACATCGCCTCGGTGGCATCGCGCAGGTACGGCTGCATGTCCTGCGCGAACCGCTGCTGCCAGGCGTCGAACTGGCGCTGGGCGGCTGCCCGGTCCCAGACCGGCAGCGGACAGCGTGCGGGCCGGTCATGGCGTTCCCAGTGCGTGGGCAGCCCCAGCGAGGCGCAGGCCGCGCACACCATCCCACCCGCCGCGTCCTGCTCGAAGCGCAGCCGGTGTGTGCCGTCGGTGCCGCAGCGATCGGCCTCGTCGAGCAGCAGCTGGAATCCGTCGGCCTGCGGGCACAGCGCCAGCAGGTTCCTGCGGCGGTCCAGCGTGTTGGCGGTCAGCGCGTTGGTGGTGATGTAGGCGACGTCGTCAGCCAGCTGCACGCTCGGATACACCGCCTCGCGCAGGACACCGTCGGCCACCGCGCGCCGGATCGCCTGGTCATCGGTCAACCCCGCCGGCAGGTAACGCGCCTGGATCCGGGCCTTTGTCAGCATGGCCCAGTGATTGCCGTCGTAGGGCACGTCCAGCGACGGCGCGGCATCGACAGGTTCGGCGGCGTGCGCCATGAACGACCACGCCGCGCAGGCGACCACCAGCAACAGCACGCGCGCAGCACCAGACATTCAGCCATCCACACTTCCAGGGCGGCACAGGGAACCACGCCGGCCCCGCGCTGGCAATGCGCGGCGCGTCCGACGCCGTATCCTAGTGCGATGAGCTCCCCGATTTTCCCGATTTCCGCGCTGCTGCCGCAGCTCCTGACCGCCCTGGAGGGGCGCACGCGCCTGGTGCTGGAAGCCCCACCGGGTGCGGGCAAGACCACCCAGGTGCCGCTGGCGCTGCTGGATGCGCCGTGGCTGCAGGGCCGGAAGATCATCATGCTCGAACCGCGCCGGGTCGCCGCGCGCAGTGCCGCGCAGTTCATGGCGCGCCAGCTCGGCGAAGACGTGGGCGGGACGGTCGGCTACCGCATCCGGTTCGAGAACAAGGTATCCGCACGCACCCGCGTGGAAGTGGTCACCGAAGGCATCCTGACCCGCATGCTGCAGGACGATCCGATGCTGGAGGGCGTCGGCGCGGTGCTGTTCGACGAATTCCACGAGCGCCATCTCGCCGCCGACCTGGGCCTGGCGCTGACGCTGGATGTGCAGGCACAACTGCGCGAGGACCTGCGCATCGTGGTGATGTCGGCCACGCTGGATGGCGAGCGGCTGGCGCAGTTCCTGGATGCGCCGCGCCTGAGCAGCGAGGGCCGCAGCTTCCCGGTGTCGGTCAGCCATTTCCCCGCCCGCCGCGACGAGGCGCTGGAGGCGCAGGCCCGGCGCGCGGTGGAGCAGGCGCTGGCCACGCATCCCGGCGACGTGCTCGTGTTCCTCCCCGGCCAACGCGAGATTGCCCGCACGCAGGCTGCGCTCGAACAGGTGCTGCCCGCCGGCATCCAGGTGCTGCCGCTGCACGGCGAGCTGCCGGTGGACCAGCAGAGCCGCGTGCTGCAGCCCGATCCGCACGGCCAGCGCAGGGTGGTGCTGGCCACCAATGTGGCCGAATCGTCGGTCACCCTGCCCGGCGTGCGCGTGGTGATTGATGCCGGGCTGGCACGCGAACCGCGCTACGACCCCAACAGCGGGTTTGCGCGGCTGGACGTGGTGAACATCGCCCAGGCCTCGGCCGATCAGCGCGCCGGCCGTGCCGGGCGTGTCGCGGAGGGATGGGCATGGCGGCTGTGGCCGCAGTCGCAGCGGCTGGACGCGCAGCGGCGGCCGGAAATCGCCCAGGTCGAACTGGCCTCGCTGGCGCTGGAGCTGGCGGCCTGGGGCAGCGACGACCTGCGTTTCGTCGATGCGCCACCGGTGGGCGCGCTGGCGGCGGCGCGCGAACTGCTGCAGCGGCTGGGCGCGATCAGCGACAGCGGCGCGCTTACCGCACCGGGCCGGCGCATGCTGGCGCTGGGAACACATCCGCGGCTGGCCGCGATGCTGCTGGCCGCCGCCAACGGCGAGGAGCAGGCGCTGGCCTGCGACCTTGCCGCGCTGGTGGAAGCGCGTGACCCACTGCGCCAGGGCGGCGACGCGCTGGCCGCACGCTGGCGTGCGCTGGCCGCGTTCCGGCAGGGGCGTGCACCGCACGACGCCAATCGTGGCGCGCTGGCCACCATCGATGCCGCCAGCAGACAGTGGCGCCGCCGGCTGCGCTGCGATGCGTCCCCGCCGACGTCGGTCGAGGCGCATCGCCTTGGCGACCTGCTGGCGCACGCCTTCCCCGACCGCATCGCTGCACGGCATCCCACCGATCCGCTGCGCTATCTGCTCGCCAACGGCCGCAGCGCGCGCCTGTTCGACCCCAGCGATCTGCGTGGCGAGCCGTGGCTGGTGGCAGTGGAACTGCGTTACGAGGCACGCGATGCGCTGCTGCTGCGTGCCGCGCCGGTTGATGAGAACCGCCTGCGACGCGACTTCCCCGAGCGGTTCAGGCAGGAAGACGTGGTGCGCTGGGATGCCGACAAGCGTGCGCTGGTGGCGCGCCGCGAAACCCGCTTCGACCGCATCGTGCTCGACAGCCGCTCGGCCGGCCGCGTGGACCCCGCGCTGGCCGCGCAGGCGTTGACCGAGGCGGTCGCCGAACTCGGCCTGGAGGCGCTGCCGTGGACCGACGGCCTGCGCCAGTGGCAGGCGCGCGTGCTGGGCCTGCGCAGCTGGATGCCGGCGCTGGAGCTGCCCGACGTTTCCGACGTCGCCCTGATGGCCACGTTGCCGCGCTGGCTGACGCCGGCGTTCGCCGGCCGGACACGGCTGGACGCGCTGGACGAAACCACGCTCGGCGAGGCCTTGAAATCGGCCCTGCCGTGGGCGCAGCGCCAGCTGGTGGATCGCCACGCACCGCTGCGCATTGCCGTGCCCTCGGGCATGGAACGCGCAATCCAGTACGCGATCGATGCCGACGGCAGCACCCCGCAGGCGCCGGTGCTGGCCGTGAAGCTGCAGGAACTGTTCGGGCTGGCCGACACCCCGCGCATCGCCGACAACCGCGTCCCGCTGACCCTGCATCTGCTGTCGCCCGGCGGCCGACCGCTGCAGGTGACCCAGGATCTGCGCAACTTCTGGGCGAACACCTATGCCGAGGTGAAGAAGGAGATGAAGGGGCGTTACCCCAAGCATCCGTGGCCGGACGATCCCTGGACGGCTACCGCGACGCACCGGGCCAAGCCGCGCGGCACGTAACGCCGTAACGCGGCATGCGCATTCATGGCTGGGAGCTGACCGGCGCCGCGCGCGCAGCCATGTCGCCGCACACAAGCCGCTACAGTCGTGATCCGGCTGTGCGGAGCGGATAACGCGCCCTACACGGCCCACACGCGACACTGGACAGGAACCGAGGCAAAGGACCCCCCATGAGCAGATTGACCGTGATTACCGACCGCGCCCTCGAGCGCGCCCTGGACCTGGCCAGCAGTGCCGGCGACGGCCTCAAGCATGCCGGTACCAACCTGCGCCACTTCGGTCCGCAGGCCACCGACTGGATCAAGACCGGCGCCGCGCTGGGTGCGGTCAAGACCGGCAGCAAGGTGGCCGCCAAGGTGGTACGCCGCAATCCGGCCGTGACCATCGCCGCCGCAGCAGTCGGCGTCGGCCTGCTGGGCTACGCGCTGTACCGCAAGCAGCAGAAGAAGAAACTCGCCAACGGCGGCGTGGTCAACGGCCAGGCGCAGCGCATCAGCGCACGCAACCGCCGCAACGACACCGTGGTGGACGAGCACAGCGACATCGGCAGCGATGCCTGATCGCGCCGCGACACCGGCGTGACATGAAAACCGCCGGCATTGCCGGCGGTTTTTTTTGGATCATCTCCCACCGGGTCTCAATCGATCCGCCGCCATTGCCCGGGTTGCAGACCGTCCAGCGCGTGTGCGCCCATCGCCACCCGCACCAGCCGCAGCGTGGGCAGGCCCACCGCAGCCGTCATCCGCCGCACCTGGCGGTTGCGCCCCTCGCGCAGGGTGATCGCCAACCACGCATCGGGCACCGTCTTGCGGAACCGTACCGGCGGCGTGCGCGGCCACAGCGACGGCGGTGGTTCCAGGCATTCCACGCCGGCCGGCAACGTGGGCCCGTCGTTGAGCTGCACGCCCGCACGCAGCGCCTGCAGCTGCACATCGGTGACGGTGCCTTCGACCTGCACCCAATAGGTCTTGTCCGCCTTGTGACGCGGATCGGTGAGGGTATGCGCCAGCCCGCCATCGTCGGTGAGCAGCAGCAGGCCTTCGCTGTCGTAGTCCAGGCGACCGGCGGCGTACACATCCGCTGGCAGCCCGAAACCGGCGAGGGTGGCGCGCGGCGGCTGGCTGCGGTCGGTGAACTGGCACAGCACGTTGAACGGTTTGTTGAAGGCGATCAGCATGGCGGAGAGAACAACGGGGGACGGGACATTGTCCCATCCCCCGGGGCCGTGCGCCGCGTTGCCGGCGTGCGGCCGGTCCGGCCGGTTACTTCGCGGGTTTGACGAAGCGCAGGGTCATGCGGTCGCTCTCGCCGATGGCCTGGTACTTCGCATCGTCGGCCGCGTCGTGGTTGTTGGACGGCGGCAGCGTCCACACACCGTTCGGGTGGTCCTTGGTGTCGCGCGGATTGGCGTTGATCTCGCTGCTGCCGGCCAGCGTGAAGCCGGCGGCCTCGGCCATCGCGATCACCTGCTTCTGGCCGACGTAGCCACTCTTGTCATCGGCCGGCACATCGGCCTTGGCGCGGTGCTCCACCACGCCCAGCACGCCACCGGGCTTGAGCACGCTGTAGAAGCCCTTGAACATGCCTTCAGCCTGGTTGGCGCTGCGCCAGTTGTGCACGTTGCGGAAGGTGAGCACCACATCGGCCGAGTTGGCCGGGCCAAACTGCGGTGCGTCCGGGTTGTAGGCCACCACGCGGGTCTTGTCGTACAGCGCGGCGTTGCCGGCGAACTTCTTTTCCAGGCCGTCGCGGCTGCGCTGCTGGTAGTCGCGGCCACGGCCTTCGGCAACCGCCATCGGATCAACCACCGCCGCCACATAGGTGCCGTTGTCGCGCAGCAGGGGGGCCAGGATTTCCGAGTACCAGCCGCCACCGGGGGTGATCTCGATGACGGTGCTGCCCGGCGCCACGCCGAAGAACGACAGCGTCTGTGCCGGATGGCGCCACGGATCGCGCTTGACGTTGGCCGGATCGCGCCAACTGCCCTGCACCGCCGTCTGCACGGCCGGGGTGATCGCGATCTGCGCGTTGGGGCCGGCCGGCTTGGTTGCCAGCGCCGGAGCGGACAGCAGCAGCGTGGACAGGGTGAACAGGCAGGCAGTGGTCAGCGAACGGGTTTTCATCGGCGGTTTCCAGGCGGCGGGATGCGGCGAGACTAGCAGCCGCGCCGCGTCAGGTGTTCACAAAACGTTAGTGCGATGCAGCACGACGGAGCACTGTTTTGTGTCTGCCGCCGCAACGCTGTCATCCCCATCGACTTATGCTGTGGTTCTGGTTTTCAGAAGGAAGACATCGCCCATGACTGCATCGCGCGAGCTCGGCCGCTCCGGCCTGACCGTTCAACCCATCGCCTTCGGCGGCAACGTATTCGGCTGGAGCGCCGACGAGAAGACCTCGTTCGCGCTGCTGGATGCCTTCGTCGAGGCCGGCTTCAATCTGGTCGATACCGCCGACGCCTACTCGGCGTGGGTGCCGGGCAATGCGGGCGGCGAGTCGGAAACCATCCTCGGCCGCTGGTTCAAGCGCAGCGGCAAACGCGACCAGGTGGTGCTGGCCACCAAGGTGGCCAAGTGGGCCGAACGCCCGGGCCTGTCGGCCGACAACATCGCCGCGGCGGTGGAGGATTCGCTGCGGCGCCTGCAGACCGACGTGATCGATCTGTACCAGGCGCATGAAGATGACGAGTCCACGCCGCTGGAAACCACCCTGGCCGCGTTCGGCCGGCTGATCGAACAGGGCAAGGTGCGCGCCATCGGCGCCTCCAACTACCGTGCCGCCCGCCTGCGCGATGCGCTCAAGGTATCGGCGGACTACAAGCTGCCGCGCTATGAAACGCTGCAGCCGGAGTACAACCTGTACGACCGCGCCGGCTATGAAGCCGAACTGGAGCCGCTGGTGCGCGAGCAGCAGTTGGGCGTGATCAGCTACTACTCGCTGGCCAGCGGGTTTCTCAGCGGCAAGTACCGGCATGCCGATGATGCGGCCAAGAGCAGCGCGCGCGGCCGCAGCGTGGTCGACAAGTACCTCAATCCGCGCGGCCTGCGCATCCTGACCGCGCTGGACGATATCGCCGGCAAGCACGGCGCCAGCGCTTCGCAGGTGGCGTTGGCATGGCTGATCGCACGCCCGGGCATTACCGCGCCGATCGTCAGCGCGACCAGTGTCGAACAACTGAAGGATGTGCTGGCCGCCGCGCAGGTGACGCTGTCCGCGCAGGATATCGCGCAGCTCGACGCCGCCAGCGCCGAGGACTGAAGCCCGCCGTGGTGCGGTGACCGGACAGCCGCCGCGAGGCGGCTGTTTCTTTTTCCGGCACGCGCCCGCTGCACCCGTGAATCTCCGGGTTAATAAAATAGTTTCAATAACTGCTTGCGCGCCGATTGAAACCCCGGTAATGTTCGCCCCCATCGCCGCAGCGTGCGGCATCCCTTCCCTTCAACCGAGCGCGTCATGCACCTTCGTTTCTCCGCCATCGCCGACCGACTGACAAGCGCGACGCCCGCGCTGCGTCCGTGCGATTTCGCGGGCAAGGCACTGACGCTGGCCATCGACTGATCTTTCCTGCACGGAGATCGGTCCCCGATCTCCGAGGCATGCCAACGCCCTCGGATGCTGCATCCGGGGGCGTTTTCGTTTGCGCTGGCATCGCCTCACCCCAGGATCACCATGCCGTATTTCCCCATCGTCCACACCCGGGCAAGGACTGCCTGACCACAAGGACGTGTCGCTGAGAGGCGCGATAGCGCTGTGCCCTGGTGTGGGGCACGGGCGACGGGTGATTATGTGCATGACATATTGATATCGGCTTGCCCGATATTGATGCGTCGGTTCAATTGATTATCTCAACGGTGCAGGTTACCCGCCTGCCTGGTGCGCGCGACCGTGTCGTGGCGTATGCCGGGATGATCGACGCCGACGCGACATGGGCCTGCTGGTGCAGGCAGCGGCGAAAGCGGCGCAGGTCGGTTCGATTCCGGCATGTCATTGGATAGCTCATTGGTAGAGCAGCAGGTTCGCCCTGCGTGTTGCGGGTTCGAATCCCGCTCCAGACCGTTGCAACCGGGCGCAAGCCCATTCGGGATCCCCCGCCCTGTCGCGGCGCCGCACTGCATCGCGGTGCCGTCACCGGGCAACGCTTCCGCCGCCGGGCCTGCGCCCTGGACGCGCAACGACCCGACGCTCCGCCATGCCAACCGTGGTGGCAAGCGTCGCGGCACGCCGCCGACAGCGCGCTGGCTCCGCAACGGTCGCGTCGCGGGGCTCCCACCTTCTTCCGCCCCCACGGGGCACCCCGCGCGTCGTGGCCGGTATCCGGGCGGCGCGTGGTCGACAGACCGGATGCCACCACCAGAGCCCACAGGAGAATGCCCATGTTCTGGACCAGGAAGGTCGTGATCGGCGAAAGCGAGCGCGGCCTGGTGTATCGCAACCGTCAGTTCGAGGCCGTCGTCGGCCCCGGCACCCACCGTTGGTTCGATCCGGGCAGCACGCGTGAGATCGTGCTGCACGACATCCGCACGCCGCGCTACGCCGGCACCGATGCCGAGCTGTTGATGGCGCGTCACGACGCGTCGCTGCAGCAGGCCTTCGTGCTGGCCGACATCGGCCCACGCCAGATCGGCCTGGTGTACTACCAGGATCGCCTGTGCGATGTGCTGCCGCCGGACGCACGCCAGCTGTACTGGCGTGGGCTGGTACCGGTGCGCGTGGAAGCGGTTGCGCTGGACGCGATCCCGGTGGTGCCGGCCGACGTCGTGCTGCGTCTGCGCCAGATCGGCCTGCTTTCGCGCTTCACCGTGACCGTGCACGTGCCGGAACAGCACGCCGCGCTGGTGTTCATCGACGGCCAGTTGGTGCGCACGCTGGGCCCGGGCCCGGTGTCGTTCTGGAACCTGCAGAGCAGCGTGGTGGTGGATGTGGTGGACCTGCGCCTGCAGGCCGTGGAGGTGGGCGGCCAGGAGCTGCTGACCCGCGACAAGGTGTCGCTGCGGGTGAACCTGTCCGCCAGCACCCGCGTGGTCGACCCGGTGGCCGCACGCACCGGCGTGGCCAAGGTCGGCGAGCAGGTTTACCGGGAGCTGCAGTTCGCGCTGCGCCAGGCGGTGTCGGCCCGTTCGCTGGACGAACTGCTGGGCGACAAAGCCGCATTGGATGCCGAGATCCTGGCACGCGTGCGTGAGCAGGTGGCGGGCCTGGGTACCGAGGTGCTCGGTGTTGGCGTCAAGGACGTGATCCTGCCCGGCGACATGCGCGAGATCTTCAATGCCGTGGTGCAGGCCGAGAAGGAAGCGCAGGCCAATGTGGTGCGCCGCCGCGAGGAGGCCAACGCCACCCGCTCACTGCTCAACACCGCCAAGCTGATCGAGGACAACCCGGTGCTGATGCGGCTCAAGGAGCTGGAGGCGCTGGAGAAGGTCACCGCGAAGATCGACAAGCTCACCGTGTTCGGCGGCCTGGACGGCGTGCTGAAGCAGCTGGTGACGATGAAGCCATGACAACGGAAGTGACCCATGAACATGCAACACACATTTGAATTTCTGCACGCCGAAGGCAGCGCCATCCCGATCAAGGGCTGGGTGCGCGGCGTTCCCGTGGACGCATTGGCCCGCGAGCAGCTGGCCAACATTGCCGCCGTGCCGTTCGTTGGCCCCTGGGTGGCGGTGATGCCCGACGTGCACGTGGGCAAGGGCGCCACGGTCGGGTCGGTGATCCCGACCCGCGGCGCGATCATCCCCGCTGCGGTCGGCGTGGACATCGGCTGCGGCATGGCGGCGGTGCGCACCACCCTGCGCGCCGAGGACCTGCCCGACAACCTGGCCCAGCTGCGCAGCAGCATCGAGCGCAGCGTGCCGGTGGGCAATGGCCGTGGCGGCGAGCACCGGCAGCTGCCGGACAGCATCCGCACGCGGATCGACCGTTCCGGACTGGTGACGCGGCTTGACGCGATCAAGCAGCGCCACCGGCGCATCCGCACCGACAAGCTGGCCGGCCAGATCGGCACGTTGGGCGGCGGCAACCACTTCATCGAGATCTGCCTGGATGAAACCGGCGCGGTCTGGGTGATGCTGCACAGCGGCTCGCGCGGCACCGGCAATCTGATCGGCACCTACTTCATCGAGCAGGCGCGCGAGCAGCTGGCCCGGCGCGTGCTGGGCTTCCACCTGCCCGACAAGGACCTCGCGTTCTTCATGGAAGGCGAACCGCTGTTCGACGACTACGTGGAGGCGGTGTCGTGGGCGCAGGACTACGCCCGCGAGAACCGTGAGGCGATGATGGCGCGGGTGCTGGCCGAGATGCGCCACCGGCTGCCGAAGTTCCAGCTGGCAGCGCTGGCGGTGAACTGCCACCACAACTACGTGCAGCGCGAGACGCACGGGGGCGAGCCCCTGCTGATCACCCGCAAGGGCGCGGTCAGCGCGCGGGCGGGCGAGCTGGGGATCATTCCCGGCAGCATGGGGGCCTGCAGCTACATCGTGCGCGGCAAGGGCAATGCGGAGAGTTTCCACAGCTGCAGCCACGGCGCCGGACGGGTGCTGAGCCGGACGGCGGCGCGGCAGCAGATCACGCTGGCGCAACATCGCGAGGCCACCGCGCATGTGGAATGCCGCAAGGACGCGGCGGTCATCGACGAATCGCCGGCGGCCTACAAGTCCATCGATGCGGTGATGGCGGCGCAGCGCGACCTGGTGGAGGTGGTGCACACCCTGCGCCAGGTGGTGTGCATCAAGGGTTGAGGGCGCTGTCCTCGGCCACCAGCGCGTGGTGCAGGCTGATGCCCGCGCGCACGCCCTCGGCATTGGCCAGGGTGATGTTGCCGACCACGGTGGCATCGCCCGCCGCGTACACGCCGGGCACCGTGGTCTGCTTCTGGGCATCCACCCGTACCAGGACGCCGACCGGACTTTCGTCCAGCGCGCAGCCGAGCTGTTCCACCAGCGGCGTGCCCATGTGCTGGCGGGCCGGCACGAACAGGGCACGCAGGTCGATACGGCGCCTGTCGGCCAGCAGTGCGGCACCGAGCTGGGGGACCTCGCCCTCCAGCGCGACCACCTGCGTGTACTCGACGCTGACGCCACGGCGCTGCAGGCGGGCGGCCTCATCGTCGTCCAGCGTCATGCCGTGCGCGAACAGGGTGACCTGCCCCCACTCGGCGAGTAGGCCGGCCATTGTGGTGGACATCGGGTGCCCGCCCAGCAGACCGATCGCACCGCCGCCAATCTCGTAGCCGTGGCAGTACGGACAATGCAGAACGCTGTGGCCCCAGCGCTCGGCCAAGCCCGGAAGCGCGGGCAGTTCATCGCGGATGCCGGTGGCCAGGAGCAGCTTGCGTGCGCCCCAGGTCTCGCCACCGGCGGTATGGACCGCGAAGCCGTCGGCGGTGCGCGACGCGGTGTCCACCGTATCGGTCAGCCAGCGCACGGTCGGGTAATCCAGCAGTTGCGCCTTGGCCTGCCGCAGCAGCTCGCTGCCAGCGATCCCATCCAGGCCGAGCACGCCGTGCGAGTGGGCGGCGAAGCGGTTGCGTGGCTGGCCGTTGTCGATCACCAGTACCTCGCGGCGGGCGCGCGCCAGCATCAGCGCGGCGGACAGACCGGCAAAACTGCCGCCGACGATCACGGCATCAAACGTCATGGGGAACTCCGGCGGCATGGTGGGCAAGATGGCGGGCGAAGGCCGCGCCGAGGGTATCCAGGGTGGTGGCGCGCAGGCGCGTTTCGAGCAGCGCCTGGGCTTGCCGGTAGCTCTCGTCGAGCGCCGCGTTGACCACCTGCTGCACTGGGCAGCCACGGCCGCCTTCGCGCACGCCCGTGTGCAGCAGCGGCGGCGCACCGACGGCAACGTACACATCGTGCAGGGTGATGTGGGCGGGATCGCGCGCCAGCTGGCTGCCCCCGCCGTGCCCGCGCACGTTGCTGACCAGACCGCCCTTCTGCAGGGCCGCCAGCAGGCGACGGATGACCACCGGATGGGTTGGCAGGCAGGTGGCCAGCTGCTCGGAGGTGCGCGGGCCGTCCTGCCCGACCAGGTGGGCCATCACGTGCAGGGCGTCGGAGAACTGGTTGCTGGATTTCATGTAACTACGATAGTTACATATCGGCAGCCTGTCCAGTCCGTTGTTCCACCTCCCATGCCCGGCACGGTGTCACAGGAATTTCACATCATTGAATGGAACGGTAAGCGTGACGCACTTCGCACTTCAGAAGAGCAATGCGCCATCCGATACCGCATCGCCCTCCCTTACTTCTTCATTTCCCATGTCCACGCTGTCCGCCGCGCCCCCGCGCGCCCTGAGCCTGCAGTTCAAGTTGCTGGGCGCGCTGTCGCTTGGCCTGTTCATCGTCGTGGTCTGCGCGCTGGCCGGACTTGGCTCGGCTTGGTTGAACCTGTCCACCGCGGTGCCGCCCGAGGTTGCCCGCAATGCGCGTGCCGATACGCTGCAGCGCGAGTTCCGCCTGCAGGTGCAGGAGTGGAAGAACGTGCTCATCCGCGGCAGCGATGCGGCGCTGCGCGAGCGCCACCTGGCTGCGTTCGACGCGCAGGGACGCAAGGCGCATGCGCTGGCCACGGACCTGGCCAGTGCCGGTGACGCCGATACCGCCCGGCTTGCAGGCACGTTCCTGACCCAGCATGCCGCCCTGGAAAAGGAGTACCACGACGCCCTGGCCGCCTTTGCGGCCAGCGGGTACACCCCGCTGGAGGGAGACGCGCTGGTACGCGGCAAGGATCGCGCGCTGGGCGCCACGCTGGACGCCCTGGGCGAGCGCACGGCCGTGGTGGCCGAGCATGCGGTGCAGTCGCGTTCGGAACAGGCACGGCGCACGCTGGTGGTGTGCGCGGTGTTGACCGCACTGGCGGCACTGGTGCTGATGGGCGTACTGGCACTGTGGCTGCGCCGCGCGGTGATCGCGCCGGTGCTGGCCGTGGAGGCCGCCGCCCGCGCGGTGGCGCGGGGCGACCTGGCGCACACCGTGCAGGTGCGCAGCGGCGATGAGATCGGTCGTCTTGGCCAGGCCATGAGCGCGGTCACCCGGACCTTGAAGGACGTGCTGGCCGCCCAGGCCACAATGGCCGAACGCCACGACGCCGGCCAGATCAGCTACCGCATGGACGATGCCGCCTTCCCCGGAGGCTATGGACAGATGGTGCGCGATGCCAACGCACTGGTCGATGCGCATATCCGGGTCAAACTGCGTGCGATCGAGATCATGGGGCGCTATGCGGTGGGCGACCTGTCGCTGGACATGGAGCGGCTGCCCGGCGAAAAGGCGGTGATCACCCAGGCGCTGGATACGGCGAAGACCAACCTCGGCGCGATCAATGCCGACATCAAGCGCCTGGCCCTGGCCGCCGCTGCGGGCGATTTCAGCCAACGCGGCGATGAAGCCCGCTACGCGCACGATTTCCGCGAGATGGTGGCCGGCCTGAACCAGCTGATGCAGACCACCGAACACGATCTGGGCCAGGTCTCGGCGGTGCTGCAGGCGATCGCGCGCGGTGATCTCAGCGCGCGCATGCACGGCGACTTCCACGGCGTGTTCGCGCGCATGCGCGACGACGTGGCGCGCACCAGCGGCCAGCTCACCGGCATCGTTGGCGACATCAAGCAGGCCGCGCAGGCCATCCAGACCGCGGCCGGTGAAATCGCCGCCGGCAACAGCGACCTGTCCCAGCGCACCGAGCAGCAGGCCGCGAACCTGGAAGAAACCGCCGCGTCGATGGAAGAGCTGACCTCCACCGTGCGCCAGAACGCCGAGCACGCCCGCCAGGCCAACCAGCTGGCCATCGGCGCGCATGCCGTGGCGTCGCAGGGGGGTGAGGTGGTGGGCCAGGTGGTGGCCACGATGGGGGCGATCGAAACCTCGTCGCGCCGCATCGCCGACATCATCAGCGTCATCGACGGGATCGCCTTCCAGACCAACATCCTGGCGCTCAATGCCGCCGTGGAGGCCGCGCGTGCCGGCGACCAGGGCCGCGGCTTTGCGGTGGTGGCCAGCGAAGTGCGCACGCTGGCGCAGCGGTCGGCGGCCGCCGCCAAGGAGATCAAGGGCCTGATCGACGCCTCGGTCGAAGACGTGGCGACCGGAGCCAGCCTGGTGCATCAGGCCGGCCAGACCATGCAGGAGATCGTGGGCGGTGTGCAGCGGGTGACCGACATCATGGCCGAGATCTCTGCCGCCTCGCAGGAGCAGTCGGCCGGCATCGAGCAGGTCAACCAGACCGTGGTGCACATGGACGAAGCCACCCAGCAGAACGCGGCACTGGTGGAGGAAGCCTCTGCGGCCGCGCGCAGCATGGAGGAACAGGCGGTCGCGTTGAACGCGGCGGTGGACGTGTTTGTGCTGGATGCGCGAAGCGCGGGCGGCAGGGGCGTGCCGAAGGCGGCGTGAAGGACGGTGCCGGCCAGCGGCCGGCACTACACGTACGGGGTGCCTACCATCGCGGCGGCCAGGTGGTCGAGGAAGGAGCTGATCCGCGCCGACACGGCGGTGTTGCGGTAGTACACCGCATGGATGGGTTGGCGCACCTCCACCGTGAGCGTGGGCAGCACCTGCACCAGCGTTCCTGCGGTGCGGTCGCGGTGGGTCATGAAGTCGGACAGGCAGACGATGCCCACGCCTTCCAGCGCCAGCCGGCGCAGGGTTTCGCCACTGGACACGGCCACCGCCGGCCGGACGTGCAGCAGCGCGTCGGTATCGCCCGGCAACGGCCAATGATTGAGCGAGTCCGGTTCGTTGAAGCCCAGCAGTGTGTGCGCCTGCAGGTCGGCGACGCGGGCCGGTGTGCCGTGCTGCTGCAGATAGGCCGGGCTGGCCAGCACCCGTAGCCGGCTGCGCGCCAGCGGCCGCGCATGCAGCGTGGAATCGGCCAGCGGCCCGATCCGGATGGCGACATCGGTGCGGCGCTCCAGCAGGTCGATGTAGCGTTCGCTGCTGTTGAGTTCCAGTGCCACCTCCGGGTAGCGCGCGCGGTAGCCGGCCACCAGCGGGGCGATCACGTGCAGCACGAAGGGCATTGCCGCATCCACCCGCAACCGCCCGGCCGGACGCTCGCGCCGCGCGGCGATCTGCTCTTCGGCCGCCTCCACCGAGGCGACGATGGCGCGGGCCTGGGCCAGGAACGCCTCGCCTTCCTCTGTGAGCTGCAGGCGCCGGGTGGTCCGGGTCAGCAGGGTGGTGCCGAGCTTCTCTTCCAACCGCCCCAGCGCACGGCTGACACCGGACGGGGTCTGCGCCAGCTGTTCGGCAGCGGCGGTGATCGAGCCGCTGTCGATCACCGCGATGAAGGCCTGCATTTCGTCGAGGGTGGTTTTCATCGGACGGGCATTCAACGGACGAGGCCCATTATTGACCATGAGGCAATAGTCATTGGCGTGAAGACCGCTTTTTCGGCACGAGTGCGGCGCGCAGACTGCGCAGCCTCCCTTCCCACCGGTAATCCACCATGTCCCGTGGCATCCCTCTGGCCCTGCTGGCGCTGACGCTCGGTGCGTACGCCATCGGCACCACCGAATTCGTCATCGTCGGGCTGATCCCGACCATCGCCGCCGACCTCGGCGTGTCCCTGCCCTCGGCCGGCCTGCTGGTCTCCCTGTACGCCCTGGGCGTGGCGGTTGGCGCCCCGGTGCTGACCGCGCTCACCGGCCGGGTGCCGCGCAAAACCCTGCTGGTGGCTCTGATGGTGCTGTTCACCCTGGGCAATGTGATCGCCTGGATGGCGCCCGGGTATGGGTCGCTGATCGTGGCGCGCGTGCTCACCGGCCTGGCGCACGGCGTGTTCTTCTCGATCGGCTCGATCATCGCCACGTCGGTGGTGCCCAAGGAGAAGGCCGCCAGCGCGATCGCGATCATGTTCACCGGCCTCACCGTCGCACTGGTCACCGGCGTGCCGCTGGGCACCTTCATCGGCCAGCATCTGGGGTGGCGCGCCACCTTCCTGGCCGTGGCGGCGCTGGGCGTGATCGCCCTGATCGGCAGCCTGCTGTTCGTGCCGCGCAACCTGCAGCGCAGTGAGCCGGCCACGTTCGGCCAGCAGCTGTCGGTGCTGGCCCAGCCGCGCCTGCTGCTGGTGTATGCGATCACCGCGCTGGGCTACGGCGGCACCTTCCTGTCGTTCACCTACCTGGCCTCGATCCTGCAGGACGTCACCGGCTTCTCGGCCAATGCGGTCAGCGGGGTGCTGCTGGTGTACGGCGTGTCGGTGGCGATCGGCAACCTGTGGGGCGGCCGCCTGGCCGACCGCCGCGGGCCGATTCCGGCGCTGAAGCTGATCTTCGCCCTGCTGGCGGCCGTGCTGTTCGTGCTGACCTTCACCGCCTACAACACCTGGCTGGTGCTGCTGACCGTGCTGGCGCTGGGCGCGGTGGCCTTCGGCAACGTGCCGGGGCTGCAGGTGTACGTGGTCAAGCAGGCGCAGCGCTTCGCCCCGCAGGCGGCCGACGTCGCCTCGGGCCTGAACATCGCCGCGTTCAACGTCGGCATCGCGCTGGGTGCCTCGCTGGGCGGCCTGGTGGTCGATCACATCGGCCTGATGCACACCCCGTGGCTGGGTGCGCTGGTGGTGATGGGCGCCTTCGGCCTGACCGCACTGAGCGGCCGGCTGGACCGCCGCGACGGTGTCGCCGACCGTGCCGACGGCATCGCCGTCACCGCGCATTGATCGTTCGCGCAGCGGACCGCTGTCTGCTGCGCTTCATTTAACGGTGCACGGCGTAGCCTGCACCGCACCCCCATGAAGGAGTTTCCATGAGCATTCCCGCATTCGGCCTCGGCACGTTCCGCCTGAAGGGCCAGACCGTCATCGACTCGGTCCGCAACGCGCTCGACGTGGGCTACCGCGCCATCGATACCGCGCAGATCTACGACAACGAAGCCGAGGTGGGCCAGGCCATCGCCGACGCCGGCGTGGCCCGCGACGATCTGTTCCTCACCACCAAGATCTGGATCGCCAACTTCGCCCACGACGCATTGCTGGAGAGCCTGCGCGACAGCCTGCGCAAGCTGCGCACCGACCACGTCGAGCTGACCCTGATCCATTGGCCCTCGCCCAAGGACGCCGTGCCGATGGACGAATACCTGGGCGCGCTGGCCGAGGCGAAGGCGCTGGGCCTGACCCGGCAGATCGGCATTTCCAACTTCACCATCGCGCAGACCCGCCAGGCGATCGGAATCCTGGGTGCCGACGCCATCGCCACCAACCAGATCGAAGTGCATCCCTACCTGCAGAACCGCGCGTTGATCGCGTTCCTCAAGGATCAGGGCATCCATGTCACTGCGTACATGAGCCTGGCCTACGGCGAGGTGCTGAAGGACCCGGTGATCCAGGCCATCGCCGACCGCCACCAGGCCACCCCGGCCCAGGTCGCGCTGGCATGGGCGCTGCAGCAGGGCTACGCGGTGATCCCCTCCTCCACCCGGCGCGAGAACCTGGCCAGCAACCTGCTGGCGGCGGACCTGCGCCTGAGCGAGGCGGACATGGCGCAGATCGCCACGCTGGACCGTGGCCAGCGCCTGGCCAACCCCGACGGGATCGCACCGGCCTGGGATTGACCGGCAGCGCCTAGCGCAGCAACCAGCTGCGCAGCGCCCCGCTCACTTCATCCGGCTGTTCCATTGGCGCCAGGTGCCCGCACGCGGGCACCACCACCAGGGTGGAGCCTGGCACCAGGGCATGCATTTCCTCGCTGATGGCCAGCGGCGTGATGCGGTCGTTGGCACCGCACACGATCAGCAGCGGATCGCGATAGCCAGCCAGCACGTCGTGGCCATCGACGCGATCCAGCGCGCTTTGCCGCAGGAATACCGCCGCCCCCAGCCGCGTGGTCATGTCGCGCACGCGCTGCACCAGCACGTAGTCGTCCAGCCGCGAGGCATCGATGTAGCTGCGCATCAGCGCGTCGCCGAAGCCGTGGAAGGTGCCGGGCAGGCGCACGCTGGCGCGCTGTGACCGGCGCTGCGCGGCCCGTTCCGGTGAATCGGCATGGATCGAGGTGTCGATCAGGGCCAGCCGCAGCACACGCTCCGGCGCGGTCCGCAGGATCTGCTGGGCCACGAAGCCGCCCAGCGAGAACCCGGCCAGGGCAAAGCGGTCCGGCGCCTGCGCCAGCACGTCGTCCACCACCGCCTGCATCGTCTCGCCACGGGTCTGGTCGCCCACCGTGCAGTCGGCGATGTCGGACAGTGCGGCGATCTGCGCGCGCCAGAGTTCAGCGTCGTTGAGCAGGCCGGGGAGCAGCAGCAGGGGGATGCGGTCGGTCATCGCGGTATTGTCGCTCGTGCCTGATCTACGCGCGATGCCTTGCTTCCGGCTCGCGTCTACACGACTTATGTTCAGCTACCTGTCCGGTGAGGTGAATGATGTCCAACGTACCCATGATCGCGATGTGCCTTGTCCTCGCCAGCCTGCCCGCTGCGTGCAACGCCTCGGACAAGGATGCGCTGCAGACACTGCCTGATCTGGTAAAGGCCAATATTCTGGCGGCACAGAAGCACCCCGAGTGCGTACGCGTTGTGGACGCATACGTCCGGCGTACGCGGACGTGGACACCGGCGGATTATCTGGTGTCCACATCGCCGCCGTTGGCCGGTGGCCGCGGCTTCGCCGTCCTGCACAAGGACGATCTTGCAGATCCGCTGGGCAGGAATGAACGCAAGTCGTTCAGTGTGGAGCTGGACAACACGTGCAGCAAGGTGATCGAGGAATTCCAGTTCCAGTAGACGCGGCCGTTTCGATGCTGCCGGGCGATGCTCACACTGGTACCTGGGGTACCTGCACGCCCTGCACCGGCAGCGTCACCACCATCACCGTGGAATCGTCCGGGTCCAGCCGGGTCTTGAAGCCCAGGCTCTGGCACATCGCCAGCATGGTGCTGTTCTCGCGCAGCACCTGGCCTTCGACGATGTTCAGGCCCAGCCACTGGGCGTACTCGATCATGATTGTCATCAGCCGCCAGCCGATGCCGTGGCCCTTGAGATCCGAGCGGATCAGGATGCCGTACTCGCCGCGGTCGTAATCGGCATCGGCATGCAGCCGCACCGCACCGAGCATGTCGCCGCTGCGCGGGTCGATGGCGACCAGGGCAATGGAACGCGCGTAGTCGAGCTGGGTCAGGCGCGCGATGAATTCATGGCTGAAGTGTTTGACCGACTGGAAGAAGCGCAGGCGCAGGTCGTCGTCGGTGACACGGGCGAAGAACGCGCGGAACAGCGCGTCGTCCTCGGGCCGCACCGGCCGCACGAAGGCGGGCGCCCCATCGGACAGGGTAATGGTGCGCTCCCACTCCTTGGGATACGGGAACACCGCAAAGCGCGGGTGACCACGCCCCTTGTGCAGTTTGCGCGATGGCGCGATGGCCACGCGCGCGTCCAGCGCGATCACGCCGTCGCGGTCGGCCAGCAGCGGGTTGATGTCCAGCGTGCGGATCTCGGGGATGTCGGCCGCCAGCTGCGCCAGCTTGACCAGCACCAGCGCCACCGCACGTTCATCGGCGGCGGGTACGTCACGGTATGCCTTGAGGATGCGCGACACCCGGGTGCGGCCGATCAGCTCGTGCGACAGCCGCAGGTCCAGCGGCGGCAGCGCCAGGGCCTTGTCGTCGATGACCTCCACCGCGGTACCACCGCGCCCGAACACCACCACCGGGCCGAACGTGGGGTCGTCGGCAATGCCGGCGATCAGCTCGCGCGCCTTCGGCCGCACGATGGTGGGCTGCACCAGCACGCCGTCGATGCGCGCCTGCGGGCGCAGGTGATGGGCGCGCTCCAGAATCGAGGTGGCCGCCGCGTGCACCGACTGCAGGGTGCCCAGGTTGAGGCGAACGCCGTCCACGTCGGATTTGTGCGGGATGTCGGCGGAGAACACCTTCACCGCCACGGTGGCGCCCTGTTCCAGCAGCGGCTGCGCCAGGTCCATCGCCTCGTGCGCGTCGCGCGCCTGCATCACCGGCGCGGACGGAATGCCGTAGGCGGTGAGCAGCTGGTGGGTGGCGATCGGATCGAGCCACTGCTGCCCGGCGGCAAGCGCGGTGTCGACCAGCGCCCGCGCCGCCGCGGTGTCCACCACGAAATCCTCGGGCAGGCTGGGTGGCGTTTCCATAAGCGCGGCCTGCGCGTCGCGGTAGCGCACCAGGTGCTGGAAGCCGCGCACGGCTTCTGCTTCGGTGGGATAGGTGGGCACCCGCGCGGCATTGAGCGTGGCAGTGGCGCGATCGTCGTTGCCCAGCCAGACCGCGAACACGGGCTTGTCGCGGTGGTGACGCGGGCGCAGGCCCAGGGTGCGGGTAAGCGCCTGCGCGGCATCGGCCGAGGAGGTGAAGGCGGTGGGCACGTTGACCACCAGCACCGCGTCATTCTCGGTGTCGGACATCAGCGCCTCGATGGCGGCCGCGTAACGCTCGCCATCGGCATCGACCACGATGTCCACCGGATTGCCGCGCGACCAGCCCTCGGGCAGCACCGCATCAAGCTGGGCAACGGTGGCCGGGGACAGCTCGGCCAGGCTGCCGCGCAGCGCCAGCAGCTGGTCTACCGCCAGCCGCCCTACCCCGCCGCCGTTGCTGAGGATGGCCAGCCGGCGGCCGGGGAAGGTGCCGAGCCGGCCCAGGGTTTCGGCGGCAGTGAACAGTTCGTCCAGCGCGCTCACCCGCAGCAGGCCGGCGCGGTTGAAGGCCGCCCCGTACACGGCATCGGCGCTGGCCAGCGCCTGCACATGGGTGTCGGCATCGGGGTCGATGCGGATGTGGCGGCCGGATTTCACCACCACCACCGGCTTGGCGCGCGCAGCGGCACGCGCGGCCGACATGAACTTGCGCGCGTCGCGGATGTGCTCGACGTAGAGCAGGATGGCGCGGGTGCGGTAGTCGGTGGCGAAGTAGTCGAGCAGATCGCCGAAGTCCACATCCAGGGTGTCGCCGAGCGAGACCACGGCGGAGAAGCCGACCGAGCGCGCCACGCCCCACTCCACCAGGGCAGCGGCGATGGCGCTGGACTCGGAGATCAGCGCCAGATCGCCGGCCTGCGGAAAGTGGGCGGCGATGCTGGCATTGAGGCGCGCATGCGGCGCGATCACGCCCAGGCAGTGCGGGCCAAGGATGCGCAGGCCCTTGGCGCGCGCGGCGGCTTCCACCTGCGCGGCGAGCGAACCGGGGCCCTGGCCGAGGTTGGCGGTAAGGATGATGGCGGCGGCGACGCCGCGGTCGGCGGCCGTGGCCACCACCTGCGGCACGATGCTGGCCGGCGCGGTGATGACGACCAGCTCGGGCACCCAGTCGAGGTCCTTGAGCCGCTTGACGGTGCGGATGCCGTCGATCTCGCTGTAGCGCGGATTGATCCAGGCGACCTTGCCGGGAAAGCCGGTGGCGCGCAGGTTGCGCATCACGGCGCGGCCGGCGGAACGCTCGCGCGGGCTGCCGCCGATCACGGCGACCGACTGCGGGCGGAATACGGATTGCAGGTGGTAGGTGCTCATGGGGTCGAACAATCACCGGGACACGTGGGTACACGGTACACGGGCACCGGCGGTGTGGGGATGATCTAGCGCAAAGGCAGGCGCCGGGCGTGGGCCCGGCGCCTGCCTGTCATCACGGTTACAACAGCGTCCCGCTCAGGATCATCGCCGCGATGCTGAAGTAGATCACCAGGCCGGTCACATCGACCAGCGTGGCCACGAACGGCGCCGATGCGCTGGCCGGGTCGAAACCGAGCCGCTTGAGGATGAAGGGCAGCATCGAGCCGGACAGCGAGCCGAACGTGACGATGCCAACCAGCGCCGCGCCGATGGTCAGCGCCAGCAGCTTCCAGTGCTCGCCGTAGTCGTGCAGGCCCAGCAGCTGCCAGCTCACGATGCGGATGATGGCCAGCACGCCAAGAATGGCGCCGAGGGTGACGCCGGTGGGAATCTCGCGCAGCGCCACCTTCCACCAGTCGCGCAGGCGCAGCTCGCGCAGGGCCAGGCTGCGGATCAACAGCGAGGTGGCCTGCGAGCCGGAGTTGCCGCCGGAGCTCATGATCAGTGGAATGAACAGGGTCAGCACCACGGCGCGGGCCAGTTCGTCCTCGTAGTGCTGCATGGCGCTGGCAGTGAGCATTTCGCCGAGGAACAGCACGCTGAGCCAGCCGGCACGCTTGCGCAGCATCTCGAAGAAGCCGATCTGCATGTACGGCTTTTCCAGTGCCTCCATGCCGCCGAACTTGTGCGCGTCTTCGGTGGATTCCTCGATCAGCGCGTCCAGGATGTCATCCACGGTGACGATGCCCAGCACGTGGCGCTGCGCATCCACCACGGGGATGGCGAGCAGGTCGTGACGGCGGATCAGCTGCGCCACTTCTTCCTGGTCGAGCATGGCGTCCACGCTCACTGGCGGATTGACCTGGGCCACCTCGAGGATGGGCTCATCGGGCAGGCCGGTGATCAGCCGGCGCATGGTCACCACCTGCACCAGCACGCGCGTCTGCGGGTCCAGCACGTAGATGGCGTAGACGGTTTCGCGGGTGCGTTCGACGTCGCGGATGTGCTGCAGGGTGCGGCCCACGGTCCAGTCCGAGGGCACGCTGACAAACTCGGTGGTCATCAACGCACCGGCCGTATGCGCCGGGTAGCTCAGCAGCTGCTGGATCGACTGGCGTGATTCCGGCGAAAGCAGCGGGATCAGCCGGGCGCGGTCGTCGGCGTCCAGTTCATGGACGATGTCGGTGGCGCGGTCGTCGGCCATCAGCCCGAGCAGCGCGGCGGCACGGGCCACCGGCATCGCGGCGACCAGATCGCCGCCGCGGTTGAGCTCGGGCTGTTCAAGCATCTTCACCGCACGCGGCAACGGCAACGCCGCCAGCGTGTCGGCGGCGCGCGACAGCTCCAGGGTGTTGAGGAATTCCACCGCATCGGCGGTGTTGAAGGCATCGAGGGGCGCGCTCAGGGAGGCGGCATCAGCCACCGGGCGCAGCAGGTCTTTCTGGTTCATCGTATTCGCCTGTCGGGGTCGCATTGCGCAACGCCAACGCTGGCGAACCGACCCGTGTCAGGCGGTAGCCATCGCTGGCGTCGAGCAAGGTCGACTTCTACTGTCGCTGGACATGGGTTGGGGACTCCGGATGGGTGTACTGCCGACGGCGCGGACGCGCCAGCAGCGGCGGGCAGTCTGGACCTCCCCGGCGGTGAGGTCAACCCGGCGGCGGCGGGCCGTTGCGGCGGCATTGTCGTTGCCGTGGCCGGCGCGTCGCATAATGCCTGCACGGCCCCGGCCGAGGGCCTGGATCCCCCCGGCCTCGCGTCACCACGGCTTGTTCCCCTGAACCACGCGGGTCATCGATGTCATGAGCAGGTCCTCCCATGCATAGCGGCGCGCTCGAGCTGGCCCTGGTGCTGCTGCTGGCGGCGGTGATCGCCGTGCCGGTGTTCAAGAAGCTGGGGCTGGGCGCGGTGCTCGGCTACCTGGCCGCCGGCGTGGTGCTTGGCCCGGACGGGCTGGGCTTCGTGCAGGACGCCGACCGCATCCTGAGCGCGGCTGAAATCGGCGTGGTGATGCTGCTGTTCGTGATCGGGCTGGAACTGTCCCCGGCGCGGCTGAAGGTGATGCGGCGCTCGGTGTTCGGCGCCGGGGCCCTGCAGGTCGCGCTGAGCGCGCTGGTGCTGGGTGGCCTGCTGCTGCTCGACCACTTCCAGTGGAAAAGCGCGTTGATCGTGGGGATCGCGCTGGCGTTGTCGTCCACGGCGGTGGGGTTGCAGCTGCTGTCCGAGCACAAGGCGATCAACAGCGATTACGGTCGCCTGGGCTTTGCGATCCTGCTGTTCCAGGACCTCATCGCCATTCCGCTGCTGGCCGCCATTCCGCTGCTCGGCGGGGCCCGCAATGACACCCTGCAGTGGAGCGACGTGGCCGTGGCGCTGGGCGCCTTGGCGGTGGTGATCCTGTGCGGGCGCCCGGTGCTGCGCCGGCTGTTCAACATCATCGCGCGCACCCGCAGCCCGGAAGTGTTCACCGCGATGGCGCTGCTGGTGGTGCTGGGCACGGCGTGGTTCATGCAGGAAGCCGGGCTGAGCCCCAGCCTGGGCGCCTTCCTGGCCGGCGTGCTGCTGTCCGATTCGGAGTTCCGGCACGAACTGGAATCGCAGATCGAGCCGTTCAAGGGACTGCTGCTGGGCCTGTTCTTCATCGCCGTGGGCATGGGCATCGACCTGGACCGCATCGTCGCCGAGCCGGCAATGATCGCTGCCGGCGTGGCCATTCTGCTGGTGGTGAAGTTCGGCCTGCTGTTCACCATCGGCAAGCTGGCCAAGCTGCGTACACGGCACGCGGTGCTGCTGGGCAGCGTGCTGTGGCTGGGCGGCGAATTCGCCTTCGTGGTGTTCAACGAAGCGCAGCGCGCGCACCTGCTGGGCAGCGCCAACCACGACCGGCTGGTGGCGATCGTGGGCCTGTCGATGGCGATCACGCCGCTGCTGATGATCGCGCTGCTGCGCCTGCTCGGCCGCGACGAGGGGCCCAAGGCGAGCGCGCGTCCGGCCGATACGGTGGACACCGAAGGCAGCCAGCCGCAGGTGATGATCGCCGGCATGGGCCGCTTCGGCCAGGTGGTGGCACGCCTGCTGACAGCGCAGAAGATCCCGTTCGTGGCGCTGGAGTCCAACCCCGACACGGTCTCGGACCTGCGCCGGTTCGGCAACAAGCTCTATTACGGCGACCCGACCCGGCCCGAAATGCTGCGCGCTGCGGGCGGTGAGTTCATCCGCGTCTACGTGGTGACGCTGGACGATCCCGACGCGAACATGCGCGCCACGCGCCTGATCCGGCGCATGTATCCCAGTGCCGTGGTGCTGGTGCGGGCGCGCAACCGCCAGCATGCATGGCGTTTGATGGACATGTCGGCCGAGCCGTTCCGCGAGGTGTTCGGCACCAGCCTGGAACTCAGCGAACGCATGCTGATCGCGCTGGGCATTCCGGCCGAGACCGCGCGCAGCCACGTGCAGCGGTTCCGCGAGCACGACGAGAAGCTGCTGCGCGACCAGTACCTGGTGTACGACGACGAAGCGGCGGTGATCCAGACCTCGCGCGATGCGCGCGCGGACCTGATGCACCTGTTCGAAGCGGATGCCGAACGCGACGAGACACCCGATACCGACCGACGCGGCTGAGCTGCCGCGTCGGCGTCAGCCGTTGTCGCGCAGGAACCGCGCCATCGAGGACACGCCGGGCACCAGCGGTTCGAACTCGCCGGCCACGTCGATGAAGCCGCGCATCACCGCGATCTCGCGCGGGCTGCGGTTGAGCGCGTCGCGCACGTCCGGATCGGCGCCGGCACGCAGCAACCGCTGCACAAGCAACGGCAGGCCATGCAGGGCGGCCAGGTGCAGCGGCCCGAACCCGCGCGGATCGCGCACGTCCAGCGAAACCTCTTCATCGAGCAGGCGCTCGACCGCGGCCAGCACCACCTGCTCGTCGCAGGCGGTGCCCGGTTCGGCGCGGGCGCCGAGCAGCAGCAGCAGCGGCGTCACCGAGCCGGCCGCGGCCTGGTCCGGCTCCGCACCGGCCAGCAGCAGCGTATCCAGCAGCGCCAGCAAGCGCGAACGGTCGCGTGCGCTGAAGCCGTACAGCGCTGCGCAGTGCAACGGCCCCAGCTGCTGTGCATCGCCGGCGTGGACGTTGGCACCTGCGGTGAGCAGGCGCGCGACGATGTCCGGCAGGCCCAGCGCCGAGGCCAGCATCAGCACGGTCACCCCGCCCGGCAGGCGGTACTCCAGTTCGGCGCCGGCATCGAGCAGCGCCGACACGATGTCGATCTGACGCATGCTGACCGCCGCCGACAACGGCGTGGCGCCGCTGGCCGCCGCGTGCTGCGGGTTGGCCCCGCGCGCCAGCAGCAGGTCGACCACCGCCAGGTGGCCGCCGCCGGAGGCGCGCAGCAGTGCGGTGCAGCCCTGTGCGTCGACCACGTCCACGGCGAAGCCCAGGTCGATCAGGCGGCGCACGGCATCGGCATCGCCGGCCATCGCCGCCGCCGGCAGGTCACCGTCGCGCAGCGCGCGGCGCGGCAGCGGCCACACGCGCCAGTCGAGCCAGTCGGCCAGATCGCGACGGCCGATCGACAAGGCCACGCCGAGCGGCGTCTGTCCGTCGGCGGCACGTGCTTCCGGCGATGCGCCCTGCTGCACCAGCAGCTTGATCGAGCCTTCGCGAGCCAGCGCGGTCGCCAGGTGCAGGGCGGTCATGCCGTGGCTGTCACGGGCTTCGCGGTCCACGCCCAGCGCCAGCAGCGCGTGCTGCAGGCGCAGCCAGCCCAGCCGGACGGCGAGCGACAGCGGCGGGTCGCCGGCCGGTGACGCAGCAAAGGGATCGGCACCGCGTTCCAGCAGTTCCAGCGCGAGCTGTTCCAGCCCGCGTGAGGCGTGGTCATGCTGCGCACAGGCACTGAGCAGGCGGGCCAGGCCACCGCGGCCGGCTGGCGAGACGCCGTGGCGCAGCAGCACCTGCAGCGCCGGCACGGCATCGATGCCGCGCGCGAGCAGCGCGAACATGGGCGTGTCGCCGCAGGCGTCGAGAACCTCCGGCGCGGCGCCGTGGCCGAGCAGCCAATCCACCGCATGCGGGTCAAGCGCCAGCTCGCCATCGTGCAGCAGGGCGCCCAGTTCGTCGGCGCCGCACAGGCGCGCCAGCGCCGGCATGCCCTCGACGTTGCCGAAGCCCAGCGCTTCGCGCAGCAGGTCCAGCGGGGGACGGTCCGGCAGCGCGTTCGTGATGGGATCGGCATCGCCGCCGGTGGCCAGGCCATCGCTCACTGCCGCCGGCAGCGGATAGGCCGGATCCAGCAACGACACGATCGCCCAGCGCCCTGCGCCAGCGGCGATGTCCACCGCGCGGCGGCCCTGCGGATCGGTCGCGTCGGCGGGGATGCCGAGGTCCAGCAGGCGGCGGATCAGCAGGGGCGACACGGTATCGGCCATGCACGCCAGCAGCACCGCGTTGCGGCCTTCGCCATCCACCGCAGTAAGGTCGGGATGGTGCGGCAGCAGGTGTTCGACCACCGCGGCACGGCCGCCGCGGGCGGCTTCCAGCCACGGGGTGCGGGCAAGGGCGTCGCGCGCTTCCAGGTTCGCGCCTGCAGCCAGCAGCACATCGATGATGTCCACGTGGCCGGCCAGCGCCGCTTCATGCAGGGCGCTGCGCCGCTGGCGGTCGCGCGCATCGGCCCGGGCCTTGTGCTTGAGCAGCAGCTGCACACCGGCCGGATCGTCTTCCTCGGTGCCGGCGGCGGCCAGCAGAACGGGGGTGCCGTCGGCCGGTTCGGTCTTGGCGCCGCGTTCGAGCAGGAATCGCGCCAGGCGCCAGTTGCCGACCTGGCAGGCGACCGCCAGCGGCGACCAGCCGTCCAGGTTGAGCGCGTCCACTTCGGCGGCGGCATCGCGCAGCAGCGCGGCCACGCCCGGGTCGGAACTGCGTGCGGCATGGTGAAGGGGGGTGTTGCCGTCGCTGTCGGCCGCGCGCGAATCGGCGCCGTTGGCGAGCAGGGTCATCACCGCTTCGGGCCGGCCGTGCCAACTGTCGCGGGTGGCGGCCAGCAGCGGGGTCATGCCGCGCGGCGCGGCATTGATGTCCACGCCACGGGCGATCAGTTCGCGCAGCAGGCGCAGATCCGGCAGCACCGCAGCCAGCACGGCCAGGCTGCGCTGGTCGCGCCACTGCGGATCGGGCAGGCCGTGGGGGTCGGCACCGGCCTGCAGCAGCTGCAGCGCGCGATCGACACGGCCGCTGCGTGCGGCGTCGTACAGCGCCGGCAGGCGTTCGTGCTGGCCCAGCGGTTCCAGCGGGCCGGGCGGGTGCGCGCTGTCGGCCAGCAGGTCGGTATCGGTGCCGGCGGCCGGCGCACGCGATGCCACATCGGACAGCGCGTCGGCCGGCTGTACGGTCTGCAGCAGCAGGTGGGCCAGCGGCGACAGCAGCAGCGCGGCCACGGCCAGCGGCCAGCGCGCGCCGTCGGGCACCAGGCCCGGCCAGGCGGGCAGGACGATCAGCGCGCAGACCGCAACGACCAGTGCCGCCACGGCGAGGCCGCGCCAGGCGGTGAGATCGCGGCCGGCCAGGGTCTGCCAGTGGCGCAGCAGGCTGCCTTCACTGCGCTCGATGGCGTTCCACACCGGCCAGGTGCGCCAGACGCCAAGCAGGGCGGCGCTGACCGCCACGCTCAGACCCAGCACCGCGCCGAGGCTGCCGCTGTCATGCAGTGCGGCCAGTGGCCAGGCGACCAGTGCCGCCAACAGCAGCGGGCCGGGAAGCCAGAGGGCCAGCAGCGCGGGGAGATCGCGGCGCAGCAGCACCGGCAGCGCCGGCACGGCGCGCGTGCGCCGCCACCAGGACACGCCGAGCGCGAATGCCGGCTGTGCGAGGGCGGCCGCGAGCGCGCCGGGCACGCCGCCGAGCACCGCTGCCAGCGCCAGCAGGGCGCCGACGGCGACTGCGATGGCACTGGCGCGGGAGCGCGGAAGGTCAGTCATCGTGGGTCATCGCGGCGCGGTACCCGCACCGGCGCGACCGGCGGGGGCGGCATCTGCAGGTGGAAGCCGCGCTCGGCCAGGTTCGCGCGCACCTGCGCGGCGTCGGCCAGGGCAAGACGACGGTCGGGAGTGAGGGCAACTTCCAGGACGAATGCGAACGGCGCCAGCGTGGCCTTCAGTGCGTCGGGAACGGCGCTGAAGTCATCGCGGACGGCGAGGTAGACGTAGGTGTCCTGCTTGCGTTGGCTTTTATAGACGTAGGCTTGCATGCCCGCGGGGCTTTGCCCTGGGAGTGAGTGGGATGATTGTGGATGAAACCGCGCAAGGGCGAAAGCTGCTGCGGTACTCCGGCGTCGGTTTTCCGGCGCGCGGCAGATTCAGGTTCATCAATGTCGCGGACCCGTTCAGTTCCGGAGGGCGACACGGACCGGGCGTGGGCTGGCTGGGGTAGCTGCCAGCGCCACCGAAACGGCGCTGGCAGCGGGGTCCTGCGCTTACTTGACCTTGGCGTAGGTGCCCTTCAAGGCGACACCGGCCATCAGGGTGCCGGCATAGCACTCGTAGTTGGTGCTGCTCTTGAACTCGTTCTTCTTGTAGTAGCTGACGATGTCCACCACGGCATTGGCACCGCGCGACTTGGCGCCGTCCTGCAGGGCGCGCAGCGCCGACAGGGCAACCCAACGGCAGGCGTCGGCGTCGCTCTTGTTGGCGGCGTTGGTCTTCTTGTTGGTCACATCTTCACCCAGGCGCTGCTGGACGCTGACCTTCTCGCCGGCCAGGAAGAAGCGCACGCTGCCATCGATACCGGCATTGCGGGCTTCATCGGAATTGATCAGGTCGTGCAGGGACTGCTCCACGCGGGTGTCGCGGGCCGAGGCGGCGCTCGATACGGCAAGCAGGGCAGCGGTGGCGATCAGGGCAAAACGACGCATTCAACGAACTCCTTGTTGGTGTGGCGCGGGATGGTAAGCGATGCGCGGCCCGGTGGCGGGCCGCGCTGGATCAGGATTCGGCCCAGCGGCGGAAGATCAACGAGGTGTTGATGCCGCCGAAGGCGAAGTTGTTGCTCATGACGTAATCGGTGTGCAGGCTGCGGCCCTCGCCCTGGATGTAGTCGAGTGCGCCGCAGCGCGGATCGACCTCGGTCAGGTTCAAGGTCGGCGCGAACCAGCCTTCGCGCATCATCTCGATGCTCAGCCACGCCTCGAACGCCCCGCACGCGCCGAGCATGTGGCCGACGTAGCTCTTGAGCGAGCTGATCGGCACGCCGCCCGGGCCGAACACCTGCGCGGTGGCCTGGGTTTCGGCGATGTCGCCGTGATCAGTGGCGGTGCCGTGCGCGTTGACGTAGCCGATCTGCGCCGGCTCCAGGCCGGCGTCCTCCAGCGCCAGGCGCATCGCCTGGGCCATCGTATCGGCGCTGGGCTGGGTGACGTGCTGGCCATCGCTGTTGGTGCCGTAGCCGACCACCTCGGCCAGGATCGTCGCGCCGCGTGCGCGCGCATGCTCCAGCTCTTCCAGGATCAGCGTGCCGGCGCCCTCGCCCAGCACCAGGCCGTCGCGGTGCGCGTCGAACGGACTGGGCGTGGTCTGCGGGGCATCGTTGCGCACGCTGGTGGCGAACAGGGTGTCGAATACCGCCGCCGCGGTGGCGTCGAGCTGCTCGGCGCCGCCGGTGACCATCACCAGCTGCTTGCCGCTGCGGATCGCCTCATAGCCGGCGCCCACGCCCTGGCTGCCGGACGTGCAGGCGCTGGAGGTGGTGTAGACGCGGCCGGACAAGCCGAAGAACACGCCGATGTTGACCGGCGAGGTATGGCTCATCATCTTCAGGTACGTCGTGGCGCTGATGCCTTCGGTGGTGTGCTCGTGGAGCATCCGGCCGAACTCGGCGGTCGCCTCGTGGCTGCCCGAGGACGAGCCGTAGGCCACGCCGGCCATGCCGCTGCGCAGGACCGGGTGGCCGAGCAGACCGGCCGATTCCAGCGCCAGTTCGGTGGCGCGCACCGACATCACCGCGACTTTGCCCATGCTGCGGGTGGTCTTGCGGTTGTAGTTCGGCGGCAGGTCGTAGTCCTGCACCGGCGCGGCCAGACGGGTGTTGAGGCCGTCGAACACCTCCCACTCGGGGATGTAGCGCACCGCGTTGACGCGGGCGTGCAGGCGTTCGCGGATGCTGGCCCAGTCGTGGCCCAGCGGGCTGAGCGCGGCGGCACCGGTGACCACCACGCGACGATCGATCCGGCCCATCAGACCATCCCTCCATTGACCGAAATCACCTGGCGGGTGATGTAGCCGGCCGATTCGGACATCAGGAACGAGACCGCCGCCGCGACCTCTTCGGGCTGGCCCAGGCGGCCGGCAGGAATGAGCTTGAGCGCGTGCTCGACCACTTCCTGGTTCACCATCTCGGTCTCGATCAGGCCCGGGGCCACGCAGTTGACGGTGATCGCGCGGCTGGCCAGCTCCAGCGCCAGCGCCTTGGTGGCCCCGATGATGCCGGCCTTGGCTGCGCTGTAGTTGGTCTGCCCGCGGTTGCCGACCAGACCCGATACCGAGGACAGGGTGACGATGCGGCCCGGCTTGCGCCGCCGCACCATCGGCATCACCAGCGGATGCAGCACGTTGTAGAAACTGTCCAGGTTGGTATGCACCACGGCATCCCAGTCCTCGGCCGACATCGCCGGGAATGCGCCGTCGCGGGCGATGCCCGCGTTGCACACCACCCCGTAGTAGGCGCCGTGGGCCTCCACATCGGCCTCCAGCGCGGCGCGCGCGGCGTCGCGGTCGGACACATCGAACATCAGCACCCGCGCCTGGCGCCCGAGTGCCTGGATGTCGGCGACCACCGCCTGTGCATCCTCGATGCGGCTGCGGCAATGCACCACCACGTCGAAGCCGTCGCGCGCGATCCGCAGCGCCACGGCACGGCCGATGCCCCGGCTGGCGCCGGTCACCAGCACGGTCAGATTCCCTGTCATGCCTGTCCACTCTCCAGATAAGCCATCGCGTCGCGTGGTTCGAACACGGAAACGTTGGCAACCGCCAATTCGGTATCGCCCGCCGAGATCCGGCAGGCAAACATGCCCAGGCCATTTTCGCCCATCAGCTCGCAATGCGCCTCTACCCGCAGGCAGCTGCCCGGGGCGAAGAACGGCTGGTGGGCGGTGTAGCGCCGCGTGCCCAGCAGGAAGCCGATGGACGGCACCCCGCCGGCCTGGCGGGCCTTCGCGCCAGCCCAGGCGGCGATCGCCTGGGCCATGTATTCCACGCCGACCCAGGCCGGCACCCCGTCGGGCGTGGTGAACAGGCCGTGCGACGGCACATCCACCTCGACCACCACGGACGTTTCCTGCCAGTCGAGCAGGCGGTCGATCAGGCGCATGCTGTCGCGGTGCGGCAGCACGTCATCGATATCGCAGGGCAGCTCCATGCTCACCTCCGCGCCAGGGCCAGCACGGCATTGCTGCCGCCGAAGGCGAACGAATGGCTCAGCACATGCTGCGGCGGCTGCGCCATGCGAGTGCCGGGTGCCACCAGCGCCAGCGCCGGCAGCGCGGCGTCGGCCTGCCCGTCCCACCAGTGGGTCGGCAGCTGCTGTTGCGGGTTGTCGGCCAGCACCATCCAGCACAGCGCGGCCTCGATCGCGCCCGATGCCCCCAGCGTGTGGCCGGTCAGCGGCTTGGTGGAACTGGCCGGTACCTGCGTACCCAGCACGGCCGCCACCGCCTGGCTTTCCATCGCATCGTTGTGCCCGGTGGCGGTGCCGTGCAGGTTCACGTAGTCGATCTGCGTGGCGGCAAGACCGGCCCGGTCCAGGGCCTGCTGCATGGCATCGATGGCGCCGCGCGCCTGCGGGTCCGGTGCCGACATGTGGTGTGCATCGGAGGACTCGCCCCAGCCGGACAGCTCCACCGGGCCGGCCTCGCGGGTCATCAGGAAGAGCGCGGCGCCTTCGCCGATGTTGATGCCGTTGCGGTTGGCCGAGAACGGGTTGCAGCGCGTGGCCGAGACCGATTCCAGCGCGCTGAAACCGGCCACGGTAAAGCGGCACATCGAATCGGCGCCGCCGGCCACCACGGCATCGACCACGCCGGCGCGCAGCAGCCGCGCGGCCGACATCAGCGCCTTGGCACTGGACGAGCACGCGGTGGAGATCGTCCAGGCCGGGCCATCGCTGCCGATGCGCGCCCGCACGTAGCGCGCGGCGGTACCCATTTCCTGCTGCGCATAGTGGAAGTCGTCCGGCCAGTGGCCGTGGTCGTGCTGCGTGCGCAACGCGTTTTCCGACTCGCCGATGCCCGACGTGCTGGTGCCGATGATCACTGCCACGCGCGCCGCGCCGTACCGCGCGATCGCGGCATCGACGCCGCCACGGATCTGCTGCAGGGCCGCTTCCAGCAGGGCGTTGTTGCGCCCGCGCAGCGCCACCGGCAGGGCCGACAGGTCCGGCAGCGGCGTGACGACTTCGCCGAGTGCCAGCGTGCGCCCGGCGATCACCGCATCGGTATCGCGCAGCCCGCCGGGCTGGTCGGCGAACAGACCGTCGCGCACCTGCGCGCGGTCCGCGCCCAATGCGCAGACCACGCCCAGTTCGTTCAGATAGATGGCAGGGCTGCTCACGGTTGCGTCTGTTCCATGTCCAACGATTCGATCACCAGTTCGTAGCCTTCGGCCAGGTTGCGCAGGCGCTGCCGGCCCGGCGCCAACGGCTCCAGCACCAGCCACGCGCGGCCGTCCTGCTCCAGACGGCGGCTGCCATCGGCGTCGACAAGCGTCCAGCCGGGCGGCAGGGCGGCGCGGATCGCGGCGGCCGGCCACAGCGCGAACTGCAGGTCGTCCAGCACGCGTTCGCCGCGGACCTGCGGTGGCAGCCACGGTGCACGCGTCTGCACGAGCGTTTTGCCGTCCCAGACCATGCGCACGCCGGTCTGGCCCATCGCCTGCACCGCCAGCCGCACCTGCTCGCCATCCGCCTCCAGCAGCGCGTCCAGATCGCGCTCATGGCTGCCGAAGCGGAACTGCAGGCGCTGCTGCAGCTGCAACGGCTGCGGCAGCGCGGACGGCGCCAACTGCAGCACCGGCAGCTGCGCCAGTGGCGTGGGCATGCGCGTGCTGGCACAGCCGGCCAGCAGCACGCACAGCAGCAGAGCGACGATCAGGCGCTGCACAGTTCCTCCAGCACCCGCAGGCGGCGGCCGGTGGCGTCGGCCACGTAGGGGTTGTTGGTGTCCCACGCATAACCGGCCAGGATCGAGGAGATCATGCGGCGCACGGCCGGCTGCTGCGTCGGGTGGTAGATGATCTTCTGGAAGCCGCCGGCATACCACGCTTCAACGAACCGCCGGAACGTCTTGACGCCGGCGCGCAGCGGGATGGCGAACGACTGTTCCCAGTCCACCGTTTCGCCGGCCTGCTCGCGCGCCAGGCAGTCGCTGGCCAGCTGCGCCGACTTGAACGCGATGGTCACGCCCGAGGAGAACACCGGATCGAGGAACTCGCCGGCGTTGCCCAGCAGCGCGTAGCCCTCGCCCCACAACGAGGAGACGTTGGCCGAATAGCCGGTGATGGTGCGCACCGGCAGCACCGCCCACTCGGCGTTCTTCAGCAGGCGGGTCAGGTTGGGGTCTTCGCCGACGATGGCCTGCAGCTTGTCCAGGTCGCTGCCGGAATAGCGCTCGAAGAAGCTCGGCTCGGCCACCACGCCCAGTGAGCAGCAGCCGTTGGAGAACGGGATCGTCCAGTACCACACGTCCACGTGCTCGGGATGGGTGGTGATCAGGATCTTGTTGCGGTCGAAGCCGGCGTCGGCCGGAATATGGTCGCGCACATGGCAGAAGATCGCGCCGCGGACCGGGAAGTTCGACGGCGACTCCAGCTTCAGCAGGCGTGGCAGCAGCCGTGCGAAGCCGCTCGCATCGAGGATGAAGCCGGCCTCGATGGTGTACTCGCTGCCGTCCGGTCGCCGCACCTGCACGCGTGCCGGCCGGCCCGGTTCCACCGCCAGCACTTCGTCACCGAAGCGCAGCGTGGCGCCCATGCGCTCGGCGCCGCGCGCCAGCACGTCGTCGAAATCGGCCCGCTGCACCTGGTAGGTGGTGCCCCAACCCGGCGAGAACTTGTCGCGGAAGTCGAACTCGGTGGTGGCCTCGCCGCGCACGAAGGCGGCGCCGTTCTTGTACTGGAAGCCGGCCTGGACCACGTCCTGCAGCAGTCCCGCCGCCTCGATGTACTCCATGCTCTGCGGCAGCAGGCTTTCGCCGATGGAGAAGCGCGGGAACTGCTGGCGCTCCAGCATCAGCACCTGGCGGCCCTGCTTGCGCAGCATGGCGGCAGCAACAGAGCCGGCCGGGCCGGCGCCGATCACCAGTACGTCGGTGGTTTCGAGTTGCGGGTTCATCGATGCATCCTTGATCACGAATAGGGGGAACGGCGCAGTCACTCAGTGCGGTGCGTCGTGCGGAGGCGGCCGGAACAGCGGCGAAATCATCCAGACCAGGCCGATGCCGAACAGGAGGGTAAGACCGAATGCGCGCAGCGCCGGGGTGGCCGACAGGCCGAGCAGGCCGAACGACAACCACGTGCTGGCGGCGCCGACGCACACGGCCAGCCATGCGCTCGCGTCGCCACGGTGTTCGATCAGGAAGATGCCGTAGTCGATGCCCATGCCCAGCAGCAGCATCAGCGCAAGCACGTTGAACAGCTGCAACGGTTGGCCAAACAGCCCGAGCAGGCCAAGCGTGAGCGCGCCAGCCACCAGCGTCGGGGCGAACACGCGCCAGGCCTGGGCGCGGTAGCGCCAGTACAGCACGGCGAACACCAGCACGATGCCGACCAGCAGCAGCCCGCTCATCAGCTTGCGGTAGTGCTTGAGCAGCGTGGAGAAATCGGCGGTGCGATCCACCCAGCGCACGCCGTCGATGCCCTTGGCCTGCGCTTCCAGCAGAGTCAGCGCGTCGGCCCGCGACAGATCGTCAACCATCACCACCGATGCCAGCCCGCCGCCGACCTTGCCCAGCCACAGGTGGCGGAACGGCATCGCCGCCGGCGAGGCGAGGAACGCGGCAGCGTCCAGATCGGTGCTGGCGTAGTCCGGCCGGGCCAGCGGCTCGCCCACCGCTTCGCCCACCCGCGCCAGCACCTGCGGTTCGACCGTGGCGGTCAGCGCGGCATCGGCATGCTGGCGCTGCACCGACGGCAACCAGTCGCTGATCGCGCGGTAACCGCCGATCTGCCGGTCCGCCGCGAGCCCGCGCAGGCGGTCCACCAGGGCCTCTTCGCGCTGCAGCACCTGCTCGGCGCTGTCGCCCTGCACCAGGAAGAACTGTGCCGGGCTGGGCATGCCCAGCATCTGGCTGATGCGGATCTGCTGGGCAATCAGGTCCGGCGGCGAGGACTGCAGGCTGCGCAGGTCGTCGTTGCTGTCCAGCCGGGCGATGCCGACGGCCGACAGCAGCGCCACCACGCCGAGGAACAGCGCCACCGGCCGCCGCCCGTGCAGGCGCGGCCAGCGGTCGAGCGTGCTGCCCAGCCAGCGCGAGAAACCGGTCGGGCGGATCTCGCCGCCATCCAGCCACGGGAACCAGAAGATCACGGTCAGGAACGCCGCCGCCAACCCCACCACCGAGAACAGCGCCATCTGGCGCAGGCCGGGGAACGGTGCCAGGCCCAGCGCCAGGTAGGCCAGCGCACTGGTCAGCAGGGCCAGCCACAACCCGGGCAGCAGGTGCCGCAGCAGGCGCCAGCGGCGATCGGCCGGCTCGGCCTGGCGCGAGGCGAACCAGTGGATGCCGTAGTCCTCGGCAACACCCACCAGCGAGGCACCGAACACCAGCGTGAGCACGTGCACCTTGCCGAACACCAGCACGGTGACCGCCAGCGCCACGCCACAGCCGATCAGCAGCGACGCACCGACCAGCAGGATCGGACGCAGCGAACGGAAGGCCAGCCACACCAGCAGCAGCACGGCGGCCAGCGAGCCCCAGCCGATCGTGTTGATCTCGCGGTTGGCCTGCACGGCGGCGGCTTCGGCATGCAACGGCACGCCGGCGCGCAGCACCTCCAGGCCCGGCGCCTGCTTGCCCGCCGCCTCGGCCGCCTGGTCGAGCAGGACATCGATATGGCGCTCGCCATCAAGCTGGAACGCCGACCCCACTGTGTCGTACTGCACGATCGACCAGTGCTTGCCATCGGCCTCGAGCAGGCCGTCATCGCCCATCTGCAGTCCCGACCCCAGCGCGCGCTCCTGCCACCACTGCGGCCACAATGACAACGGGTCCTGGCGCCAGTCGGTCAGGCGCGGCGCGCCCATCGGACCGTACAGCGCGGCCAGCGCCGAGTCGGCCAGACCATCCACCGGTTCGGCCTGCAGGCGCTGGCGCTGCCCGGTGGTCAGCAGACGATCGCGGTAGGGTGCGTAGAACGCGCGCGCCTGCTCGAACCAGCCCTCGATCGAACCGCTCTCGCGCAGCAGGGCCTTGCCCTCCGCGCTGTCATCCAGGGTGCGGCGGAATGCTGCTTCGGCCGCCTTGGTCCGCGTCGCGTCGGTGCTGCCGAGCAGCACCACGATCTGGCGCGCGTTGGCATCGGCGATGCGCCGGGTGACATCGGACAGCAACCGGTCGTGCGCGTCCTGCGGCAGCAGCGCGAGGATGTCGGTATCAATCCGCGGCGCGCTCTTCCACAGCTGCCACTGCTGCACGCCCAGCCCGACCAGCACCAGCAGCCAGGCGATGGCCAGCCAGCGCCAGATGCGCTGCAGGCGGCCGCTGTTCATCGCGTCATTCAAACCGGCCACCCTCGTCCGCGCTCAACTGCGCCGGGGTTTCACGCATGCCGGTGAAATGGATGCGGGTGACGTCCTGGTTGGCCTCGGTGATCTCGACCTCGCGCACGTAGCGGTCGCCGCTCAGTTTCAATCCGGTGAAGACCTTGCCGAGCATCGCCGAGCGCGGGCTCAACTGCATGGTCCAGCCGTTGTCCGGCAGCGCCTGCACCTTGACCGTGAACTGCGCCGACAGGGCCTGCGCATCGCCGCTCATCAGGGCGAACATGATCGCGTTCACCGAACGCATCGCCGGCTGCTGGCGACCGTCCAGCTCGACCCGGCTGCTGCCATCGCGCTGGCGGCTGAGGATACGGTCGCGGGTGACCACCACCTCCGACGGGAACGGCTTGAGCGTGGTCCAGATCACCCCGTGGTCCTGGGCCAGCACGAACCGGCCCTGCGACCGCAGCGGGTTCTTGAACCCGGCCACCTGCTTCTCCTGGGTGAATTCACCGCGCAGCACGCCCACCTTGGCCACGCGCTGCTTGACCAGCTCCACGTCGGCCGGCGGCGCGGCCAGCGCCGGAACGGCCACGATCAACGACATCAGCACGACCAGCGCGCGCAGCAGGTGGTTCATGGCGCTTCCACTCCCAGACGGTCCCACAGCACGCGCGGGCACAGGTACAGCATTTCATTGGTGGCCGCGTCGACCGCCACCTGGATGGTATGGGCGCGGGTCAGCACCGTGCCGCTGTCCGCATCGAGGATCTCGTAGGCGATCTTCAGGCGGTTCTCCCACTCGGTGATGGTGGCGCGCACGCGCAGCGCCTGGCCGTACAGCAGCGGGCGGATGTACTTCACGCGCGCGTCGACCACCGGCCACAGGTAGCCGGAGTCGCGCATCTGCGGGTAGTCGTAGTCGTAGCGCTGCAGCAGCGCGCAGCGTGCGATCTCGAAGTACTTGAAGTAGTTGCCGTGCCACACCACGTGCATCGGATCGCAATCGTGGAAGGCCGGCGACAGCGCCACTTCCCAGCTCAGGTCGTTACTGGCCATACAGCTCCCAGCGCTGTGCGCGGATATCGTCGAGCAGGCCACGCAGTTCGCCATCCAGCGCGCGGTCTTCCTCCACCAGCGCGATGCGTGCGCACAGGTCCTGGTACATCGCGTCGAGCGCGCCGTGCAGGGTGGCATTCATGCCCACCCGCTGGCGCAGCGCCACGCCCTGGCGGGCCGTGATCAGCAGCGCGGCCACGACCTGTTCGGTCAGTTCGATCACGCGCAGGCAGTCGCGTGCGGCGATGGTGCCCATGCTGACCTTGTCCTGGTTGTGGCATTCGGTCGACCGCGAGAACACCGAGGCCGGCATGGTCTGCTTGAGCGCCTCGGCGGTCCACGCCGAGACACTGATCTGCAGCGCCTTCAGGCCGTGGTTGATGGCCGCGCGCTCGCCGGTGGCCGCCGACAGATTGGCCGGCAGGCCGTGGTTGAAGCGCGCGTCTACCACCAGCGCCATCTGCCGGTCCAGCAGATCGGCCAAGTTGGCGATGGTGTTCTTCAGCGCATCCATCGCAAAGGCGATATGGCCGCCATAGAAGTGGCCGCCATGCAAAATGCGCTCGCCGTCGGCATCGATCAGCGGGTTGTCGTTGGCGCTGTTGAGTTCGGTTTCGATCAGCTGGCGCAGGAACGGCAGCGCGTCCTGCACCACGCCGATCACGTGCGGCGCGCAGCGCAGCGAGTAACGGTCCTGCAGGCGCTGCTCGTTGCGCGGCGGGCGATCGCTGTGCAGGTCCTCGCGCAGGCGCGCGGCGATCTGCATCTGGCCCGGGTGCGGCTTGGCGGCGAACAGCATCTCGTCGAAATGGTGCGCGTTGCCGTCGCTGGCCAGCACGTTGAACGCGGTCAGCCGGGTGGCCAGCCGGGTCAGGTAATCGGCGCGATCAAAGGCCAGGCAGGCCAGTGCGGTCATCACCGCAGTGCCGTTCATGATCGCCAGGCCTTCCTTCGGCCGCAGCCGCAGCGGCGCCATGCCGATCTCGGCCAGGACCTCGGCCGCCGCGCGGCGCGTGCCCTGGTACATCACCTCGCGTTCGCCGCACAGCACGGCGGCCACGTACGACAGCGGGGTCAGGTCGCCACTGGCGCCGACCGAGCCTTCGGCCGGAATCAGCGGCAGCACGTCGTGGCGCAGCAGCGTGGCCAGGCCCTGCAGCAGCGGGTGGCTGACCCCGGACATGCCGCGCACCAGCGAGGCCAGGCGTGCGGCGATCACCGCGCGCGTTTCCTGCGCATCCAGGAACCGCCCCAGGCCGCAGCCGTGATAGGTGAACAGGTGGTGCGGCAGCTCGGCCACGAGCGCCGGGGGAATGTTCACCGTGCACGAATCGCCGTAGCCGGTGGTCACCCCGTAGATGACACCGTCCTCGCGCAGCAGGCGGTCGAGAAAATCGGCGCCACGCTGGATGCGCGCAGTGAAGTCCGGGTCGTCGGAGACGACTGCCGTGGCCCGGCGCTGCGACAGCGCGACCACGTCTTCGATGGTCAGCGGGGCATCGCCAAAGCGGAGGGGGGTTGCCTGATCGGGGTGGGCCTTACTTGCCATGCGATGCCTGATCCCAGAAGGGGAAGAAATTGAACCAGTCCAAGGGTGCCTGGGTGACCTGAACTTCGAGCCACCGGGCGAAATGCTGCGCCTGTTCGGTCAGTGCCGCGTCGCGCGAGCCGCGCGGCAGCACGATGCGGTCGCTGAAGTGTTCAAAGCGCACGCGGTAGCCGCGCCCCTCGTGCAGGCAGGCCATGCTGTACACCGGGCAGGCCAGCGCGGCGGCAAGCACATAGGCGCCGATCGGGAACTGTGCGATGTGGCCCAGGAAGGGTGCCGGTACGGTACGTCCGCCGCGCAGCGGGACACGATCGCCGACGATCGCGACAAAACCGCCGTCTGCCACGCGACGCTGCAGCTCTACGGCCGTGGCCGGGCCCATGTCGGTAACCTGCATCAGTTCCACCGATGCCAGCGGATCCAGCCGCTGCATCAGGCGGTTGAAGCGCTGCGCGTGCGCGGTGTGGACCAGCACGGTGATGCGGAAGCCGGGCACCTGTTCGGCCAGCACCTGGCACAACTCCAGGCAGCCGATGTGCGCGGTGAGGATCACCCCACCCTCGCGGCGCGCGATCTTCTCCAGCATCAGGTCGCGCTGCAGGTGGATGCGGTCGGGCGGATAGCGCCCACCGAGCCCCAGCAGCTTGTCGAGCAGGGTATCGGCGAACAGCGCGAAGTGTTTCAGGCTCTGCCACGCCCCCGGCGTGCGCCCGAGCACACCGGTATGGGCCTGCAGGCGCTGCAGGTACTGCAGCGATGCGCGCCGCGCCACGCCGTTGGCCAGCCAGTGGCACAGCACCACTGGATACACGCACAGGCGGAACGGCCAGCGCCCGAACCAGCGGTGCACCCAGCACAGGAACAGCACTCCGGCTGCGGAGGTGCTCTCGCCGAGATCGGCCCAGTGCGGCGTGGCGGTCGGTGCGGTCATGCGCGCGGGCCGGAGGCGCGGCGCCACAGCAGGCGCGGCGCGCGGCGCAGCATGCCGAAGAACAGCCGGGTATGCATGCAGCTGATGCGCACGTTGTCGCGCCAGACGTCGAAGTGCGAAACACCGTCGCTGGGATAGGTGACCCGCGTGGGCAGGTTGATCACCGCCACCCCGCGCCAGAACAGCCGCACCAGGATCTCGCTGTCGAAATCCATGCGGCGGCCGATGGTTTCCTCGGCGGCGAGCCGGGTCACCGGCGGCAGCGGGTACACCCGGAAACCGCACATCGAATCGCGCAGATGCAGCGACAGGGTATTGATCCATACCCAGATGTGGGTGGCGTAGCGGCCGTACAGGCGGGCCTTGGGCACGCTGGCATCGTAGGCCGGCGTGCCGCAGATCACCGTCTGCGGATGCTGCCGCGACAGCGCCAGGAAGCGGGGAATGTCGGCGGTGTCGTGCTGGCCATCGGCATCGATCTGCAGCACGTGGGTGTACCCCCGCCGCGCCGCCTCGGCGAAGCCGGCCAGCATCGCCCCACCCTTGCCCTGGTTGTCCGGCAGGCGCAGCAGCGCTACCGCCGGCGCATGCGCCTGCACCAGCGCATCGAGCACCTGCGCGCAGGGGGCGTGCGAACCATCGTCCACCAGCAGGCAGGGCGCGCCACTGGCACGCACGCCCTGCACCACCGCGCCGATCGCGCCGGCGTGGTCGTAGACGGGGATCACCACCAGCGGCACGAAGGCCGCCGCAGCGGTGCTGCCGGCAGCGTCATGCATCGCCGAAGACCACCCTGCCGCTGGCGTGCACGCCGTGGTCGGAGGTGTAGCGGAAACCCAGCGTCGCCTTGGCCGCATCCCAGGCCAGCGCGAGCTGCAGGCAGTCGCCCGGCCGCGCCACATGCTGGAACTTCAGTGCGTCCATGCGCAGGAAGCGCGGCGGCAGCGTGAATGCCATGCGCCCGTAGTGGATCGCCCAGTCCAGCTGGACCACGCCCGGCAGGATCTTCGCCTGCGGGAAGTGGCCGTCGAACACGACCAGATCCGCCTCCAGCGGCAGGCGCAGCGCGGCCGCGTCGGCGTCGCGCTGCACCCACTCCGCAGCCGGCATCAGCGGCCGGAACAGCGCGCCGAGCGCGGCCGCGGTCACCTTGCCCTGTGCGTTGAACGGCAGTTCTTCGACGAAGCGCCAGCGCCGTGGCCGGGTGACCGCATCGTGGCTGCCGGCCAGGGCCGTGCCCAGCTGCTGCGCCAGGCGGCGGCGCTCGCCGTCGGACCACTGCCCGGCACCGGCCTGCTGCGGCACCACAACGGCGGCGAGCTGATCGCGCGCGCCAGGCAGCACCAGCACGCGCACGTCCTGCACCATCGGGTGGTCGCGCAGCTGCTGTTCCAGCGCGTCCAGCGACACCCGCCGTTCCTCGATCTTGACGATGCGGTCGGCACGGCCGAGCAGGCGGAAACTGTGGCCTTCATCGGCCGCGACGCGGTCCTGGGTCTGCCACCAGCCGGCGGCGTCCAGGTGCGGCGAGGAAACGGCCAGGCAGCCGTCCTGGATCCGCCACGCCACCCCCGGCAGGGGATGCCATTGCGGCGATTCGGCGCTCCAGCGGCGCCAGGCGATGCCGCCGGTCTCGCTGCTGCCGAACACCTCGGTCGGCGCCACGCCGAGCAGCGCGCGCACCTGCAGCGCCGCCTCGGCGGGCAGCGGCCCGCCGGACGAGAACACCGCCCGCAGCCGCCCGTTCAGCGAGGACCAGTCCAGCTGTTCCGGCAGCCGCTTGAGGTGTGCCGGGGTTGCCACCAGCACCGAATCCTGCGCGGCCAGTGCGCTGACCAGGTCTTCATGGAAGAACCGGCGCGGCTGGATCGCGCGGCCCGCCGCCAGCGGCCACAGCACGCGGAACAGCAGCCCGTAGATGTGCTGGTGCGAGACCGTGCCGTGGATCTGCGCGCCGTCGAGCTGTTCGCCAAACGCAGCCTGCAGCGCGTCCACCTCGCGGGTGAGCTGGCGCATGCGCTTGGCGATGGCCGTGGGCGCGCCGGTGCTGCCGGAGGTGAACACCACCAGTTCCAGCGCGTCCTCGTCCAGCGCCTGCAGCGGCATCGCGGCGGTGCTGCCATCGGCCGGGCGCAGCGGGGCATAGCGCTCCGGCACGTCGCCGACGAACCCCGCCACGCGCGGGCTCAGGCCATCCAGCGTGGCGGGCAGGTTGTCGCCGCCCAGGAACACCCGCTTGCCGGCGTGCCAGGCACCGAACAGCGCGGCCGCGAAGGCCAGCGCATCATCGAAGTACAGGGCCCAGTCGCGGCCCGGCGCCTGCGCGAACGCCTGCTGCCAGCGCTGCACCTGGTCCACGAAGGCGGCATGGTCGAGCACGCCCCCTTCGACCACGCCCACGGCGCGGCCCGGCCGTGGCGCCACCGCCAGCCGATCCAGTGCGATCCACTCAGCCATGACCGTGCGCCGCCTTCACCCGCCGACGTACCAGCCATTCCCCGGCAAACAGGACACCCATCATCACGTACGCCAACAATCCGTTGTACAACGCCCAGACCTGGTCGGACGCCCACAGCGCCGTGGCCAGGGCCAGGCCCCCGTTGAGAATGAAAAACCCGCACCAGACACTGGTGACGTGGCGGGTATAGACCACGGCGAACGGCGGCAGTTCCGGCTCGCTCAGCCGCGCCAGCCGCTCCACCGCACTGGGCGGGAAGCGCAGGCTGGTGGCGAAGATCACCAGCATCACCGCGTTCACCAGCGCCGGGTAGAGCTTCAGCGGCAGCGACTGGTTGAAGGCCGTGGCCACCAGGGCCAGTACGCCGGTGCCCAATGCCGCCACCCACCACACCGGCTGCCGGGTGGTCAGGGCGCGCAGGGCGGCCAGCGCGAACAGCAGCAGCGACAACCAGCGTGGCTCGAAATGCCCCAGCGACAGGTAGACCACCAGCGGGTACGCCAGCGACAGCAACGCAAACGCCGCAACGCGTACCCGGACCATGTCTGCCGTCTGCCGCCGCCGTCAGGCGGCCGCTTGCCCGGGCAGCAGCCCGTGAACCACATCCACGATGTCCTGCACCGTCCGCACCGACTTGAATGCCTCCGGCTGCAGGTTGCGGCCGAGCAGCGGCTTGAGCTGCACGATCAGGTCGACCGCGTCGATGCTGTCGATGTCCAGGTCGTCGTACAGACGCGCCTCGGGCGTGATGCGCGACGGCTCGATCTCAAAGCTGTCCTTGAGGATCTTGACGATGCGATCGAAAAGTTCGTTCTTGGTCATGGGTAAATCCTGGCGCCGTTACAGCGACTGGCGTGCGGCGACGAACTCGCTCAGCGCACGCACACTGGAGAAATGGCGACGGGTCTCTTCCGAATCGGCCGACAGGCTGACACCGTACTTTTTCTGCAGGGCCAATCCAAGTTCAAGCGCGTCGATCGAATCCAGGCCCAGTCCCTCGACGAACAGGGGGGCCACCGGGTCGATGTCTTCGGGAGCGATGTCTTCCAATGAAAGCGATGAAATGATCAATTCCTTGATCTCGTGCTCAAGTGCCTGCACGGGTAGCGTCTCCGGCGAAGTCGAAATAGTGGGCAAGGTGGTCGGTCACGCGCCTGGCTGCCAAGGCATCCCCCCTGGGCGTGTCGCCGGTACCCATCAGAAAGGGCGCGATCGGGAGATCCTCCCCGACTTCCAGCTGAACGTGAAAGCGCCGTGACGGTACACGATACCATTTCTGACCCTTGGTCAGGGTAGGCGGAGAGCAGGTGATCCGGACCGGGGTGATGTCCAGACCACCCCGTACGGCGATGTTGGCCGCCCCGCGCTGCAGCCGCGGCGGCTGCCCGGGCACGCTGCGCGTGCCTTCCGGGAAGATCACCAGGTTGCCGCCGGCCTGCACCGCTGCGATGCAGTCGTCGATCAGGCCGGCGCCGTCGTCATTGGACACATAGCCGGCCGCGCGCACCGGGCCGCGCATGAACGGGTTGCGGGCCACGGCCTGCTTGACCACGCAGTCGGCGTTGGGCAGCTGGGCGATCAGCAGCACCACGTCGATCAGGGTCGGATGGTTGGCCAGGATCAGCAGCCCGTTGCGCTGCAGGCGCTCCGCGCCCCGGATCTCATAGGTCATCACCCCCAGCCGGCGCATCAGGCCGACGTGGCTGGCAAAGCTCAGCTGCACCAGCCGCCGGGCCAGGGTCCGCCGCCGGACCGGGTCGCGGACCAGGAACAGCAGCGGGAACAGCACCCCGCCGAGCACCAGCCCGCCGATGCCGAACACCGCAAAGCTCAGCCCCGTGCCCAGCACCCGCCAGGCATGGTCGAGCCGGCCGCCCCGGCGCTCAGTCACGGCGCCGCCACTGCCAGGCCTGCCCGTCAACCTGCAGGCCCAGGGTCGGCTGGCCGGACAACAGGAACCGCAGCGCCTCCAGACTGTGCGGCAGGGCGCCGGCCGGAACGTCGTCGGCCGCCGAACCGGCCCAGTCCAGCGACACCCGCGTGCCCGGGCGATCGGCCGCCTGCAGCCGCCAGCACCACGCGAAATACGGGTCCGGCTCGTCGCGGAAATCGGCATAGATGGCCGGCAACGGGGATTCGTACACGATCACCCGCACTTCCGGGGCACCATCGGCCAGCAGCCCGAAGGCCTCCATGCAGGCCGCCTCCACCGTGGCCCGCCCGGCCGCGAGGGCCAGGTAGTTGCCGCGATGCCCGCGGGCGATCGAATACAGCGCGGCGATCGCGTTGTGCACCGACAGACCGAACGCGGTCGGCGACAGGCCGGCATCGGCGGTCAGGGTATCGAGCAGTTCCATCGAGCGGGCCACGTCGCCGTGCCGCGAGGCGAACACCAGCGGCACCTGGCCGGCGTCCTCGGGCTGCTCGCACCAGCAGGCGGCCTGGATCGCCATGCGCCCCAGCCGCTCGATGCGCCGGCGCTGCATGGCCGGCACTTCGGCCAGCGCCGGCGTGTCATCGCCCGACGGCAGGGTCGGCGCCTGCGCCCATGCCTGCCAATCGGCCTTCGACGTCAGTCCCGGGGCCCAGGCCGACCAATCCACTACTGAAAACTCAATCATTCCCGCCAACTATCGATGGGCACAAAAAGGGTACGAGCCTTGGGGGCGACGCGTTCCGGCTCCCCCATTCCAGCCGTTCCGCGCCTGTCATCGACATCGTCAGGCACCGTGCGGCGGTGCCGGGAAAGGAGCGCACGCTATCATGACAGCCTTGGCACTGGCAGCTTTCACAATCTGAAATGAGCGACGCTCTCGACAACGCATCACCGCCGGCGCGCGCGTTCACTCCGCCCGGCCCCGCGTTGTTTGCCGCCCGCTATGCGCCGTCTACCGGGCGCGATGACGCCCTGGCCGATCCACATACGCTCGTCGTGTTCGGCTTCGGCACCACGCCCTCGCCCGCGCCGGTCGACGACCCGCGCTGGCTGCAGGTGCCGCTGGCCCCGCATGGCCCGGCGCGCATCGAGATCTGGCGCAGTGCCGGCCCGGTCCAGTGCGGCCGCACCGGGACGGTGCGCTGGTCGCACAACGGGACGGTGCAGTTCGGCGCGCTGGAGATCGACGAAGTGGACGGCGATATCGCCGCTGCCACCGAACAGGCCTACGCCCGGATGAGCGCCTTCCTGGCGCAGGGGGCCTTCCCGCACCTGCTGCGGACCTGGAACTACCTCGATGCGGTCACCGACGGCGACGGCGACCAGGAACGCTACCGCCGCTTCTGTGTGGGACGCGTCCGCGGTCTGCAGACGCTGGACGAAGCCGCCCTGCCCGCCGCCACCTGCATCGGCCGCGTCGACGGCGTGCGCCGGCTGCAGGTCTACTGGTTGTCGGCGTGCGAGCCCGGCCTGCCGCTGGAGAACCCCCGCCAGGTCAGCGCGTTCCGCTACCCCCGCCAGTACGGGCCGCAGTCGCCGAGCTTCGCCCGGGCCCTGCTGCCGCCGCCGGCGACCGGCCTGCCGCTGCTGCAGTCCGGCACGGCGGCGATCATCGGGCATGCCTCGCAGCACACCGGCTCGCTGATCGAACAGCTCGATGAAACCCTGACCAATCTGCAGAGCCTGATCGATACCGCACGCCAGCAGCGGCCTGCGCTGTCACCCGCGCTGGGCGCCGACTCGCTGCTGAAGGTCTATGTGCGCCGCGCCGACGACATGCCGGCGATCGCGGCGCGGATGGCGGCACTGCCGGCAGCCCCGCCGTTTCTGGTCCTGCATGCCGACGTGTGCCGCGCTGAACTGCTGGTCGAGATCGAAGGCCTGCACGGCTAGCCGCGACCGGCCGCCGGCCAGGGCTCAGTGGTACCCCGCATCGACGGTGACCTTGCCGCGGAACACCCGGTACGACCACGCGGTGTAGCCCAGGATCACCGGCAGCAGCACCACCAGCCCGACCAGACTGAAGCCCAGCGAAGACGCCGGCGCGGCCGCCTGCCACAAGGTCATGCTGGGCGGCAGCAGGTACGGCCACATGCCCAGCACCAACCCGATGAAGCCCAGCACGAACAGGCCCAGCGTCAGCAGGAACGGCGGCAGGTCGCGGCGCGGGTGCATCGCGCTGCGCCACAGCGCCACCGCCACGCCCAGCGTGAGCAACGGCACCGGCGACAGCCACCAGAAGTTGCCATCGCTGAACCAGCGCGCCATCAGGCGCGAATCCAGGAACGGCAGCCAGGCACTGACCAGCCCCATGAACACGATCACCGCCACCACCAGCGGCCGGGTCAGCGTGCGCGCGAACGCCTGCTCGCGGCCCTCGGTCTTGAGGATCAGCCAGGTGCTGCCCAGCAGCGCGTACCCGAACACCACCGCCGCCCCGGTCAGCATCGAGAACGGGCTGAACCAGCCGAATGCGCCGCCGACATAGCGCCCGTCCACCACCTGCAGGCCCTGCACCAGCGCGCCCAGGATCACTCCCTGCGCGAAGGCCGCCAGCAACGAGCCAAGCCCGAACGCCACGCTCCACAGGCGGCGCGAACGATGCGCCTTGAACCGGAACTCGAACGCCACCCCGCGGAACACCAGCGCCACCACCAGCAGCAGCACCGGCAGGTACAGCGCCGACAGCATCGCCGCGTAGGCCTTGGGGAAGGCGGCCATCAGCCCCGCCCCGCCGAGTACCAGCCAGGTCTCGTTGCCGTCCCAGATCGGCGCGGCGGTATTCATCATCACATCGAGCTGTTCCTCGTCCTCCGCCATCGGCGCGAGGATGCCGATGCCCAGCACGAAGCCGTCCAGCACCACGTACATCAGCACGCCAAAGCCGATCACAGCGAACCACGCCACCGGCAGCCACGTCGTCATGTCCATGTCAGCGCTCCTCCAGCGGTTCATCGGCGGCCGACAGCGGCCGCGCCGGGGTATGGCTGCCGGCATCCAGTGCCGGTGCCGGATCATGCGGCTTGGGGCCGGTACGGATGATCTTGACCAGGTACCAGATGCCCCAGCCGAACACGAAGGCATATCCCACGATGTACACGCCCAGCGACAGCGCGGTCATCCAGACGCTCTGTGGCCCTACCGCATCGGCGGTGCGCAGCACGCCATACACCACCCACGGCTGGCGCCCCATCTCGGTCACGAACCACCCCGAGAGCAGCGCGATGAAGCCGCTCGGCAGCATCCAGTTCCAGCCACGGATCAACCAGCGCGATTGCAGCAGCCGCCCTCGCCACCACTGGAATGCCGATACCCAGGCCAGCACCAGCATCAACGTGCCCAGCCCCACCATGATGCGGAATGCGAAGAACACCGGCACCACCGGCGGACGCTCGCTGGCCGGCACCGAGGTGAGTGGATCGAACGTACCGTCCATCGAGTGGGTGAGGATCAGGCTGCCCAGGCGCGGAATCGCAATCTCGTAATCGTTGCGCTCGGCCTTTTCGTTGGGCAGCGCGAACACCACCAGCGGTACGCCCTCGCCCTCACCTTCGGCATGCCAGTGCGCTTCCATCGCCGCGATCTTCATCGGCTGGTGCTTGAGCGTGTTCAGGCCATGCATGTCGCCGACGAAGATCTGCACCGGCACGGTCAGCGCGGCGAACGCCACCGCCGCCAGCAGCATCGTGCGGCCCGCCTCCACATGGGTGCCCTTGCGCAGGTACCACGCCCCCACCCCGCCAATCACGAAGCAGGTGGTGATGAACGACCCCAGCGCCATGTGCGCCAGGCGGTACGGGAAGGAGGGATTGAACACCACCTGCCACCAGTCCTGCGGATGCACGATGCCGTCGATCAGTTCATAGCCGGCCGGCGTCTGCAGCCAGCTGTTGGACGAGAGGATCCAGAACGTGGAGAACAGCGTGCCCAGCGCCACCATGCAGGTCGAGAAGAAATGCAGGCGCGGCGATACCCGGCCCCAGCCGAACATCATCACGCCCAGGAAGCTGGCTTCCAGGAAGAACGCGGTGAGCACCTCATAGGTGAGCAGCGGACCGATCACGCTGCCGGCCACCTCGCTCAGCCGCGGCCAGTTGGTGCCGAACTGGAAGGCCATGACGATGCCGCTGACCACGCCCATGCCGAAGGACACGGCGAAGATCTTCTGCCAGAAGAAATACAGCTCGCGCCATACCGGGTTGCGGGTGCGCAGCCAGCGCCATTCCACGAACGCCAGCCAACTGGCCGTGCCGATGGTGAAGGCCGGGAACAGCACATGGAAACTGATGACGAACCCGAACTGGATCCGCGACAACAACAACGCGTCCACCTGACGCCTCCGCCTGCATTCTGGAATCCGCACCAGTCTGGGCCGGTATTCGTTAAAGGCACATGCGACCCGGTGACGCGCTGCTTCACTTTGTCGCAGGTGGAGGCGGGTTCAGGGTTGGTGACACGTTCAGGGTGAGGGCTCGGCGAGCCTGATGACCGATGCCCGGAGCTTCCTGGCGATCTCCGGGCCGTAGTCTTCGGCCACCGTAAGGGCTGGGACGGGTGCTCCGGGCAGGCCCGCGCGGCGGATGATGCGTGGCCACCAGGTGGGCCAGCACAGCAGCAGCGAGATCCAGTGACAGAGGCTGTGCAACAGCAGCAGCGGGGACAGGAGCAAGGCGAATGACAGCACAAGTCCCTTGTCACCGGTACGCCATGAGGGGAGGAGGAAGCTCAAGGTGGAACGCACGGAATCCCAGGGCCAGGGGAACGTGGCACGCAGGCGTTTGGGTCGAGGCACGGCGTCGGGGCCTTCCTCCATGTAGCGACGGATGTATTCGCCGAGGGCTTCGGCGCTGCCTTGATCGTCAAGCAGGCCACCGAGCATGCAGATCTCGTCGAACCCGGCGCCGGTGCGATCCCCAGACCACCCCATGATCAGCGTTCCATCGCCGGTGCGGGAGCCTGGATCGCCGCCCGTCATCTCCATGATGGCGGCATCCCATGGGAGAGTAACCGTTCCACCCGCGCAGGCAGGTCTGTTGATGTGTACCTGACGCGTGACGCGGTTGAAGCGAACGATGATCCGTCGCTGTACAAACAGCTCCAATCGCACCCAGCGCCAGCAGAACCTGAAGAAGACGCCGTTCGCCACCGCCCATATCAGAATGAATATGGGTATTCCAACGTAGTGATCCGAAGGAAGCGGCCTTCCAAAGTATCCAATCCCAGAGATCATCTGCTGAACTCCCGGGACGATTACTCCAACTAGAAATTGACCTTGAAGGACGAACATGATGCCGATAAAGACAAAGGTGACGATGCCTCTCTTGTCTTCCTGCCATGCACCTTGAACGTCCATGAACCGACTGTTCACGGCGAAGACTGCGGACTCATCGCGCGGCTCTCTCTTGATTCGCTGCCGTAGATCAGTGGCGTCATCGACGGATTCGTCTGGTTGCGCGCCCCCTTGATCGCTGTCACCTTCGCCCAGCTTTGCTTTCCAGAAAATCATCTCAAAGAGATACACCGCAATCGGCTCCTTTCTTTCGCAGGCCGCATAAAACTGGTAATTCCATCAGATTGATATCCAGGGTAATTATTTGTTCTGCCTCGTTCGTTACCGCAAGCACGACGAAGTCCTTTCGGGAACATGAGTACCTCTGAGTCGACCACGCTCGTTGAACGACCATCTCCATAGCAGCGGTTCAACCGGCTGGCCTGAAATCTCAAAGCTCACCTTGGCCACCGGCTCTCTCTTCCATTGAAAAGGGTGCCATGCGGGGCAGCCGCGCCACTCAGACGATAGCGGTGGCTACCAACCCTGTAGCGACCACGCCCTCACGGTCACTTGTGCGGCCGAGCGTATTTGCACGCCCGTCCTCAACCGCTGCATTACGTTCCACTTCATGGATATCATCCAATGAGCAGAGATTCGCCTTGAGCATCAACAATCGCTTTCTATTGAGAGCCTTACTGCGATCTCCAGCACACTGCTCCGAATCGATCAGTACCTGAAATAGCTGTCGCCAAGCGTAGGTGGATCACTGGGCTTTCTTAGCTTCTTGACGTCTGCCCTGAGGTTGACCCACTTGACATCGTTCCAGCCAATGGCCGTGAACACGGCCTCGGCCATCCTTGTGTAGGGCGTGAAGCGCCGTCCCAGACTGTAGCCAATCCCAAGGCATATTCCGATACTCGGGAGCGATATCAGCAACAACATAGGAAGTTCATTTAAGACGTTCTCGCCCATCGATGCGAGTCCGATGCAAACAAGTGCCAGCGTGAGGACGATCCCCGGCATGCCGATGGCTAGCGAGTACCGCAACACTCTCCACCAATGCGCGTGGCTTCCTGCGCTCACGTGTGGGTAGAGGGCTATTATTCGCTCCGCTTCGTTCATTACCGCAAGTGCGACGAAGCCCCCGCCGGGAACACGATTGCCAATGGCTGTGAGCTGATCACCCTCCTTGAACGGCCATCTCCATAGCAACCCTTCAACCGGCTGACCTGAAAGCTCGACGCTCACCTTCGCCACCGGCTCTTCCATGTCCTCGACCGAAGACGCCGCCATGTGGGCAGCCGCGCCGCTCAATCCCATCGCGGCAGCAATGACTCCCGTAGCGGCCATGCCTTCGCGGTCACCTTTGTGGCCGAGCGTGTTTACAAGTACGCCCTCAACCGTCGCATTGCTGGCCTTTCCATGGATAACTTCCAATGAACCCAGATTTGTCTTATGCATCAGATACAGAATCGGCTGCCGCGGATGGCTTGACCAGCTTCATTACCGACGCCCGCAACTTCTGCGCAATCTCCGGTCCGTAGTCTTCGGCCACCGTAAGGGCTGGGACCGGCGCTCCGGGCAGGCCCGCGCGGCGAATGATGCGCGGCCACCAGGTGGGCCAGCACAGCAGCAGCGAGATCCAATGGCAGAGGCTGTGCAACAGCAGCAACGGGGACAGGAGCAAGGCCAAGGTCAGCACAAGGCCCTTGTCGCCGTTACGCCAAGAGGGGAGGAGGAAGCTCAAGGTGGAGCGCACGGAATCCCAAGGCCAGGGACAAGTTGCACGCAAGCGCTTGGGCTGCGGCACGGCATCGGGGCCTTCCTCCATGTAGCGGCGGATGTATTCACCGAGCGCCTCGGCGCTGCCTTGATCGTCAAGCAGGCCACCCAGCATGCAGATCTCGTCGAACCCGACGCCGGTGCGTTCCCCGGACCACCCCATGATCAGGGTTCCATCGCCGGTGCGGGAGCCTGGATCGCCGCCCGTCATCTCCATGATGGTGGCATCCCATGGGAGAGTGACCGTTCCACCCGCGCAGGCAGGTCTGTTGATGTGTACCTGACGCGTGACGCGGTTGAAGCGAACGATGATCCGTCGCTGTACAAACAGCTCCAATCGCACCCAGCGCCAGCAGAACCTGAAGAAGACAATGTTCGCCGCCGCCCACATCAACATGATGATGGGCGTTGTTACGTAGTTTTCGGGGGCCAGCGGTCTGCCCAGATAGCCGATTCCGGATATCATTTTTTCTGCGCCGGGAACTATCATTCCCAGAAGAAACTGGCCCTGCAGCACGTACATGAAGCCCAGGAATACGAAAGTCACGACGCCTCTCCTGTCTTCCTGCCATGCGCCCTGAACATCCATGAAGCGTTTGTTCACGGCGAACACCGCGGACTCGTCGCCCGGCTCTCTGTTGATTCGCTGGCGTATCCCAGCACCCTCATCGATGGATGCGCCCGACTGCGCGCCCTCTCGATCGCTGCCACCTACGCCAAGCTTCGCTTTCCAGAAGATCATTTCAATGAGGTACACCGCAATCGGCTCCTTTCTTTCGCAGGCTGCATAAAACTGGTAATTCCATCAGATTGATATCCAGGGTAATTATTTGTTCTGCCTCGTTCGTTACCGCGAGCACGACGAAGTCCTTTCGGGAACATGAGTGCCTCTGAGTCGACCACGCTCGTTGAACGACCATCTCCATAGCAGCGGTTCAACCGGCTGGCCTGAAATCTCAAAGCTCACCTTGGCCACCGGCTCTCTCTTCCATTGAAAAGGGTGCCATGCGGGGCAGCCGCGCCACTCAGACGATAGCGGTGGCTACCAACCCTGTAGCGACCACGCCCTCACGGTCACTTGTGCGGCCGAACGTATTTGCACGTCCGTCCTCAACCGCTGCATTACGTTCCACTTCATGGATATCATCCAATGAGCAGAGATTCGCCTCGAGCATCAACAATCGCTTCCTATTGAGAGCCTTGCTGCGATCTCCAGCACACTGCTCCGAATCGATCAGTACCTGAAGTAGCTGTCGCCAAGCGCAGGCGGGTCACCAGGCATTCTTCGCTTCTTCACGTCTGCCCTGAGATTTACCCACTTGACGTCGCTCCAGCCAATCGCCGTGAACACTGCCTCGGCCATTCTCGTGTAGGGCGTGAAGCGGCGGCCCAGACTGTGGCCAATCCAAAGAAAAATCGCGATGCTCGGTATCAGTCCAAGCCACATAACAAGGAGTTGCCTTGCGTCGCTTTCATCCATTGGGAATAGTGCGATGCAGATGGTGATAAGGCCAATGAAAACAGCCAGCACGCCGACAGCAAACGAGTATCGGAACACTCTCCACCAGTGCGCATGACGCCCTGCACTCACATGGGGATAAAGAGTGATGATTCGATCCGCCTCGTTCATTACCGCAAGTGCGACGAAGCCCCCGCCGGGAACACGATTGCCAATGGCTGTGAGCTGATCACCCTCTTTGAACGGCCATCTCCATAGCAACCCCTCAACCGGCTGACCCGAAAGCTCGAAACTCACCTTGGCCACCGGCTCTTCCATCTCTTCCATTGAGGACGCCGCCATGTGGGCAGCCGCGCCGCTCAATCCCATGGCGGCGGCAATGACGCCCGTGGCGGCCATGCCTTCGCGGTCACCTGCGCGGCCGAGCGTGTTTACAAGTACGTCCTCAACGGTTGCATTGCCGGCTATTCCATGAATAACTTCCAATGAACCAAGACTTGCCTTATGCATCAGACGCAGACTCGGCTGCCGCAGGTGGCTTAGCCAGCTTCATTGCCGACGCCTGCAACCTCTGCGCAATCTCCGGTCCGTAGTCCTCTACGACAGTAAGCGCTGGGACCGGTGCCCCGGGCAGGCCGGCGCGGCGGATGATGCGCGGCCACCAGGTGGGCCAGCACAACAGTAATGAGATCCAATGGCAGAGGCTGTGCAGCAGCAGCAGCGGAGACAGCATCAGAGCGAAGGTCAGCACGAGACCTTTATCGCCGGTGCGCCATGACGGAAGCAGGAAGCTCAACGTGGAGCGCACGGAATCCCAAGGCCAGGGAAACGTTGCACGCAAGCGCTTGGGCTGCGGCACGGCGTCGGGGCCTTCTTCCATATAGCGGCGGATGTACTCCCAAAGAGCCTCGGCTTTGCCGCGATCGTCCAGGTTTCCACCGACTTTGCAGAACTCATCGAATCCAGCGCCACTGCCTTGTGACATCCACATCATCATCAACGAACCGTCGCCACGGCGGGCGCCGGGATCACTACCGGTCATCTCTGGAACGGTAGCGTCCCACGGAAACGTCGCGATGCCGCCAGCGTAAGCGGGTCTGTTGATGTGAACCTGTCGGGTGATTCGGTTGAGCCTGATGACGATGCGCCGCTGGGTGAATATCTCGAGTCTCATCCAGCGCAGCCCGTGCTTGAACACCAGAAAATTCGCGACTGACCAGAGGAGAATTATTATCGGATAGAAGATGTATCCCTCTTGCGTCAATGGTGCCCCTGAGTACGCGGTTCCGCTTATCAGCCCCCTGACAGCTATGACCGCCCCATCGAAGATGAAGCCATTGACCACAAACATCATCATCAAGAACAGGAAAGTGATCAGCCCCCTTTTATCCTCCTGCCATGCTCCAGACAGATCGACAAATCTATCGTTGACTCTGTAGATGGCGAACTCGTCAGATGGATCGACACCCGTGCAATGTCGAATGCACAGCGAGCCAGAGGGGTCGACAATAGAGGGCGACTCTGGATTCGGCTCAAGTTTTGATCTCCAGCAAATCCACTCTATTAAATACATTTCATTGATCGCCACTTTGGGGAATGTTGACTAGTGCCACGAGCTCTTCAGAGCGATTCCTATAGCCGTTCGACGCTACGTTCTTCCTGAATATGCTTTTATCGCACCAATTCTCCAGATCATCTGGATCAAGAATGATGATCACGATAGTTGCGGCCGCAGCTGCCCAGCCTAGCCGAGCGCCCCAAATCCTCAGCATCAGCATCAACACCTTTTTGGCCAGCAAGCGGGAAGAGAGGCCAGACGCAATTTTGAGGATGTACCGATAGCCACTGAACTGAGATCTCAGCATCAAAGTGCGTAAGTAGGGAGCCGCACCTGCGAAGCTTGTGGTGGAAGCCACAACAGATCCGGTTGCAATGGTGAATGCCCTGACACCGTATGCAGTTGCCAGACCCATGCGGTCGCGCTTCATGTACTCCTCGAATGAATTGCGATCCAGCACCGTTCCGATCAGGCCTGCAGTCGCAACCAGTAGTCCCCCATAAAGCCCCAACCGGCCACCCCACACTTCGCTGTACGCAGCGACTTGGGATCCCGGTTTGAAGTTGCCTTTGATCCAGGTGGATCCTTCTTCCAGGATCACCAACACGCCTCCACTCAGGGTCAATCCCGAGGCGATCAGCTCTGCGCCCTGGCGTGCGGTCGGGACGTCGCCGAGCAGATTGCGCCCCTTGATCATGAGGTTGAGCGATTCGAAGAGCGTGGCGAGCATCAGTGCCCGCCCTTGATACACCCCACCCTCGCGCCCCTTGGCCATCTCACGCTCAACGCCCACGCGGACAAAGCGGCTGAACTGCCCGCGCCAGTACGACGTTTTGACGGAGTCCGTCGAGCGGGCGTGGAACTCCGCAACCGGGTAGTTCCTGGCGTAGTCCCCCATCCGCAGTTGCAGGGCCCGGATCATCAGATTCATCTGGACCCTGTCCGCTGCTGCAGGCAGTGATGTCTTGTACAGCACGCGTCCCCATTGGGCGTACCAGCTCATCACCGTGCCGAGCAGGCTGCGCTTGAACCACGCGACCTGTCCGGCATTCTCGCAGGCACGCAGGGCAGCATTCGCCTTGTCGAACATGTCCAGCACCCGGATGACCGCCTCATTGCCCGCCGCCGCGATGCCCCATACGTCCGTAGCCGGCACGTCGGTTTTGGCTGCCTCCAGCGCACCAACCAGTTCCTGGGCCAAGGGCAGGTGGTTAAGCGCGTAGACGCGCCATGCCAGGTTCCCTTCTTCGATGCCTTGGCTCGCAGGATCGACCACCGCCAGCGTCTTCCACCAGTCGTCCAGGACCAGGCGCGAGCCATCGTCCGCTTCCATGCCCGTCATCGCGATGCCGACCTGTACGGCGAATGCCCACCCGCGGACCAGGTCGTGCTGGTCATAGCTGCGCAGCGCCAGCGTGAGCATTGGGCTACACAGCCACGCAAGGTGATCCGGTGCCCGCTCACGCATCTTCTGTTCGCAGGGTGCAGCGATCGCTTTGAACTCTTCCAGGATGGTGGTCTGGGTGCCGTCCAGCTGCGCCTCGGCGCGGTCGAACCGTTCCTTCGCCAGTCGTTCCGCCTGTTCAACCGCCCTGCGCCGGGCGCCGAATGGATCAGAGTCGCGCGCGATCGCGACGATCTCCAGCATCGGCCCGGGATCGACCATGCCACCGCCTACTTCGGCCGTCTTCAGGTCTTCTTCAACCTTGTCGTAGGGTGCGTTGGCGCGGTCGGCGGCATCGTCGCGCGCGAGCCGGATCCGCTTGGAGAGCACGCCCTCGCGAATCTGGGCGTACTGATGGGCAGCCAGATACTTCCACGCGTTGTCACGGCCATGCGCGTCGCGTTGACGCATCCAGGGTTCAACCCCTTCCATTGCACGATTGCGCCATGCATTGAGCTCCTGCGTGATGCCGATGGCGTCCTGCAGCGCTATGCCGACGCCGCCCGACGCGTGCAGTACGGTGGCCGCCTCACGCAGGACCGGCAGCGATTGCTGAAGCGCGGACGAGTAGATCGCCCCGCCCCCCGCGGCGTGGAAGCGTGGTGGCAGCGGCGGATCCAGCGGGTCGCACAACGCCGGAAACGCCTGCTCATCAAGCGCGGCCACGATGGGGGCCTGTAACGCCGCCAAGGCCGCGATCTCGCCGATGGCCAGATATTCGAGTACGAACGCACGGATCGTCAGGACAGACAGCGCAAATTCCTGGCTGCCCTGCTGCGCAACCCATTGCCGGGGGCTGAACGTTTGGAGAATCCCTTGGGCCGCCAGCAGCTCGGCCTGATCGACCAGTTCGGCTTCTTTCGCGCTGGACAGGGGGTCAGGAGTGAACAACCAGTACGACATCGCGACCTCTTCGGGTGCTTCGATGGCGACCATTAGCGCGTTCGCCGACGCAGCCATCCGTGCACAGGCCATCGCAGAGGTCTTGCGATCCGGTGGCTCGCCACGGAAGCGCATCAGTCGCCCGCTGGGGCGCACGTAGTAGCTGTCCAGATGCGTGATCCCGTCGCGCTTCAGTACGACGTAGAGATAGCCTTCGCGCATCATCCGCAAGGCATACCGGGCCGTGCGCAACTCCGGGAGGGCGGCTCCGGTCGATGGGCGCAGCGCTGGCACCATGCCCAGAACTGACGCGTCATCACTGCAGAACGCGGAGTAGCGGAACGGGTGCACCAGCAGACCAGCCTTGTCACAGTTGCGGCAGTTGCCCTGTACGCAGGGCGACACCGCCTTCAGCGCTGCGCCGACGATCCTGTTGTCCATTGCATGCATGTCAGCACGACCCCGCAGCAATTGTCAGCGAAGCCTTGATGCGTTGAAGCTCGTTCTGCCCAAGTACGGCGAGGGCATGTGCCAGGCCTGCTTCCGTTTCCGGCGTACGCGCCAGCAGCGTGCGCACCTCCGGGGAGCGGTGGAAGTCGCACTCCAGGACCAGCGCATGCGCAAGGAGGATTACCTGATCCAGCAGGTTGTTCCTGCCGGCGTCACGGAGAATGGAATCGGCGAGGCGGTGCGCCTCGTCCAGATCAGTACCCGTGGTGCCAAATTCGCGTAGCGCCCGGAGGGTTTCATTCACCAGCGTCACGCGCTCATGGTTGAAGGGGGCGGGCAGTGCGGCCTTCGCTGCTGCATCGTCGCGAAGGCGGAATTCCAGCCAGGACAGGTCGCCGTTGAAATCGAGGGACGCAAAGGTCTGTGTGGATCGCGCGATGGCACTCTGCTGGTGCTGGGACATTGCGTGCTGCCAGTGCGGAATTGAACGGGCGTCGAACATCTCCGCAGCGTTGCGCGATCCCAGGCGCTGCTCCTGGCTGAGAAGCTGCCGTATCAGGGAGGCGCTCGGAGCAACAGGCAGCGGGGATACGATCCAGGCGGTCACCTGGGAGCGCCGCTGATTGAGGCGGGCATATCTGAATCGCTCGACGGATAGCTGCAGAAGATCCTCGGCCGTGGCATCCAGTGTCATGAGCAGCAAGGCAGCGGTGCCGTACCCGGCCGCCTTGATCGAGACGTGTGGCCTGTCTTTCGCAGCGGCGAAGCAGTCGTCCAGCCCACGTCGGGTATCCAGAAGCACATGGAGATGCGCCGGGCCGCGCGAGGCGCGGCGGAGCTGGTAGCACACATCGGCGACAGCGCGTTTTTCCTGTCGCTCGTGTCTGTATTCCATGCAGCTACCCTCAAACATCGGCGTTGTCCTTGGCGTCGCAACCGCCCAGCTGACCATCGGCGGTATCAACCTCGACCGTTGCCTGGTCCGGATCCGTCCACTCACGCAACTCTCCCTTCAGATCCACCTTGCCTGGCGCGCCCAGCTCGATGTTGTCGCCCTCGATGCGCAGGTACGCGCCGGCCGCAGTGGCCAGCACGTGCTTGGCCGGCGCCGACACCAGCACGTCTGCCTCGGTGCTGGCGATCTTGACGGCGGTCTTGGCCGCCAGCTGCGCCACGTTCTTGTGCGCGCGGGCGCTGACCTTGCCCTGTGCGGCGTGCAGCGCGATGCCGCGTTCGGTGTTCGGGCTGTCCGCCTTGGCCTCGTTGCCGGCGGTGTACAGCACCAGCCCGCCGGCCACCGCCAGGGTGATCGAGCCCTGGCTCAGCCAGTTCAGCGCCACCCCGCTGGCGAGCGTGGTCTGCGTACCGCTGACCCACACCTGGTCGGCTGGGGTCAGGCTCATCACACCGGCCACGCCGCTGCCCATCAGCGTCGGCGCGTCCCAACCGGGCGCCTCGCCATCACCGCCCTGGATGCTGCCGGCCGGACCACCGCTCTGGATGCCGCCCAGTTTCTCCTGCAGCTGCAGCAGCACCTGGTGCGCCGGCAGCTCGCTCGGTTCCTGCGGCAGCATCGCCTGCTGGTTGTGGGCCGATTCGTTGAGCGTGGCCACCAGCTCGGCGCTTTCCTGCAGCTGCGCCATTGCCTGGTTGGCCGCCAGCTGCGGCTCGCCGCCTTCGGTGCTGAGCAGCAGGCCCTTGCCCGCGCGCAGCGCACCGAAGGCCTGGCTGGACAGCTCCGCGCCGAAGCCGCGTTCGGCCTCGCGTACGTTGTCCTCACCGCCCTTGAGGTGGCCCAGGGTCAGCGTGGTGGCATGTTGGGTGGTGGACAGCTGCGCGCGGCCCTGCCCGGGCGTGTCGTCCAGGCGCAGCTGCTGGTAACCGCCCGCACCGCCCTGGCTGTCGGCCAGCGCCTGGCTCTTGAAGCCGGTGAACACCGCGCCGTGGTCGTTGCCCTCGAACCAGGCGGCGGCATTGCCGGTGGCCTGCGCGCCGCCGCTGGCGACCTGGTTGTGTGCCGCCTGGTCCTGGCCGCGGCCGTTGTAGACCGCACCCACCACCACCGGGCGGTCGATGTCGCCCTCCAGGAACGCCACCAGCACTTCCTGGCCGCGCCGGGGCAGCACCACCCCGCCCCAGTTGTCGCCGGCCCACGGGGTCATCACCCGCACCCACGTCCAGGCACCGCCGTTGGCCGGGGCATTGTCGTCACCGCCCGGGTGCGTCTGGCCGGTGCTGGAGGCACCGCCGCGCTGCCACGGGAACTGCACCTTGATGCGGTGGTCGCGGTCGGACTGCAGCGGCTCGCCGTCGCTGACCACGATGGCGCTGAGCGTGCCGGTGATCGACGGGCGCGGGTGCAGGCGCACGCCGTGGCCGTCCTCGGTCTGCGGGCGATACACCACGTCGGCGGGAATCACCACGAAACGGTTGTCGTAGAAGGTGGACGTCACCGCCTGCGCCGGTGCGGCGGCGGCCAGACCGGCCAGTGCGACCGGCAGCGCCAGCGGCGCCTGCGCGACCGGGCCGAGCTGCTGTTCGAGCGCATCGAAGATGTCCGCGTCGAGGTTGTTGCGGGCCTGGTGCTGCACCGACAGACACAGGAAGGCCGTGCCGGCATCCACGCCGGGATGCTGGCCGAGCTGGAACTGCGCGCCCGGCACCAGCTGGCGCCAGCTGCCCTGCCCCTCGATGGTGTGCGCGCGCACGCGCAGTGCATCCAGATGCTGCTGCGCGCGACGCTGGCCGCGGGCATTGTCCTGCCAGCCGTACGGGCCGCTGGTGTCGATGTCTTCGCCGATGCCCGATACGCCGGGTGGCACCTCGGCATGCGCATGGCGCAGCGTGGCGGTGCGGTGATCCCAGCTGCTGCGTGACACGGCGGCAGAACACCAGCGGCGCGACACGCGCCAGTGCTGCACGCTGTCGCTGCGCTCGGTGGCATCGCGGCGGTGGAACCGCACGGTGCCCAGTCGGGGAACGTCATCGTGGTGATCGGCCAGCACCAGCGTATGCGCGCCCAGCCGGGCGTTGCCGGGGTCACCGGCATGTTCGAACCAGTAGTAGATGCCTTCCTCGGCAAGCAGGCGCTGCAGGAAGGCCAGGTCCGACTCCTGGTACTGCGTGGTCAGGCTGCGCGTGGCGTACTGGCTGCGGTCGGCCAGCGACCAGCGCCAGGCCGGCACCAGACCGGCATGGTCGGCGAAGATGTCCTCGACGATCTCCACCACGCTGCGGTCATGGAACACATAGCTGTCCACACGCTGGGCCAGGAACGCCAGCCACGGCTGCAGGCGCAGCCGATAGCGCGCGAGGCCGCCATTGCTGCCCAGCCGCTCCACGGCGGTGACATGCCCGTGGAAATCGCGCGGCGCGCCGGTGGTCTGCATCTGCAGCAGCGCGGGGGTGCCGCACAACCGCTCCAGTGGCAGGCCAGCTTCCATCGACAGCACGAAGACGTCCACGACGAATCCCGCACCATCGACCTGCTCGATACCGTTGAACGCCTCGACCATACCCAACCGATCGCCCAGTGCGGTGTCCAGCCGCAGGAGGCACTGCCCCTGCGCGGGGCCGGCCAGCGCAGCCAGCAGCGCATGCATCCCTTCCATGACTGGTCCGCTCCTTGTTGGCGTAGGGGCTCTACGCCATCCGATGGCCGGGCGGGAGTGCCCCGCACCGTGCGTCACCGCATGAATTCTGCGTGCGGGGAATGCGCCGCCACCATAGGAAAAGTTTGAATAAGCGATTGAGATTTCTATGAAATTTCAAGAATCCATCCACCCAGACTCTTCTCAGAACTCGAACTGAGACGCCGAGCGCTTCGCGGACGGGCTGCCACCGATCGTGGATGCCCGTCGCCCCGCGACTTTTCCGATCCTGTCCCCATGACCTGTGGCCGCTTCGGCGGGCCCTGACGGCTGCTACGCTTGCCGGGTTTTCCTCTACGGTGCCGCCCGCAATGCCCAGAACGCTGCCCTTGTCCCTGCTGCTGCTCGCCGCCCTAGGCGGTACCGCCCACGCCGCGCCGACGCCGATCACCATCGAGCAGGCGATGGCCGACCCGGACTGGATCGGCCCGCCGGTCGAGAGCGCGTGGTGGTCCTGGAACAGCCAGCAGGTCGAGTACCAGCTCAAGCGCACCGGCAGCCCGGTCCGTGACACCTTCCGCCAGCCGGTTGCCGGTGGCGTGGCGGTGCAGGTGGGCGACGACCAGCGCGGCACGCTGGACGTGGACAGCCCGGTGTACGACAGCGCACGCCAGCGTGCGGTGTTCGTGCGCAACGGCGACGTGTTCCTGCGCGACCTGCGCAGCGGCGCGCTGACCCAGCTGACCCGCAGTACCGAGAAGTCCACCGCGGTGGCCTTCGCCCGCGACGGTGGGGTGATCTGGCGCACCGGCCAGAACTGGTTCCACTGGACTGCCGCCGCCGGCGTGCAGCAGGTGGCCAGCCTGAAGGCCGAGAAGAACCCCGATGACGCGCCCAAGGCCGATGTGCTGCGCGACCAGCAGCTGCGCACCCTGGCCACGCTGCGCAACGACCGCGCGCAGCGCGAGGCGCTCAAGCAGCAGGAAGCGAGCTGGCGCCGCGCCGACAGCACCCGCGCCCCGGGTCCGGTGTACCTGGGCGCCGATGTGGAGATCGTCGACAGCGTGCTCTCGCCCGATGCACGCACGTTGATCGTGGTGACCAAGCCGAAGAGCTTCGATGAAGGCCGCGGCGGCAAGATGCCCAAGTACGTGACCGAATCGGGCTACGAGGAATTCGAGGACACCCGCACCCGCGTGGGCCGCAACGATCCGGAGCCGCACGCGCTGTGGCTGGTCGATGCGGTGGCCGGCACGGTCAAGCCGCTGTCGCTGGATGGTCTGCCCGGCATCGGCACCGATCCGCTGGCCGCGCTGCGCAAGACCGCCGGCAAGGAGGCGCTGAAGGGCAACCGTCCGCTGGAAGTGCTGGGCGGCCCGGGCAGCCCCGGCATCCGCTGGAGCGCCGATGGCCAGCAGGCGGCGATCATGCTGCGCGCCAACGACAACAAGGACCGCTGGATCGCCAGCGTCTCCGCAGCCAGCGCGAAGCTGGAGAACCGCCACCGGCTGACCGACAGCGCCTGGATCAACTGGGGCTTCAACGATTTCGGCTGGTCCAGCGACAACCGCACGCTGTGGCTGCTGTCGGAGGAATCGGGCTATTCGCACCTGTACACCCAGCAGGGCACGGCCAAGCCGCAGGCGCTGACCGGCGGCAAGTGGGAAACCTCGATGCCGGTGCCCAGCGCCGACGGCCGCGGTTTCTACTTCCTGTGCAACCAGCAGTCGCCCGGCGACTACGAAGTGTGTGCGGTGGACAACGCCAGCCGGCAGGTGCGTGAGCTGACCTCGCTCAACGGCGTGGAGGACTTCTCGCTGTCCCCGGATGGCCAGCAGCTGCTGGTGCGCTACTCCGGCGCCTATCTGCCGGCGCAGCTGGCGGTGGTGCCCACCGCCGGTGGCCAGGCCAAGGTGCTGACCGACACCCGTACGGCCGCCTTCAAGGCGCGCGAGTGGATCCAGCCCAAGCTGGTGCAGGTGCCGTCCAAGCACGGCGCGGGCGTGGTCTGGGCCAAGTACTACGGCCCGGAAAACCCCGAGCCGGGCAAGCAGTATCCGATCGCCATGTTCGTGCACGGCGCCGGCTACCTGCAGAACGTGCACCAGCGCTACCCGGCCTACTTCCGCGAGCAGATGTTCCACAACCTGCTGGTGCAGAAGGGCTACATCGTGCTGGACATGGATTACCGCGGCAGCGAAGGCTACGGCCGCAACTGGCGCACGGCGATCTACCGCAACATGGGCCACCCGGAGCTGGAGGACTACAAGGACGGCCTGGACTGGCTGGTGGACACCAAGCAGGGTGACCGCGCGCATGCCGGCATCTACGGCGGTTCCTACGGCGGCTTCATGACCTTCATGGCGCTGTTCCGCTCGCCGGGCACGTTCAAGGCCGGTGCCGCGCTGCGCCCGGTGGTCGACTGGCACCAGTACAACCACGGCTACACCGCCAACATCCTCAACACGCCGGACATCGACCCGGAGGCGTACCGCACGTCGTCGCCGATCGAGTACGCCGACGGCCTGCAGGACCACCTGCTGATCGCGCACGGGATGATGGACGACAACGTGTTCTTCCAGGACTCGGTGAATCTGACCCAGAAGCTGATCGAGCTGCACAAGGACAACTGGACGATCGCGCCGTACCCGCTGGAACGCCACGGCTACGTGCGTCCGGACTCCTGGCTGGACCAGTACAAGCGCATCCTGAAGCTGTTCGAAGAGAACCTGAAGTGAGCCACGACGCGGCGCCGATCGAGATCGTCGCCGCGGTCATCCGCGATACCGCCGGCCGCGTGCTGGTGGTACGCAAGCAGGGCTCGGACACGTTCATCCAGCCCGGTGGCAAACCCGAACCGGGCGAGGCGCCGCTGCCCGCCCTTGCCCGTGAGCTGCACGAGGAACTGGGGGTGCTGCTGGAGGCCGGCAGCGCTGTGCCGCTGGGTCAGTTCGAGGCCTGGGCGGTGAACGAACCCGGCCGCCGGGTACGCGCCCGCGCCTGGCTGGTGCGGGTGGCAGGAACGCCGCAGGCACGCGCCGAAATCGCGGAGCTGGCGTGGATTGCAGGCGTTCCGCCGCACGATTGCCGCTTGGCACCGTTGAGCGCAGACCATATCCTGCCCGCGGCCGCACGTGCGGTGGCCGCGATCTGACATCGCGGCCTGGTCAACCAGGACACCGGATGTCATTGCCTCTTCCCCCCATGCCGCTGCGCACATCGCGCGCCGACGACTTCATCGCACCGATGGCCAAGGCCTCGTTGCTGGTCTGCGTTGCGTGCAGCCTGTGGTTTACGGTGCAGATGCTCGCGCTGCCGTCGCTGCTGGATTACCCCACGCTGGTGGCACTGTGGGGCAGCGACTGGTGGCCGCTGTTGCCCGAGCCGGTGACGCTGGGTATCGCGCATGCGGAGCCGCTGACCGCTGCCCTGCTGCTGCTCAGCATGTTCGGGGCGGCCACCTGCTGGGGCCTGCTGCGCTTCCAGCGCTGGGCGCTGGTGGGCTTCACGTTCCTGCTCGTGCTGACCGCGCTGCTCAACTTCATCGTGCCCTGGCTGCTGGACCTGTTCCTGCAGAACATGCAGGCCCAACTGGCCGCGGCGGTGCAGGACCCGGACATCCAGGAACTGCGCGCGTCCCTGCGCGTGCAGCGCGCGATCTGGACCGGCCTGCTCGGGCTGGCGGCGATCGTGTTCTTTGTGCTGCACCTGTGGCTGGTGCAGCGGCTGTGGCGCGCCGACGTGCGCGCGCGGTTCTTCTCGTGATCCGGCGACTGCAGTGGGGAGCGGGTGCGCTGGCATGCCTGCTGGCCGGCAGCGCCTTGGCCGACGTGCAGCGCATTCCGTGCGGCCGCTATGTGGTCGGCGAGGACGGGCCTGCGCTGGAGGTGGTTGGCAACGGCACGGTGGTCTACCCGTTCCCGCCCGACGACCCGACCTCCTTCCGCCTGGAGCCGGACGGCGCGCACTGGCGCCTGACCGGGCTCGGCGACGGACGGCAGTACCGGATCGACTACGACGCAGCCAACCAGACCCTGGTCAACGATGGCCAGCGCTATCGGCTGCGCGCGCCCGCCAACTGCGCCGCGCCTCTTCCCGTGGCTCCGGTCGGCAGTGCCGATCCGGTCCCCTGATTCTTTTTTCGTACAGGTAGCTCCCATGTCCTTGATTCGTGTACTGGCCACGCTGGCCGGCCTGGCCGCGCCGGTGGCGCTGCTGTCGGCAGCCCCGGCATCCGCCCCGCCCATCCCCCTGCAATGCGGTACCTACCAGGCGGATGACAACCCCACCCGGATCGTCATCGAAAGCCCCAACCAGGGCTACCGCCAGATCCCCGGGATGGCCCGCGAACCGTATCTGCTCCGGCGCCTGGGGCAGCAGTTGAAGATGGCCGACCCCGATGCCGGGGTGGTGCTGGATGCGGACATCAGCGATGGCGGCCGCCGCCTGGAAGCAGGCTACCTCACGTACCAGCTCAGCGAGCCGGCGCGCTGCAAGCCGGCGGTGCGCTTCCCCGAGAACAGCTGCCGCGCCAGCATCGGCACCTGCCTGGACGACATCCGCATGGCCGACCGCGACGTGCTGCGCCCCTGGTGCGAGGAAGGCGTGCCGGCGGCCTGCAAGGCGCTGCTGGCCAGTTATGAATCCGAGGCGCGCGAGGCCGCCACCCGCGAGGACGTTGGCGAGGATGATCCGGACCTGCAGGAACCGGCGTCGTGCAAGCCCGACAGCGGCCAGTACGATGCCGAGGCCTGCAAGGAAGCAGCCAGCATGGCGATGGCCAAGGCGTTCGCCGGCATCCTGCTGAGCAGCCAGAAGCCGGCCCCGCTGCCGGCGGCCGCGCTGGACGACGTGTCCGCGCTGTGCCGCGCACACCCGGCCGGCACGTTCTGCCAGGACGTGGCCCAGGCCCTGTGGACCGCCGGGCGCTGGCTGCCGGCCCGTGACGCGCTGCAGCTGGCCTGCACCAAGGGCGGCAATCCGGACAGCTGCACCGCCGCGGCGCCGCTGCAGGGCCTGACGGCCGCCGACATGCTGCCGGTCGCCGCCACGTCCCTGCCCTGTGGCCAGTACACGGCCGCCACCGGGCTCATGGACAGCCTGGCCTTCGGCGATGGTGGGCTGGTGCAGATACCGCTCAGTGGCCAGCTGCGCGCACGCCTGGAGGACGGGCAGATCCGCATCCGCCACGACAAGGGTGGCGACTTCGTGCTGCAGCCGCTCGCCAACGGCAGCCTGATCGGCGTGGACACCTGGAACCGCTACGCCTACTACACCCGCGAAGGCGAGGCCGGCCAATGCGCCGCGTCGGTGGTGTTCGTGGAAATTCCGCTGACCCAGGACTGCCCCACCGGCGGCAGCGAGCGCGGCGCACAGGCCTGCTGCGATGCTGGCCGCCTGCAGGGCTGCAACGCGATGGGCCATCGCCTGGCGCTGGGCGATCGCTGGGCCGAGGCCGCCCCCTACTACCTGAAGATGTGCACCGCCGGCGTGCGCGAAGGCTGCGAGAACCTGGCCACGGTGTACGAGCACACCGGCGATGACGCCATTCCCGAATCGATGCAGGCCCTGTGCGCCCGCGACGGCAAGGGCACCCATGTCGCCTGCGACGTGCATGCCACCCGCAACTGGGCAATGCTGCAGTTGTCCGGCAGCCTGGAAAAGCTGGCCGAACGGCTGAGCCAGGAGGAGGACGACGACGCCGGATCGGATACCGGCACGGCCCCCGACGCAGACGATGCGCCCGCCGCGTCCAACCGCAACCGCAAGGGCGGCCGCTGAGTCACCCCGCCTGCGGCCGGTCGGCCGCAGGCGCCCCCGCGCGGCTGCGGTAAAGTACGCGCCATGAACGAATTCGAACGCGTACGCAGCTACCTGACCGACCTGCAGGACCGCATCTGCGCGGCCATCGAAGCTGCCGACGGCCGCGCACGGTTCACCGAAGACCTCTGGCAGCGTGCCGAGGGCGGCGGTGGCCGTACCCGCATCCTGCGCGATGGCGCGGTGTTCGAGCAGGCCGGCATCGGCTTCTCCGACGTGGCTGGCACGCGCCTGCCGCCGTCGGCGTCGGCCAACCGGCCGGAGCTGGCCGGCGCCTCATGGCGTGCGACCGGTGTGTCGCTGGTGTTCCACCCGCTCAACCCGTACCTGCCCACCACGCATGCCAACGTGCGCTACTTCCGCGCCGAGCGCGATGGCGTGGAAGTGGCCTCGTGGTTCGGCGGTGGCTTCGACCTGACCCCGTTCTATCCGTTCGATGAAGACGTGCAGCATTGGCACCGGGTGGCGCACGACCTGTGCGCACCGTTCGGCGACGAGCGCTACACGGCCCACAAGCGCTGGTGCGACGAGTACTTCTTCCTGCGCCACCGCAATGAAACGCGCGGCGTTGGCGGCCTGTTCTTTGACGACCTGCACGGTGACTTCGAACGCGATTTCGCTTATCTGCGCGCAGTCGGCGACGGCTTCCTGGACGCTTACCTGCCGCTCGTGGAGCGGCGCAAGAACACGCCCTATGGCGAGCGCGAACGCGAGTTCCAGCTGTATCGGCGAGGCCGTTACGTGGAGTTCAACCTGGTCTACGACCGCGGCACGCTGTTCGGCCTGCAGAGCGGCGGGCGCAGCGAGAGCATCCTGATGAGCCTGCCGCCGCGCGTGCGCTGGGAGTATGGCTTCCAGCCCGAGAGCGGCAGCGACGAGGCGCGGCTGGCCGACTACCTGGTGCCGCGCGACTGGGTGTGACGCGGCAACCCGGCGTTACGTCTTGTCCTTGGGCACGATGGTGATGTGGCCGTTGATCTCCAGCAGTGCCATCTCCACTTCGCTGACATCGCTGCAGCCCTGCTGACGCATCGCCGCGTTGAAATCGGCCTGGGTCACCAGTTCGCGTTTCAGTATCGAGGCCAGCAGTTTGCCGTCGCGTGCGATAAGCACCGGCTCGCCTTCGACCAGCGTTTCGATGCGCCGGCTGCGCGTGCTGAGCCAGCCGACCGAATAGTTGATCAGGATCAGCGTGGCGGCCAGCAGCAGGCCACCGCCCAGCGACGTGTCTTCCCCCAGCAGCGCGTTCTGCACCGCATTGCCGAGCAGCACGATCAGCAGCACGTCGAACGGCGTGATCTGGCCCAGCGCGCGTTTGCCGGACAGACGCACCATGCCCAGCACCACCACGTACACCACCACCGCGCGCAGGATGAATTCCCACCACGGCATGGCCAAGGCAAACAGGTCGCTCATTGCACTCTCCCCGGAACGTGCAGGCAGGATGGGCCAGAGCGCGGGCTGCAGGCAATCGGCAGATGCGACAGGGCCGCGACGACGGCGCCAGTCAGGCTGGCAAAGGCCCAAATAAAAAGCCCCGCCGACCAGGGGGAGGTCAGCGGGGCCGGGGAACGGGCGCTTGGGGAGGAGCCCCCGTTCCGAGATCTGCTCCAGGGGATGGGAGAGATCCACAACAGGCGTTGCGCCTGTCGAGGTCTATAAAAGCACCCCGAACATTGATAGTTCGTGAAGGGGCCCAATTAATCCTCGCCGCATCACGGAAACATTCATGGAAGAGTCAGATTCCGGCCACGTAATGAACGAATTCATCCATTCGCGGCCGAAAAACCGTTAGTGCGCCTCATCCCAGTTGTCACCGACGCCCGCGTCGACCACCAGCGGCACGCGCAGTTGCGCCGCCGAGGACATCAGCGAGACGACCTGGGAACGCAAGGTTTCCAGGAAGCTGCTTTCGGTTTCAAACACCAATTCATCGTGTACCTGCAGAATCATCCGGGCCTGGCCGTCCTGGGTCTGCAGCCAGTCGTCCACGCGCACCATCGCACGCTTGATGATGTCCGCCGCCGTGCCCTGCATCGGCGCATTGATCGCTGCCCGTTCAGCTCCGGCGCGCAGGCCCTGGTTGCGGGCATTGATGTCGTTCAGGTACAGACGACGGCCGAACAGCGTTTCCACGTAGCCCTGCTCGCGCGCCTGCTGCCGCATGCGCTCCATGAAATCGCGCACGCCGGGATAACGGCTGAAATACAGCGCGACATAATCCTGTGCCTGGCCACGGTCGATGCCCAGATTGCGCGCCAGACCGAACGCGCTCATGCCGTACATCAGGCCAAAGTTGATCGCCTTGGCCGCACGGCGCTCACTGGTGGTGACGTCCTCCAGCGCGCGCCCGAACACTTCGGCGGCGGTGGCGCGATGCACGTCCGCGCCCTGCTCGAACGCGCGTACGAGGCCCGGGTCCTCGGACAGGTGGGCCATGATCCGCAGCTCGATCTGCGAGTAGTCGCAGGCCAGCAGCTTGCGCCCCGGCGGCGCGACGAAGGCGCGGCGGATACGGCGGCCATCGTCGGTGCGGATCGGAATGTTCTGCAGGTTCGGGTCGGAGGACGACAACCGCCCGGTGGCCGCGCCGGACTGGTGGTAGCTGGTGTGCACGCGCCCGGTATCGGGGTTGACCATCTCCGGCAGCTTGTCGGTGTAGGTGCTGCGCAGCTTGGCCAGCCCGCGGTAGTCCAGGATCACGCGCGGCAGTTCGTGCTGTTCGGCAATCGCCTCCAGCGCCTCTTCGTTGGTGCTCGGCTGCCCCTTGGGGGTCTTCACCAGCGCCGGCAGCTTCAGTTCGTCGAACAGCACGGCCTGCAGCTGCTTCGGCGAATCCAGGTTGAAGGTGTGCCCGGCCAGTTCGGTGGCCTTCTGCTGGGCCGCCAGCATGCGCACGCCCAGGTCCTGGCTCTGCCGGCGCAGCTCGGTCATGTCGATATGCACGCCATTGGCCTCGATCCTGGCCAGCACCGGCACCAGCGGCATCTCGATGTCGCGGTAGACGCTGTCCAGCGCCGGTACCGCCAGCAGCTGCGGCTGCAGCGCGTGGTGCAGGCGCAGGGTGATGTCGGCATCTTCGGCGGCGTAGCGACCGGCTTCGTCCAGGCCGACCTGGGAGAAGGAGATCTGCTTGGCGCCCTTGCCGGCCACATCCTCGAACTTGATGGTGGTGTAGCCGAGATAGCGCATCGCCAGCGAATCCATGTCGTGGCGGGTGGCGGTGGAGTTGAGCACGAAGCTTTCGAGCATGGTGTCGTCGTGGTAACCACGCACCTCGATGCCATGCCGGCGCAGCACGTGCAGGTCGTACTTGCCGTGCTGGCCGAGCTTCTTCTTGTCCGGGTTCTCCAGCACCGGACGCAGCGCGGCCAGTACCTGCTCGCGCGGCAGCTGGGCCGGGGCGCCCGGATAGTCGTGGCCCACCGGGATGTACGCGGCGCGGCCGGGCTCGACCGCCAGGCTGATGCCGACCAGGTTGGCGCGCATCGCATCGAGCGCGTCGGTTTCGGTGTCGAAGGCGATCAGGTCCGCCGCTTCCGCACGTTCCACCCAGGCGGTGAGCTGTTCGGTGGTGAGCACGGTCTCGTATTCACCTGGGGCGGACAGCGCCGGGTCGATCGCGGCATCCGCCTCGCCCGGCGTGCTGCGGGCGAAGCCGGCGGCCGTGCCGCGCAGGCTGACCGGGGCGTCGCTGGCGGCCGCCGGTGCCGGTACCGGCCCCCCCAGCTCCTTCAGCGCCTGGGTGAAGCCGTAGCGCAGGTACAGCTCGCTCAGGGTGGGCACGTCCGGCTCGCGCAGCGGCAGGGTCTGCGGCGTGGCGTCCAGCGCCACGTCGGTGCGGATGGTGACCAGCTCACGGTTGAGCGGCAGGCGCTCCAGCGCCGCACGCAGGTTCTCGCCGATCTTGCCCTTCATGGTCGCCGCAGCGGCCATCACCCCATCCAGGTGCTGGTACTCGGCCAGCCACTTGGCGGCGGTCTTGGGACCGCATTTCTCAACGCCGGGCACGTTGTCGACCGCATCGCCCATCAGCGCCAGCAGATCGACGATCTGGTCGGCGCGCACGCCGAACTTCTCCATCACCGCCGCATCCGAGTCCATCCGGCTGCCGGTCATGGTGTTGACCAGTTCGATACCCGGGCGGACCAGCTGGGCGAAGTCCTTGTCGCCGGTGGAGATGGTGACCTGCAGGCCGTCGCGGTGGCCCTGCAGCGCCAGCGTGCCGATCACGTCGTCGGCTTCCACGCCGGGGATGCGCAGGATGCTCAGCCCAAGCGCGTCGACGATGCGGCACATCGGCTCGATCTGCGGACGCAGGTCGTCGGGCATCGGCGGCCGGTTGGCTTTGTAGTCGGCATACAGGTCGTCGCGGAAGGTCTTGCCGGGCGCATCGACCACGAAGGCGACGTACTCGGGACGCTCCTTCAGGGTGGCGCGCAGCATGTTGACCACGCCGAACAGCGCGCCGGTGGGTTCACCGTGCGCGTTGGTCAGCGGCGGGAGCGCGTGGAACGCGCGATACAGGTAACTGGACCCGTCAATCAGGACTAATCGGCTCATGCGACGATTCTACGCGCCCGGCCCACGCGGTTCGCGGCACCGGGCTCACAACGCATGGGGCATAATCCAGGCTTCCCTGTCCAAGGACCTACGGCCCATGAAGATCCTGTTGCTGGCTGCCCTGCTCGCACTGGCTGGCTGCGCTTCCACCGGCGGCGCAGGCGCTCCCCCGGTCGATGTCTCCGGCGCGGACATCGCCAAGCGCACCCTGGACAACGGCGATACCGTCGAGGAATACCGCGTCAGCGGCCAGCTGCGCATGGTCAAGGTGACCCCGTCGCAGGGTCCGGCGTACTACATGTACGACCGCAACGGCGACGGCCGCATGGACAACGACAAGGACGGCGTGTCCCCGGTCTACTGGAAGCTCTACAGCTGGTGACCGCCTGCCCTGGCGCTGCCGCGTTGCCCCGCCGGTACGGGGCTTGCAACAGCGTGGATCCCGTTTACCGCACCGCCCTGCCCGATGACCACGCCTGAACGCCGCCAACCACCGGACCCTGCCCAGCTAAGGGCCGGCCTGACCGCAGAGCAGCGGCAGGCGGTGGAAACGCTGGAGCATTTCGGCTGGGCGCTGCGCTTCGTGCGCCGCCCGCTGTTCCGCGATCCGATTCCGGTGTTGTTTGATCGCAGCGGCGAGCGCTACGTGGTGCTGCAGCCGGACGGCAGCCTGGACGAATCGCAGACGCTCAAACTGCGCCCGTAGTGCCGGGCTCTGCCCGGCGGCACTCGATACCGCGGATTGCCCGGTAGTGCCGGCCGCTGGCCGGCTCTCGATACCCCTGCATCGCGAGGAGCCGGCCAGCGGCCGGCACTACCTGCGGATGAGCCGCACCGGTACGGCGCTGCGCGCCAACACCTCGGCGTCTGGCTGCCGAGCAACACCCGCGTGTAGTGCCGGCCGCTGGCCGGCTCTCGATATCCCCGGATTGGGAGGAGCCGGCCAGCGGCCGGCACAACACGCGGATTAGCCGCACCCTTCAGCGGATGACGAGCACCGGTACGGTGCTGCGTGCCAGTACTTCGGCGGTCTGGCTGCCGAGCAGCACCCGGGTGACGCCGCGACGGCCGTGCGAGGTCATCACGATCAGGTCGCTGCCACGCTCGGTGGCGGTGTCGATGATGCCGTCGGCCGCATAGCGGTCCAGCACGTGCACGGTGTTCGCGCGCAAGCCCTGCGCATCGGCGGTGGCCTTGGCCGGTGCCAGTACCTTCTGCGCGGTTTCCTCGCGGTCGGCCTTGTACTCGGGGCTGTTCATGTAGCCCACGCTCCAGCCCATCGCGTCGTACATGCCCACCGCCCACGGCTCGGACACGGTAACGATATCGACCTCGGCGTTGAGGTCCTTGGCCAGCTCCAGGCCTTTGAGCAGCCCCTTCTCGGCCAGTTCCGAACCATCGGTGGCAATCAGGATTCGCTTGTACATGACAGGGCTCCAGGGAGGGGGCAATGGAAGGGACACCATTGCACACCCGGTGTGGAGATCATGCCTTGAGCAGGATCAATCGCCGTGCGGGCGCGCCACCACGCGCGCCGGGTTGCCGACCACGGTGGCGCCGGCGGGCACGTTGCGCGTCACCACGCTGCCGGCGCCCACTACGGCGTCATCGCCGATCTCCACGCCGGGCAACAGGATGGCACCGCCCCCGATCCACACATTGCGTCCGATCCGTACCGGCCGCGCCGATTCCAGCCCGGCGGCACGCTGCTGCGGATCGCGCGGATGGTCGGCGGCATAGATCTGCACGGCCGGGCCGATCTGGGTGCCGTCGCCGATGTGGATTTCGGCCACGTCGAGAATTACGCAGTTGTAGTTGAGGAACACATCGCGCCCCAGATGGATGTGGCTGCCATAGTCGCAATGGAAGGGCGGACGGATCACCGCCCCCTCGCCGACCGCCCCGAGACGCTCGCGCAGCAGCTCGCGACGCGCCGCCGGCGACGCGGCCAGGGCTGCGTTGTAGCGCACCATCCATGCCTTCGCGGCCGCCATTTCGGCCTGCAGCTGCGGATCGCCCGGCCGATAGGGTTGGCCGGACAGCATCTTGTCCTTTTCAGTCAGGGGCATGGCGGTTCCTCATGGCAGGCCGCCGATGATGCCCTGCCCGGCGCGTTCGCGGTACGCCGCCGTCAGGCCGCGTGCGCCGCGCCTGACCGCACGGCCGGGCGCGCGACCAGCAGCGCGGCCACCGCGACGGCCGCCGCCGTCGCCCAGAACGGCCATGTGGCCAGCGCGGCGCACAACCCGGTGGGCTGCGCCTCGCAGCGCAGGCGCATGAGGTCCAGACCACCGCCGCCCTCCAGGCAGGCATAGGCATGCTGGAACAGGGCCAGCACCGGCGCGCCCCAGTCGGCCGACAGCGTCAGCGCGACCAGAACGGCAAGCAGGTACGGGATTCCCTTGTTCATATGCGCGCTCCCAGCGGACAGCGCCAGACTCTGGGCGCGCGCCGTGACCCGGGCAAGCAGCACGCGACGAAGTGCGTGAAATCCGGGATGAGTCGGGGGCGGGGGCCGATGAAGCCGGGCGGCCGCGACGGCAGGGAGCGGGTTGGCGCGCCGCCTACCGTCCGTCGGCACATGACTTCCGGCAGTCACGGCAGCGCCCGGCGAGCCGTAGCGTGACGGCAACCGGTCGCTCCGCACCGGTGTCGGGAGCGGTGCGATGGCAACGCAACAGCAGTCCGGGCGGTGGGCAGGTGGGGTGTATCTGGTGGTGATCGCCACCGGCATCTTCAGCCTGGCCTACGTGCCGTCCCAGATCAGTGTCGCCGGCGATCCGGCCGCCACGCTGGCCAACATCGCCACGCATGCCGGCCTGTTCCGCGCCGGCATCGCGGCGTTCGCGCTGGAACAGATCGCCTTCCTGCTCCTGCCGCTGCTCCTGTATCGCCTGTTCGCTCCGTCGTACCGGACCGCCGCCACGTTGATGGTGGCGCTGGCGGTGGCGGGCGTGCCGATCGCACTGGCAGCGTTGGCGCAGCGCCTGGATGCCGTTGCCCTGCTCACCGATCCGGTGCTGGCGCGCACGCTGGCGCCCGACCAGCTGCAGGCGTTGGCCATTGCCGCACTGAAGAGCTGGAGCAGCCACATCTTCCTGGCCAGCCTGTTCTGGGGGCTGTGGCTGCTGCCATTTGGCTGGCTGGTCTGGCGCACGCGGGCGATCCCGCGTGCGCTGGGCGTGCTGCTGATGCTGGGGGGCGTGGGCTATCTGCTCAACGTCTTCGGCGAGCTGCTGATTCCCGGCTATGCCACCACCCTGCTGTCGAACTACGCCACGCTGCCGGCCTCGCTGGGCGAGATCGGCAGCGGACTGTGGCTGCTGCTGTTCGGCGCCCGTCGCGACGCCGGCAGCGCACCCTCGCGCGGAGTGCCGCGCTGATGGGTGCCGGTCAGGCGATCCGCACCACGCGCGCGCCCTGGCACAGCGGGTAGCTGGCGAGCAGATCGGCAATGCGCTCGCCCATCGTGTCGAAGCTGGCGCCGTACAGATACAGCGCCGTTTCGCTCGGCCCCTGCCACCAGCTGCAGATTTCACCGTGGCCGTCGATGCGCTCGACGATCTGGTCGAACACGTAGTTCGAATCGCACTGTTCGTAGACCTCGTCCGGCAGGTTCACGCCATCCAGGTACAGCCCCAGGCCTTCGGTGATGCCGAACGGCAGGTCGTCCTCACCGTCACGCTGGATCAGCGACCCCTTCGGTGCGCCGAGCTGCTCGAGCAGTTCGATCACCTGCGGCAGTGCGGCCGCGTCGTGCAGCTGGATCTCCAGGTCGCCGTACTCGACCTCGCCCTCATCGGACAGCGCCGTTCCGCCGCCCAGAATTTCACCGATGCCCGCGCCGTCGAGCATCGCATCGAGCGGATCTTCGAACAGCTGCAGGCGATGCTCGGGCTGCAGCCGGGCGTTCAGTTTGACGTTGATGTGCAGCGGCGAATCGGTCATGGGGGCGATCTGCGCAAAAGGGGGCCCCATTGTAGTGCCGGCCGCTGGACGGCTGCTCAGCGCAGCAACGGCGGCACCTTGCGCTCCAGCAGTTCCACCAGCGCCGGCTGCATGAAGTCGTAGTCGTCCGGAATATCCAGGCACACCACGCGCTTGCCACCCAGCCATGACCGGAACCGGCTGGACAGACGGCTGCGGTGTGCGCGCTCCATCACCACGATCAGATCGGCCCACTGCAGCAGTTCCGGACTGACCGGCACGTCGGCATCCGGCTTGAGACCGGCCGATGCGGTCTCGATGCCGGGCCAATCGGCGAACACCTGCTCAGCCGTCGGGCTGCGCAGGCGGTTCTGGCTGCAGATGAAGAGAACGTGGCGCGTCATCCGTGGCGCGCCCTCCTTACAGCACCGTCAGGTTGGCGTACGCCATCACCAGCCACTTGCTGCCGGCCTCGGCGAACTCCACCTGCACGCGTGCGTGCTGGCCGCTGCCTTCGTAGTCGGTGACCATGCCTTCGCCAAAGCGGGCATGGGTGACCATCGCACCCAGCTTGAGCGGCGGGGCTTCCAGTGCGGCGTGGCCCATCACACGGTTGGCACCGAGCGAGGCGCTGCGCGAGACCTGCACCTTGGGGCGCACTTCGTTGAGCAGCTCGCGCGGGATCTCGCGCAGGAAACGCGAGGGCACGTTGTAGTTGTCCTGGCCGTGGATGCGGCGCGACTCGGCGTAGCTGAGCACCAGTTTCTGGCGCGCGCGGGTGATGCCCACGTAGGCCAGGCGGCGCTCCTCTTCCAGCCGGCCGCTCTCTTCCAGCGAACGCGCGCTCGGGAACAGGCCATCTTCCATGCCGGCCAGGAATACCAGCGGGAACTCCAGGCCCTTGGCCGAGTGCAGGGTCATCAGCTGCACGCCCTCTTCGCCTGCCTGCGCCTGGCCTTCGCCGGCCTCCAGCGAGGCGTAGGAGAGGAAGGCGACCAGTTCGCTCATGGTCTCGCCGGTTTCCTCGATGTCGTCTTCGCGGCGGGTGAAACGCGAGGCCACCGAGACCAGTTCATCCAGGTTGTCCGCACGCGATTCCGAATCCAGCGCGTTGCGGCTTTCCTTGGACCAGTGCTCACGCAGGCCCGAGCGCACCAGCACGTGGTCGATGCGTTCGGCCAGGGTCATCTCGCCGGCTTCGCCATGCAGCTGGTTGACCAGGGTCAGGAACCCGGCCAGTGCGTTGCGTGCGCGCGCAGCCAGGGCGTCGCCCTGCGTGGTCAGCATGGTGGCTTCCCACAGTGAGATCGCCTGGGTGCGCGCCAGCCGGCGCACTTCGTCCAGGGTGCGGTCGCCGATGCCACGCGTGGGCGTGTTGACCGCCCGTTCGAACGCGGCGTCATCGTTGCGGTTGGTCATCAACCGCAGGTAGGCCAGCGCATCCTTGATTTCGGCGCGCTCGAAGAAGCGCATGCCACCGTACACCCGGTACGGCACCTGCTCGGACAGCAGTGCTTCTTCGAAGGCCCGCGACTGCGCGTTGCTGCGATAGAGCACCGCGGCGTCGCCGTAGCTGCCGCCATCGCGCACCCACTGGCGCGCACGCTCGACCACATAACGCGCCTCGTCCATCTCGTTGTAGGCCGCATACAGGTCGATCGGCTCGCCGTCGCCGCTGTCGGTCCACAGCTCCTTGCCGATGCGGTCCGGGTTGTGCGCGATCACCGCATTGGCAGCGCCGAGGATGTTGGCGCTGGACCGGTAGTTCTGCTCCAGGCGCACGGTCTGCGCGCCGGGGAAGTCCTTCAGGAAGCGCTGTACGTTCTCCACCTTGGCGCCGCGCCAGCCATAGATGGCCTGGTCGTCGTCGCCGACCACGAACACGTGGCCGCTGTCGCCGGCCAGTACGCGCACGAAGGCGTACTGGATGGCGTTGGTGTCCTGGAACTCGTCCACCAGGATCTCGCGGAAGCGCGAGCGGTAGTGGGCCAGCAGCGCCGGGTTGTCGCGCAGCAGTTCATGCGCGCGCAGCAGCAGTTCGGCGAAGTCGACCAGGCCGGCACGGTCGCAGCGCTCCTGGTAGGCGGCATACGCCTGGCGCATGGTTTCCAGCCAGGCGTCATGCGGCTCGGGCTGGATGTGCTGCGGCCGACGGCCTTCGTCTTTCTGCTCGTTGATCCACCAGGCGATCTGCTTCGGCGCGAACTTGCCGTCGTCGATCTCCAGCTGCTGCACGACCCGCTTGACCAGGCGCAGCTGATCGTCCGAATCGAGCACCTGGAAGCTGTCGGGCAGCTTGGCATCCTGGTAGTGCAGGCGGAGCAGGCGATGGGCCAGGCCGTGGAAGGTGCCGATCCACGCGCCGCGGCTGCCCTGCGGCAGCTGCAGGTCGATGCGGTGACGCATCTCGCCGGCGGCCTTGTTGGTGAAGGTCACCGCAAAAATGCCGTGCGTCGGCACGCCGCAGACTTCATTCAGCCAGGCGATGCGGTGGATAAGTACGCGGGTCTTGCCGGAACCGGCACCGGCAAGCACCAGATGGTGGCCGGGCGGCGCGGACACAGCTTCGCGCTGGGCGGGGTTGAGCCCGTCGAGCAAGTGGGAGACATCCATGCCCCATTTTACCCCGTGCAGCGCGCGGCGACCGCCCCGGCCCGCAACCGGTTCAGCCCAGCGCGGCGCGTGCCGCCTGCTGGGCCTGGCCGCGCAGCTCGGGAATCGCCAGGCTTTCCCAGAGCGTGCCGATGCGCAGGCTGCCGACGACCTGCACGCCCGCCTGCGGTTGGCCCGCCGCATCCAGCAGATGCCCCTGCTCCACCGAGGTATCCACCCCGAGGCCATGCGGACCCGGGCGTGCCAGCCCATCGGCCAGCAACTGCTGCACCAGCGGATTGCGCATCGCGGCAGCGCGGGTTTCCACGCCGGTGGCGTTGATCAGCGCGCCCACCGTGAGGAGCGGCAGCACGCCGCCGGCACCGTGCGCGTGAACCTGCAGGGCGCTGTCCAGCACCAGCACGGTGTCCAGGCGGGCGCGATGGCGCTGCAGCTGGCCGGACTGTTCCAGTGCGGCAACCTGCGCCTCGACCGGTTCGGCGATGCGATGGCGATGCACATCCCAGTACCGCACCACGTGGCGCAGGAAACGGCGCTGGTCGGCCGTATCCAGCCCCCGCCACAGCGCCTGGCCCAGCGGGCGGATGCGATCCATCACCGCCTGCCAGGGCAGGCCGTGCGCGACGGCGTCGCGGGCATGCAGGCGCAGCGCGCGCAGTGCCTGGCGCAGCGGCATGCCCGGCAGCGGCTGCGGATCGAAGGTGGCCGCACCGCCGTGCGCATGCGGCAACGGCAGCAGCGCATGGCGCGACAGCACATGGATGCGCCCGCGGTGGCCGGCGTTGGCCAGCGCGACCACGCTGTCGGCCATGCTCAGGCCGGAACCGATGATGGCCACGTCGCCATCGCCGGCCAGCAGGCGCACGCCGTCGTAATCCCACGCATCGACCACCTTCCCCGGCGGCAGCGCCTCGGCGCCGGGCACCGGCAGCGGCCGCATGCTGTTGCCGCAGGCCAGCACCACCTGGCGTGCCTGCCAGTGATCGCCGTTGGCCAGCGACAGCCGCTGCACGGCGTTGCCCGGATGCAGGCCAAGTACGGCCTCGTGCACCACCTGCAGCTGCGCCGGGCTGGCGGCCTGCGCCTGCTCCAGGCGCGCCTGCAGGTAGGCGGCGTAGAAGCGCCGCGGCACGTACGCTGCCGCCAGTGCGTCACGGTCCAGGGCCGGGAAGGCATCGGCCTGCAGGAGATACGCCAGGAAGTCGTCGGCCGCCTCGGGCAGGCCGCTCATCCTGCCGACCGGCACGTTGAGCAGGTGATCGGCCCACGGCGTGGCATAGGCGATGCCCTGCGCCAGCACCGAGGCCGGCTCGAACAGGACGATGTGGGCCGCGCGGGTGGCGGCGCGCAGCGCGTGCAACGCGACCAGCACACCGGCCGCACCGCCGCCGACGATGGCCAGGTCGCACTGGCGGGGAAGTTCGGTTGCAGTCATGCGGCGATTGTAGGCGATGCGCGCGATGCCCCCGTGTCGGCGCATGCCGCTGCGCTACATCAGCGCGTCGGCCAGCCGGGCGATGCCTTCGCGGCTGCGCCGCCATGCCGGCCGGCCGCGCCAGGTTTTCAGGTCAAGCTGGCGCGACTGCAGCAGGTAGTCGTTTTCGATGCGCAGCAGCTGGGCCACGATGCCGGCGTCGTAGCAGAGCATGCCGATTTCGGCATTGAGCGCGAACGAGCGGATATCCAGGTTGATCGAGCCGACCAGTGCGATGTCCTCGTCCACGGTGAGGTGCTTGGCATGCAGGAAGCTGGGCTCGTACAGGGCGATGCGCACACCGCAGCGCAGCAGTTCGTCGTAGTACGCCTCCTGGGCCCAGGCGGTCAGGCGCTGGTTGCTGCTGGCCGACAGGATCAACTGCACCTGCACGCCGGACAGCGCGGCGATGCGCAGTGCGCTGAGCGTGGCCTCGTCGGGCACGAAATACGGCGTGACCAGCACGATGCGCCGGCGGGCCAGATGGATCAGCGCGTTGACCGCGTCGCGCGCATTGCTGAAGGGATAGGCCGGCCCGCTGGGCAGCAGCTGGGTGGCCACGTCGGCCGAGCACACCGGCACGGCGGTCATCACGTCCAGGCGCTGGCCGGTTTCCATGTACCAGTCGCTGGCGAACACCGCTTCCAGGTGCGCCACACCGGGGCCGCGCACCCGTGCCACCAGTTCCTTGTTGGGGAACCCGGGCACGAACTGCGGCTGGGCGAGGTTCTGCGAACCGATGTAGCCGACGCGGTTGTCGATCACCGCGATCTTGCGGTGGTTGCGCAGGTCCATGCGCCCGCTGCGCCGCCAGCGCAGGCCACCGGGCAGCATCGCGCGCACGTCCACGCCGAGCGCCTGCAGGCGGTGCCGGTAGCGGCGCAGGCCACGCTTGGCACCCACCGCATCCAGCAGCAGCCGGCAGTGCACGCCGCGCGCGGCGGCGCGTTGCAGCGCCTGCACGATCGCCTCACCGACCGCATCGTCGAACATCAGGTAGTACAGCAGGTGCACGCGGTCGCGGGCCTGGTCGATATCGGCGATCAGCGCCTGCAGCGAGGCGTCGTAGTCGCTGAGCAGTTCAACCGCGTTGCCGTGGATGGGCATGAAGTCGCCCTGGCGCTCGATCAGCGGCACGATCTCGGCGGTGGCCGTATCCGGCACCGGCGTCCAGCGCAGCGGTGGCTGCAGGGCCTGTTCCTCACGGATGACCTGGGACGCCTCGGCCTGGCGCTGCACGCGCTGGCGCGACAGCCACGGGTGGCCGAACAGCAGGTACAGGGGCAACCCCAGCAGGGGCACGAAGCCGACCAGCAGCAGCCAGCTGCGCGCGGCCCCCGGGGTGGTCCGGGTGGGAATCCAGAACAGCGCGGCCAGCCGGATCAGCCAGTCCAGCATCAACAACCAGGAACCCAGCAGCCACTCGAACAGCATCGCGTCGCCCGTCGGGGGTGGAACCGCATTCTGCCACGGGTGCCGTGTGCGGCCAGTGGGGCCGCACGGCCAACAAAAAACCCGCCTCTCGGCGGGTTTTTCGCGGGACATCAACCAATCCGGTGACGGATTACTTGATCTTGCCTTCCTTGTACAGGACGTGCTTGCGCACGACCGGATCGTACTTCAGGAATTCCATCTTCCCGGGGGTGTTCTTCTTGTTCTTGTCCGTCGTGTAGAAGTGGCCAGTGTTGGCCGTCGAAATCAGACGGATCTTGTCGCGCTTGCCTGCCATGATCGTTTACTCCTCAGACCTTTTCGCCGCGCGCACGCAGCTCAGCCAGAACGGAATCAATGCCGTTCTTGTCGATGGTGCGCAGGGCATGCGCGGAAACACGAAGCTTGACCCAGCGGTTCTCGCTGGCAACCCAGAAGCGGCGCTCGTGCAGGTTGGGCAGGAAACGACGACGGGTCTTGTTGTTGGCGTGCGAGACGTTGTTACCCGTCTGCACTCGCTTGCCGGAAACTTGGCATACGCGGGACATTGCGCACCTCGATGAAAGTAAGTGTCAGCCCATAGCCCGGGCGACGGCGGCCTCGACGGTTTCCCGCCACACGTCATGAGAATCAAAGGGTTACGCTGACGAGGGCGGACCGGATGACGTGTTCCCGGCCGCCGATCCAAAGGTTTTTGGACACAGCGAGCCGCGCATTATGCCAGCGTGTCCCCTGCGGTGCAAGGCGCCGCGGGGGCAAGCCCCCGGCGCCTGGGCCCGGACCGCCTCAGGTCAGCACGGCGCGGCGTGGGCGGCCGCTGGTCAGCGGAGTGCCGGCGATCGCCTCGCCCGAGGCGGGCACGGCGCGCTCGCGGCCCCAGGCGCGGATGTTCTCGATCTGCTCCGGCGCGGTCCGCGACAGCGGCACCACGTTCTGGAAGCTGCGCCGGAACAGGTCATCGGTGACCACCGCGTCGCCCTTCAGGTAGGCCTCCTTGACCACCTCGCGCACGGCCGACTCCAGGTCCGAGCCGGCAAAGCCCTCGGACAGGTCGACCAGCTCGTCCAGCAGCGCCGGGGCCAGCTCGCGCTGCTGGAGGCCACGCCGGGCGTAGATGCCGATGATGTCGCGGCGTTCCGGTGCGGTCGGCAGGTCGACGAAGAACAGTTCGTCGAAGCGGCCACGGCGCAGCAGCTCCGGCGGCAGCTTGGAGACATCGTTGGCGGTGGCCACCACGAACACCCGGGTGCGGGCTTCCTGCAGCCAGTACAGGAACTGGCCCACCAGCCGGGTCGAGGTGCCGCCATCGCCGCCGCCGGTCGCGCCGGCCAGGCCCTTCTCGATCTCATCGATCCACAGCACGCACGGTGCCACGTGATCGGCGGTGGCCAGGGCTTCCTTCAGCCGGCCCTCGCTCTGCCCGAGGTACTGGCCGTGGATGGTGGACAGGTCGAGCCGGTACAGCGGCAACTGCCAGTCCTGCGCGATGGCCTTGGCCGACAGCGATTTGCCGCAGCCGGGCACGCCCACCAGCAGCACGCCGCGCGGCGGGCGGATGCCGCGCTCGCGCAGGTCGGCGGTCAGCAGCGGGCGCTCGCGGGCCAGCCAGTCCTTGAGCCCACCCAGGCCACCCACGCTGAGGTCGCCGCCGCGCACGGGCACGCGCTCGATGCCGGAAATGTCGGCGAAGATGCGGTCCTTGGCGTGCATCAGCTCCACCAGGTCGTTCTTGTCGATGCGGCCGTTCACCAGCAGCGTGGCGATGATGTTTTCCGCCTCCAGGCGCGAGATGCCGGCAAGGATGGCGGCGGCCTGGCGGATGTCGGCATCGTCCCAGGCGATCTGGAACTGGCTGCGATACGGGTCGATCTGCTCGTGGATGATCACCGCCATCTCGTCTTCGGTTGGCGGCGACAGCACCAGCGACATGCCCAGCCGCTGCAATTGGCCGAAGATCGGCTTGCTGGTGACCACCACCAGCGAACCGCCGTGGTCGGCGGCCAGCATCGCCACGTCGATCAGCTGCCGCGCCGAGGGCGTGTCGTCCTCCAGGTCGGACACTTCGGTGAGCACGAAACTCAGGTTCTGGCGCTGGGCCATCTGCTGGCTGGCGAAGTCGACCGCGCCGACCACCGACCTGTCCTCGTTGACGATGCGGCCGGTGGACAGCTCACGCGTGCCCTGCGACAGGGTGTGCACGTAGAACGGGGCATTCAGCGCGCCGGCAACGTCGCGCAGGATGTCCAGCACCCGCGCCCGCTCGGTGCTGCGGATGGAGATGAAGGGCACGCGCGCCTTCAGGTAGCGGGTCAGGGTGGCGTGGAACTCGCGGGTATCGCTCATGGGGTCAGATCATCAGGGTACGGCGGCGCGCCGGCAGTGCCGGCGGGTCCGCGGAAGGGGCGCCGGGCACCGGGGCGGGCGCGACGGCATCGGTAGCGGCAGGCCGGTAGTGGCACAGGCTGTTGTGGCGCAGCGCGCGCAGCGAACGCTCGCAGCGGGCGCGTTGTGCGCCCTCCTCCAGCCCGCGCTGCATGTCCGCAGCGATGCGTTCCAGCTCGGTGCGCAGGTGCGCGCGCAGCGGTTCGGGCAGCGTGGCCAGGGTGGCCAGCTGGTGAAGCACGGCGAAGTGGCGGCGCGCATCGAGCAGCGCGCGCACCAGGGTGACCTCGTCGCTGCGCAGGCCGAGGTCACGGGTCAGGCGTGCGCCGCAGCGCTGCAGGCGGCGGTCGAGCAGCGCGCAGACACGCTGGCTGAACAGCGTGGCCACGCCGGGCGTCCAGTCAAGCTGCCCGGCCGCCATCGCGGCCAGGGCCTCGGCATCGTGCTGGCCATCGTCGAAGGCCTCCAGCACCTGGCTCCACTGCGCGTAGGTGCGGGGAACCGGCAGGGTCATCCGGCCGTGGCGCGCTTGCGCCGCACGAACCCGGTGGCCGGCAGCAGGTCCCAGCCCGGCAGGGCGCCGGCGAGGGCGTCCGGGGCGACGGACACGGCCGGGGACGGTGTGCGCTCGACCGGCGACGGCGGCAGGGAGGGCGCGTCGACCGGCAACGGCGGCGGCGCGACAGTGGCATCCAGCAGGGATCGGGTCATGACGGGCCTCAGGCGGTGGCGGCAAGAATGCGGCGGGTATTGTCGTGGCCGCTCAGGGTGAACTGGTCGGGCGTGATCGATTCCAGCAGCGCGGTCACCGACTCGGACTGCGCATCGCGCGCGGCCAGGTCGCGGCGCACTTCGACCACTTCGGCAACGCAGGCCTTCAAGGCCTGCTGGGTCTGCTCGCGCAGCGCGGCGAAATCGGCGCGGACCTTGGTGCGCTGCTTGTCCAGGTTGCGGTACGCCATGTACACCCACAGCAGCATCACCGCCGCGATCACCATGCCCACGATGTTGCCCAGGGCCAGCAGCATCAGCAGGATGCCCAGGCCCATCACCAGCCAGTGGTGAATACCAAGCTTCACCGATGCCAGCGCTTCGGCCATGCGGCCGTCGATGTGCTGGCCCAGCGAGGTTTCCAGCTCGGCCTGGTTGCCGCCGTCGGTGGTGGTTCCGTCCCAGCCATCCAGGTGCAGCTGCACCTGCGTCGGTACCGCCAGGCGGATGCTGGCGGTGAGGTCGTGGTGCGCCTCCAGGATCCAGGCGCGCGACTGCGCGGTGGCGAAGCGCTGGGTGGCGCGCGAGGCGTGTGAGGTTTCCGGGTGCATCGCCGCGTTGGTCAGCAGCTGGGTGAAGCTGATGCGGTGCTCCAGCGCGGGATCCTGCAGCTGGAAGCGCGACGTGGCGGCAGCGCGGTCACCGTTCTCTTCGATGATCAGGCGGCACAGCTCCTCATCACGACGCAGCGGCAGCTCCTCCACATCGAAATGGGAAACCAGCTTGGTCAGCAGTGCATCGACGTCGGCCGTCAGGCCGGCGGTCGCGCGGACCTCGCCAGTGAACACGTTCTGGAAATGCTGGGCCACCGCACCGTGCGTGGCGGTGGCATTGAGCGAGGCCTGCAGGGCGGGCCAGGTGGGGCTGTACTGCTGCAGGTGCGGATAGCGGGCGCTGTCATCGCCGTGCGGCGTCTTCGAGCGCAGCGCATCGATCCACTGGCTGCGCTGGCTCTCGATGAAGCCGGCCCGCTGGGACAGCTCCTCGATCCAGTCGCTGGTACGCGCCACGCAGGCCAGCGCGGTTTCCACGCCGAACACACCGGCGGCGATCGCATCGATCAGCACCACGGTCTGGCGGTCCAGTTCCACCGGGTTCTGCATGCCCAGGTAACGGTCCATCCACTGCTGCGACGCGGCCAGACGGCCGGCACGGCGGCTGACCAGCGCGAACAGCAGGCTGGTTTTCTCGTCGTCGCGGCGGATCGCTTCGGCCAGCGCGCGCTCGGCCAGGTCCTTGTGGTCGTTGAGCCAGGCGGCCAGCGCAACCAGCGCCGGCGCCAGCCAGTATCCCGGTGCGGCGAGCATCAGGTTCTCGCTGGCGGCGCGGATGGTGTCCTGTCGCACGAGTGAGATATCGGCGGCCTGCAGGATGCCGGTGGTCTGGCGACGCACTTCACCGTAGTGGCCGAAGCGGGTTTCCAGTTCCTGGCGGATCTTGACCTGGCGGGTCTCGGCGAGCGACAGCTCTTTGGCCTTGACGTCGGCGGCGACGAAATCCATGAACGCCTTTTCCAGGCGCGCCAGTTCGCTGCGGGTTGCGCCGACGTCGTGCTGGACCGCGCCGACCTGCGAGTTCAGGGAGTCCAGGTCGCGGCCGAGCGAGCGCAGGCTGTTGCTGATGGCGGAGAGGTCCGCCATATGGATGATGCGTTGGGTACTCATGCCGTTCCTTCAATGATCGCGGTCTGCCCGGAGTCGCTCACCGCCACCATGCGCGTGGCATACACCTCGATGAAGGCGTACGACGGATGCGTGGCCAGGACGCGGGCCCGTTCGAGCGTTAGCGGCAGCGGGTGGCCTTTCTTGAAATGCTCGGTGATGCGCCCGCCGAGGTCCAGGGTGTGCACTTCGTAGGGATGCCCCAGGTAGCAACGCCCGACAATGCCCAGCAGGCGCTCCTGGATCTCGATCTTGCCCAGTTCCTGGTCGATCTGCGCGAGCAGCGCATCCAGTGCCTGGCGGTCGTGCACATGGCCGCCGGCATCGAGTTTCGCCATCGCCTGCATGTACGCCGGCGAGCGCTTCTGGCGCAGGCGGGTATCCAGCGATGCGGAGGCCAGGCCGGTCGCGGCCTGTGACCGCGTGGTGGCCAGGGCCGGAGTAGTGGTTGGGGCGGTACCCAACAGTAGATTGCGCGCCATGTCGCTGCGTCCTGCATTGCCGCTGCTGCGGCGTAACGACGCAGAAAGGTACCAGAGTCGGGCAGGCTCCGCGCGTGAGCCGACCAATGGTCGGCTCTACCGGCGTCGCCGCCATGTTGCAGCAGCGACGCCGCCATGCTCATGCCGGCTACGCGTCGCGACGATGCAGCCATCGGTACAACACCGGCAACACCAGCAGGGTCAGCAGCGTGGACGACACGATGCCGCCGATCACCACGGTGGCCAACGGGCGCTGCACTTCCGAGCCGGCGCCAACGTTGAAGGCCATCGGCACGAAGCCCAGCGACGCCACCAGCGCGGTCATCAATACCGGACGCAGGCGGCCCAGCGCGCCCTCGCGCACGGCTTCCGCCAGCGGCAGACCACCGTCGCGCAGGCTGCGCACGAAGCTGATCATCACCAGGCCGTTGAGCACCGCCACGCCGGACAGCGCGATGAAGCCCACGCCTGCCGAGATCGACAGCGGAATGCCCCGCGCGGCGAGGGCCAGCACACCGCCGGTCAGCGCCAGCGGTACGCCGCTGAACACGATGGCGGCATCCTTGATCGAGCCGAACGCCCAGAACAGCAGCGCGAAGATGATGATCAGGGTCAGCGGCACCACGATCGCCAGGCGCTGGCTGGCCGAGATCAACTGCTCGAAGCTGCCGCCGTACTCGATCCAGTACCCGTTGGGCACCTGCACCTCGCGGCCGATGGTCTGTTGCAGCTCGCCGACGAAACCGCCCAGATCGCGATCGCGCACGTTGGCGGTGACCACGATGCGGCGCTTGCCGTTCTCACGGTTGATCTGGTTCGGGCCCTCGCTGTTGGTCAACGTGGCCAGTTCACGCAGCGGCACCGTGCGCGCGCCGCTGGTGCCATTGGCGGCACGGCTGGACTCATCGGCATCGCCACCGGCCAGTGCGCTTTCCAGCGATACCGGCAGGTCGGCCAGGGCGGCCGGGTCCTGGCGCAGCACCTCGGGCAACCGCACCACGATGTCGAAGCGGCGGTCGCCTTCGAACAGCTGCCCGGCCACCTGCCCGCCCACCGCAGTGGCCACGGTGGACTGCACCTGGCCGGGGTTGAGGCCGTACCCGGCCAGGGCGGTGCGGTTGGGGGTGACGGTCAGCAGCGGCAGGCCGCTGGTTTCCTCGACCCGCACATCCGCCGCGCCCGGCACCTTGCCGGCCACTGCGGCGATGCGTTTGCCCACCGACAGCAGCGTCTCCAGGTCATCGCCGAACAACATCACCGCCACGTCCGCGCGTACACCGGAAATCAGCTCGTTGGTCCGCATCTGGATCGGCTGGGTGAACTCGTAGTTGTTGCCGGGCAGCTGCTCCACCGCGGCTTCCAGTTCGCCCAGCAGCGCCGCGCGCGACTTGCGCGGGTCCGGCCAGTCCTTGCGCGGTTTCATCATGATGAAGGTGTCGGCCACCGATGGCGGCATCGGGTCGGAGGCGACCTCGGGCGTACCGATCTTGGAGAACACCTTGCTCACCTCGGGGAACTGCACCAGCCGGTTCTCGATGTGCTTCTGCATCTCGATGGACTGGGTGAGGCTGGTACCGGGAATGCGCATGGCATGCATCGCCACATCGCCTTCGTCCAGGTTGGGCACGAACTCGCTGCCCAGACGGGTGGCGAGCAGCCCGCAGCCGACCACCAGCACCAGCGCACCGGCCACCATCCAGCGCCCGCGACGCAGCGAGAACGCCAGCAGCGGTTCGTAACGCCGGCGCACCCAGGCCATCAGACGGTTTTCCTTCTCCTGCACGTGCCCGCCGAGGAACAGCGCGATCGCGGCTGGCACGAAGGTCAGGGCCAGCACCATCGCGCCGGTCAGGGCGAGGACCACGGTGATCGCCATCGGGTGGAACATTTTTCCTTCCACGCCGGACAGCGCGAAGATCGGCAGGTACACCGCGGTGATGATGCCCAGGCCGAACAGGCTGGGGCGGATCACCTCGGCGGTGGCGCTGGCGGTTTCCTGGAAGCGCTCTTCGCGGGTCATATCGCGGCCGAGCGCGTGCTGGCGTTCGCCGAAGCGGCGCAGGCAGTTCTCGATGATGATCACCGCACCGTCGACGATCAGGCCGAAATCCAGCGCGCCCAGGCTCATCAGGTTGGCCGACACGCCGCCACGCGCCATCCCGGTGAGGGTGAACAGCATCGCCAGCGGAATCACCGCGGCGGTGATCAGCGCCGCGCGGAAATTGCCGAGCAGCAGGAACAGCACCACGATCACCAGCAGCGCGCCCTCGACCAGGTTCTTGGCCACGGTGGCGATGGTGCGGTCCACCAGCGTGGTGCGGTCGTAGCTGGCGGTGACGGTGACGCCCTCGGGCAGGCTGCGCTGGGCCTGCTGCAGGCGCGCGGCGGCCGCCTGGGCGACGTCGCGGCTGTTGGCGCCAATCAGCATCACCACCGTGCCCATCACCACTTCGTGGCCATTCTGCGTCGCCGCGCCGCTGCGCAGTTCGGGGCCGTCCTTGACCTCGGCCACGTCATGCACATGGATCGGCACGCCTTCGCGGCGCGCCAGCACGATGTTGCCGATCTCCTCCAGGTTGGCCACCTGGCCGGGGATGCGCACCAGGAACTGCTGGCCGTTGCGTTCGATGTAGCCCGCACCGACATTCTGGTTGTTGGTCTCCACGGCCTGGGCAACCTCTTCCAGGGTGAAGCCGAGCGCACGCAGGCGCGCCGGGTCCGGGGTGATGTGGACCTGGCGCTGGAAGCCACCGATGGTGTTGACCTCGGTCACCCCCGGCACGTTGCGCAGCTGCGGCCGGATCACCCAGTCCTGCAGCGTGCGCAGGTCGGTGGAGGTGTACGGCGTGCCATCGGCCTTGCGCGCCTTGGGATCGGCGTCGATGGTGTACATGAAGATCTCGCCCAGGCCGGTGGCGATCGGACCAAGCTGCGGGTCCAGTCCTTCGGGAATCTGCGACTTGACCTGCTGCAGGCGCTCGGCCACCTGCTGCCGGGCGAAGTAGATGTCGGTGCCGTCCTCGAACACCACCGTTACCTGCGACAACCCGTAGCGCGACAGCGAACGGGCCTGCTCCATCCGCGGCAGCCCGGCCATCACCGTCTCCACCGGATAGGTGATGCGCTGTTCGGTCTCCAGCGGGGAATAGCCCGGGGCGGCGGTGTTGATCTGCACCTGGACATTGGTGATGTCCGGGGTGGCATCGATCGGCAGCTGGGTGAAGCTCCAGATCCCGATCGCGACCAGCACCGTGGTCAACGTCATCATCAGCCAGCGATGGGCGATGGACACGCCAATGATGCGCTCAAGCATGACGGCATCCTCCGCGGACGGGCGGCGGCAGCGCGCGATCAATGTTCATGCGACGCCCCCGCCTTGCCGATGTCGGCCTTGACCACGTAGCTCTGCTCCACCACCACTTCGTCGCCGGGCGTCACGCCCGTCAGCACTTCGACCCGGGTTGCGTCGCGTGCGCCGAGGGTGACCGGGCGGGCCGTGTAGGTGTCGCCGGTGCGCACGAACACCACGTCCTTGCCGTCCATGCTCTGCAGCGCCGACAGCGGCACCACCTGCGCGGCCGGGGTGGTGGCCACCACGATGCGCGCCTTGACCGCCGCGCCGGGCCGCCACAGGCCGTCGTCATTGCGCAGCGTGGCGCGCGCCACGGTGCTCTGGCTGGCGGTGGCGGTACCGGGCAGCACGCGTTCCAGCGTGGTGGTCTGGCTCACGCCATCGGTCATGCGCGACACGGTGACCGGCACGCCGGCGGTGATGTGCTGGGTATCGTTGCCGAAGATGTGCAGGTCCACCCACAGCGTGGACAGATCACCGATCTCGAACAGCGGCGTGCCCTCCCCGGCCACGCCGCCGACCTGGGCCTGGCGTGCCAGCACCACGCCGGCGATAGGCGCGCTGACGGTGTAGGTGGTCAGGCTGAGGTTGCTTTCGATGCTGGCCAGGACCTGGCCCGCCGCCACGCGGTCGCCGACATTGGCGCGCAGCGAGCGGATCGGGCCGGGGAAGCGCGCCATCACCTGCGCCACGCGCCCGTCGACGGGGGTCAGCAGCCCCTGCACGTCGTGCTCGTCGGCGATGGTGCCGGCGGCCACGGGCGCCACACGGATGCCGGCCTGCGCTGCCATCGCCGCGGTGATCGTGGTGCTCTCCGGCGCGTCGTGGTCCTCCTCGCCGTCCTCGTGGCCAGGCTCGCCGTGGCCCGGGTCTTCGGCGGCGGGCGCAGCGGTGGCCGGGGTGTCCTTGCCACAGCCGGTCAGGGCCAACAGGGCCAGCAGCAGGCTGGCGGCCAGGGCGGTGCGGGATGCGGAAAGGGTCATGGGCGGTCCTCCGTGGACACCGTGGAATGTGCCGGGGCATCGGCGGTAGCGACCATGCTCTGGCCGGTGAGTCGCTGGATTTCGATCAGCGCGGTCTGTGCGGCGATCGCGGCCGCGAGCTGGCGCTGTCGCGCCTCGATGCGCAGGGCCTGCAGTTGCGCCCACTCCATGTAGCTGATGGCGCCGGCACGCCACGCCTTCTCGGCGGCGTTCTCGGCGCGCTTGAGCTGCGGCAGCACGTCGCTGGCCATGCGCGTGACTTCCAGCCGCGCGGTCAGGTAACGGCCATGCGCCTCGGCCAGGGTGGCGTAGAGCTGCAGTTCGCGTGCCTCGCGCTCAACGCTGCTCAACGCCAGTTCGGCCTCGGCGGCGCGGATGTCCGGTTCGGCGCGGCGCACGCTGCCCAGCGGCAGGCTGAAACCGGCCACCAGCGAGGTATCGCGCGTGTCGCGGCTGTTGCGCACGCCAACCTGCCAGCTCACATCCGGCCGCGCCTGGGTCCGGGCCAGGGTCAACTGCGCCTCGCGCAGGCGCCGCTCGCCGGCCAGCACGGCCAGTTCGGGGGTGCGCTGCAGTTCCTCGGCCAGCACGGCAAAGTCCTGCAGGGCCGGCAGGCGCATCGGGTCGCCGGTGACCGCCTCGAAGCCGGGATCGCGCGCACGCCACAGTGCGGACAAGGCCGCACGCGCGGACAGGTCCATCTGCCGGGCACGGTCGCGGTCCAGCTCGGCCTGGGCCAGCATCGACTGCGCGGTGAGCAGCACCGATTCCGGCGACGCGCCGGCCTGCAACCGCAGGCGGGCGGCGGCAACCGCGCGGCGGCGCTGTTCGATGTCGGTGGTGGCGATGGCCAGCTGCTGGCGCGCCTCGGTCACGGCCAGGTAGCGGCGCGCCACCTCGGCCATCAGATCCAGCCGCGCGGTTTCGCGCTGCGGTGCCAGCGCATCGATGTTGGCCTGCGCCACGGCACGGCGCGCGTCCAGCTTGCCGCCGCGCTCGAGCACGCCGGCCAGGGTGACGGTCAGTTCGGCGGCCTGCAGACCACTGGCGTCGCCGCTGCCGAGCGCGTTTTCAAGGTCGACGCCGAGGGTCAACGGCGGGCGCAGTGCCGCCGCATCGCGGCGCGCCTCCCAGATCGGGCGCTGCGCATCGGCCAGGCGCAGGTCGGGGTGGTAGCGCGCGACGCGGGCAATCGCATCATCCAGGGTCAATACGGTGGGAGGTGACGCTACAGCCGGCGCCGTGCCCTGTGCGGACACGCACGGCACGAACGCAAAGGCAGCCAAGGCTGCCAGACGCATCCACATGGGGGATTCTCCAGAAAACGGTTCAGATGGCGAACGGCGGCACGGGGCCGCGTGGCATCAGACCGCTATCGGAGGACGCAGCAGGCTCTCGGGCGGCTGGGTACGCAGCTGCGCGGTCAGGCTGGACGGCAGCGCGTGGGGCGGCGCGGACGGCAGCGTCCACGGCAGCGCCGCCATCGGCAGTACGCCGCCGTGGCCGTGGCAATGGCCGCAGTGGACCAGCGTGTGCAGCAGATCGCTGCTGTCGTGGTCAGGACCATCGGCGGTGGCATCATCGGCCAGGTGCGCGGCATCGGCATGCAGGCTGATATGGATGTCGGCCAGCGCCGACGCCGTGGCGCTGCCGAACACACCCAGACCGACCGCGACCAGCATCAGCAGGCGCAGCAGCAGGGACGGACGCGGGCGGGCACGGCGGAACATGGCCGCAGGGTAGCGGTCCGCTTGCCCGTTACACAATCGCAGTGTGGCGCGAAGGTTCACGTTGGCGGGGCCTGCCGCGTGGCCGCAGGCCCCGTCCGGCTCAGGTCGCGGCCTTGCGCTGGGCGATGTAGGCCTGGATCTGCTGTTCCAGCACCGGCAGCGGCACCGAGCCCTGCTTGAGCACGGCGTCGTGGAAGGACTTCACGTCGAAGCGGTCGCCCAGTTCCTTCTCGGCCTGCGCGCGCAGCCGCACGATCGCGATCTCGCCCAGCTTGTAGCTCAGCGCCTGGCCCGGCCAGGAGATGTAGCGATCCACTTCGGTGGTCACCTCATGCTCGCTCAACGCGGTGTGGTCGCGCAGGTAGGCGATGGCCTGCTCGCGGCTCCAGCCCCTGTGGTGCACGCCGGTGTCGATCACCAGGCGCGCGGCGCGCCACATCTCGTAGGTCAGGCGCCCGAAATCCTCGTACGGGGTTTCGTAGATGCCCATTTCCACGCCCAGCTTCTCGCAGTACAGGCCCCAGCCTTCGCCGTAGGCGGAGATGTAGGCATTGCGGCGGAACTCGGGCTGCTCGCCCTGTTCGGCGGCGAGCGCGCCCTGCAGCGCGTGGCCCGGGTCGGATTCGTGCAGGGTCAGCGCCGGCAGGTTGTACAGCGGGCGCGCCGGCAGGTTGTAGGTGTTGAGCCAGTAGGTGCCCATGCCGCCGCGGCCGGCAGTCCAGAACGGCGCGATGTCCGGCGGCACCGGCACGATGGTGAAGCGCGCGCGCGGCAGGGTCATGTACTTGCCGATCACGCCATCCACGCGCTTGGAGATCCAGGCGGCGCGGTGCAGCAGTTCGTCCGGGGTCTTGGCATAGAACTGCGGATCGGTGCGCAGGAAGGTGAGGAACTCGGCGAAGCTGCCCTTGAACTGCACCTGCTGGATGATGCCGTTCATCTCGGTCTGGATGCGCGCCACTTCCTTCAGGCCGATCTCGTGGATCTGCTGCGGGGTGAGGTCCAGCGTGGTGTACTCGTGGATCTGCTGCTTGTAATAGGCCTTGCCGTCGGGCATCGCCTCGGCGGCCAGGGTGGTCCGCGCCTGCGGCACGTATTCGGTGACGAAGAACGTGCGCAGCTTGCCGAACGCCGGCACCACGGCGCCGCCGATGGCCTGCCGCGCCTGTTCCTGCAACTGCGCCTGCTCGGCGGCGGGAATGCTGGCCGGCAGCTTCTTGAACGGGGCGTACAGCGGCGACTGGGTGGGGTCCTTCAGCTCGGACACGGTGGCGATGGACACTTCGCGGCCATCGAGCACCGCACGCGGCACGCTGAAACCGCGCTTGAGGCCGGCGCGCATGTTGTCGGTCTGCTGGTCGAAGTAGCGCGGTACATCGTTGAGGCGCGCGATGTAGTTGCGGAAGTCCTGCGCGGTCTTCATTTCGCGGCGCGCCATGAACGACAGGTTCGACCAGAACGAGGAGTCGGCGTTGAACGGCATTTCATAGCCGCGCAGGCGCACCTCGGCGGCCAGGTTGAAGATCTGGTCGCGGTAGATGGCGTAGTTGATCTGGTTGTCGGCCGAGAGCGTCTTCGGATCGATCCCGTCGAGCTGGGTCAACACCGCGTCCCAGACCTTGAGCCGCGCCTGCTGGGCGGCGGCGCCGACGTCGGGCATGCGGGTGGCGTTGGCCGGACCGTCACCGTCTTCGCTGGCCTCGCCACCGCCGTCCTGGCGCCACGTCCATTCCTTCTCGTAGATGGCGCGGAACTGCGCATCGGCGGCACTCTCGGCGGCCAGGCTGGCCGGGGCGGCGGCCGGGGCGGCCGGCGGGGCGGCAAACGCAGCGCCTGCGGGAAGGGTCAGGGCAAGCAGCAGGGCGGTGACGAGCGGCGATTTCACGATCAGCGGTTCCCGGTGGACGGCAAACCCCGATCATGGCACCGCCGCAGGGGCCGGTGCATGGATCAAAGGTCCTGCCGCAACGCGGCAGGACCTGGGGATCGACCGCGGGTCGGGACCTGAGCGCCGCAGGCGCGTGGTGGAGCCGACCGTTGGTCGGCTGCTGGTATCGACCGCAGGTCGAGACCGGAGCGCCGCAGGCGCGTGGTAGAGCCGACCGTTGGTCGGCTGCTGGGATCGACCGCAGATCGAGACCGGAGCGCCGAAGGCGCGTGGTAGAGCCGACCGTTGGTCGGCTGCTCCTCTGGTCTCGCCGTACGCCCGCGCGAAAGGCAGCCGACTAACAGTCGGCTCTACCCGGTCGGCTCTGCCCGGCGCGAAAGGCAGCCGACTAAAAGTCGGCTCTACCCGGTCGGCTCTACCCAGCGCGAAAGGCAGCCGACTGACAGTCGGCTCTACCCGGTCGGCTCTGCCCGGCGCGAAAGGCAGCCGACTAACAGTCGGCTCTACCCGGTCGGCTCTACCCAGCGCGAAAGGCAGCCGACTAACAGTCGGCTCTACCCGGTGGCTACATCAATGCTGCGCCTTGTCCCGCTTCCACCCACGGTGCTGGATATCCAGCTTCAGGCTGTACAGGGCGGTGAAGGCCGGGAACAGGTTCTGCAGTACGCCCACCGAGTCCTGCTTGGCCGAGAACAGGAAGTAGCTCAGCGTCATCAGGCTGCCGACCACGCTCATGTACCAGAACAGGCGCGGGATCACCGGCTTGCCGGCGCGCCGGGAGGCGACGAACTGCACCAGCCATCGGCCGCCGAACATCAGCGCGCCGGTATAGCCGATCAGTTTCCAGCCGGTCACATGCAGGCCGGTCCAGTACAGCCAGGTCAGCGGCTGGTCGAGCCAGTGCAGCTCCATCAGCGTTCTTCCACGGCGGTGCGCTTGCTGCGCGTGATCAGCCAGGCCACGCCGCGCAGGTCGCGGATGCCGACCAGGGCGCGGCCCAGGTTGTTGTACTTGGAGACACCGGCGGTGCGATGGCGGTGGTTGACCGGCACGCTGACGGTCTTCCAGCCGGCGCGCTGCATCAGCGCCGGCAGGTAGCGGTGCATGTGGTCGAAGTACGGCAGGTCCAGGAACGCGGCGCGCTCGAACAGCTTGATGCCGCAGCCGGTATCGGGCGTGTCGTCGCGCAGCATGCGCGCGCGGATCGCGTTGGCCCACTTGCTGGCCCAGCGCTTGCTGCCGCTGTCCTGGCGGTTGACCCGCCAGCCGGCAAACAGCTTCACCTGCGGCTCGGCCGTGTCGCGCGCGGCCAGCAGCCCGGGGATGTCGGCCGGGTCGTTCTGGCCATCGCCGTCCAGCGTGGCGATCCACGGCGCGCGCGCGTGCTTGACCCCGGTGCGGACCGCGGTGCTCTGCCCGCTCTGGCTGACATGGTGCAGCACCCGCAGCTCCGGGTTGCTGGCCTTCAGGCCCTGCAGCACGGCCAGGGTGTCGTCGCGGGAGTGATCGTCGATGTAGACGATCTCGAAGGCGATCCGGCCGCGCAGCGCGGCGGTGATCTCGTCGATCAGGGGTTTGACGTTGTCGCGTTCATTGAAGACCGGGACGACGACCGACAGGTGGGGTTGGCTCATGGTCGGGCTCTGCGAAGGGCCAGGATCGAAAAAGAGCGCGCATTGTCCGCACGCGAGGTTATCTGAAGATGAATTGGGGCGTGTGTTTCAGGCGTGATCGCCGAAATACGCCCGGCACCAGGCCACCACCGGGGGCAGGCCGCGCTCGATCGGCGTGGCCGGCTCATAGCCGAAGGCGTCACGCGCGCGCGTGGTGTCGGCCATCGTGCGGACCATGTCGCCGGGCTGCAGCGGCTTGTAGACCTTGTGCGCCGGACGTCCGGCGGCGGCCTCGATGACGCCGATGAAGTGTTCCAGCTCGACCGGGGTATGGTTGCCCAGGTTGAAGACACGGTGCGGAACCTCCTCGCTGGACGGATGCGCCAGCGCGCCGAGGATACCGGCCACGATGTCGGAGACATGTGTGAAGTCGCGCTGCATTTTTCCGTCGTTGAACACATCGATGGGGCGGCCGGCCAGCACTGCGCGCGAGAACAGCAGCGGTGCCATGTCCGGGCGGCCCCACGGGCCGTACACGGTAAAGAAGCGCAGGCCGGTGGCATGCAGGCCGTACAGATGGGCGTACGTGTAGGCCATCAGCTCGTTGGCCGCCTTGGTGGCGGCATACAGCGAACGCGGCTGGTCGATGCGCTGGTCCTCGGAGAACGGCGGCGTCGCCGAATCGCCGTACACCGAGCTGCTGGAGGCATACACCAGGTGCGCCACGCCGCGGTGGCGGCACAGTTCGAGCATGTTGACGAAGCCGGCCAAGTTGCTGTCGACGTAGGCGTGCGGGTTCTCCAGCGAATAGCGCACCCCGGCCTGCGCGGCCAGGTGGATCACCCGGGTCGGCGTGACCTCGTCGAACAGCGCGGCCAGGCCGTCGCGGTCGGTAAGGTCCAGCACGCGGATGTCCGCCTCCGGGCACAGCGCGGCCACGCGATCACGCTTGATCTGCGGGTCGTAGTAGTCGTTGTAGTTGTCCAGGCCGACCACCGCGTGGCCCGCATCGAGCAGGGCACGGACGGTGTTGGCGCCGATGAAGCCGGCAGCGCCGGTGACAAGAATGGTCATGGATACGCGTCCCGGAAAGTTCACTGCGCCCATTGTGCTACGCCGTGCACGACATGGCAGCCGGGGCGTGCAGAATCCCGCACCGGCCCTGCCCTCACCGCAGCGTGAGCGGCGCTTCCTTGGCGAGCGTGGCCTTGCGTTCCTTGCTGAAATCCCACCAGGGGCGCGGCGATTCGCCCTGCATGAAGCGCACGATCGACAGAAAAACGTCGATCACGCACGGATCGTGCACCACGCCGGTACGCAGGCACAGCTGCGCATACATGTCATAGGCGTCACGGCCGCGCAGGTGCGCAGGCACGCGGATGCCGATCAGACGCAGATCTTTCTCACAGGCCGGCCCGACGTTCGGCAGGTCGGTCAGACGCAACAGATGGTTGCGGTCGACCTTGGTGGGGTTCATTGCTGGGGGGACATCCTCTGGCGCCGGTCGGGACTCAGCCCTTCTGTACGCGGAGTCGTTCGAGCACGCCGTCCAGCGTGTCCAGGTCGGTGTAATGGATGATCAGCTTGCCCTTGCCGCCGCGGCCGTGGTTGATCGCCACGCGCGCGCCCAGCGACTCGGACAGTTCGGTTTCCAGCGACGCGATGTCAGCCTGCGGCGCGCTCGCGGCGGGCTTCTTGCGCAGCGCGCCGGGCACCTTGCCGGCGGCGAACTGCTGCGCGCGGTGTTCCACTTCGCGCACCGACCAGCCTTCATCGGCCGCTTCCTGGGCCAGCTTGCTGGCCAGTTCCGGCGCCAGCGTGAGCAGCGCGCGGGCGTGGCCCATTTCCAGTCGGCGGGTTTCCAGCAGCAGGCGGATGGCAATCGGCAGCTCAAGCAGACGCAGCAGGTTGGACACTGCAGCGCGCGAGCGGCCCACGGCCTGCGCCGCTTCGGCATGGGTCAGGGCGAATTCGGTGATCAGCCGCTGCAGCGCTTCGGCTTCTTCGAGCGGGTTGAGGTCTTCGCGCTGGATGTTCTCGATCAGCGCCATCGCGATGACGGTGCGGTCTTCCAGCTCGCGCACCACCACCGGCACTTCGTCCAGCCCGGCCAGCTGCGAGGCGCGCCAGCGGCGTTCGCCGGCGACGATCTCGAAGCTGTCGGCGCCGAGCTGGCGCACCAGGATCGGCTGGATCACGCCCTGCGAACGGATCGAGTCGGCCAGTTCACCCAGCTTGGTTTCGTCCATGTCGCGGCGCGGCTGGTACTTGCCAGGCTGCAGCTGCCCCACCGGCAGCTTGCGCAGGATCTCACCGGGTTGCGGTTCGACCACTGCGGCTGCCTGCACCTGCGTCACCGCCCCCTTCGGGCCCAGCAGGGCGTCGAGGCCACGGCCGAGGCCGCGTTTCTTGCCGAGGGCGGGCTTGGTGCTCATCAGGCGGTCTCCAGGGCCTTGTCGGCCTTATTGCGTTGTTGGTGGCGGCGGATGATCTCGCCGGCCAGGCCGAGATAGGCGACGCCGCCGCGCGAGGCACGGTCGTAACCGACGATGCTCTGGCCGTGGCTGGGCGCTTCGGCCAGGCGCACGTTGCGCGGCACGATGGTGCGGAACACGCGGTCGCCGAAGTGCTCGGTCAACTCGGCCGACACCGCGTTGGCCAGGTTGTTGCGCACGTCGAACATGGTGCGCAGCACGCCCTCGATCTCCAGCGCCGGGTTGAGGTTGGCGCGCAGCGCTTCAATGGTTTCCACCAGCGCGCTCAGGCCTTCCAGCGCGTAGTACTCGCACTGCATCGGCACGATCACCGAGTCGGCGGCGGCCAGGGCGTTCAAGGTCAGCAGCGACAGCGCCGGCGGGCAGTCGATCAGGATGTAGTCGTATTCGTCCCGGACCGGGGCCAGCGCGCGCTTGAGGCGCTGCTCGCGCTCGCCCTGGTCCATCAGCTGGATCTCGGCGGCGGTCAGGTCGATGTTGCCAGGCAGCAGGTCGAAGCCTTCCGGCGTGGTGACCCGGACTTCGACGGCGGTGGCTTCGCCCAGCAGCAGGTCGCAGGTGGACGCGGCGAGTTCACGCTTGTCCACGCCGCTGCCCATGGTCGCATTGCCCTGGGAATCGAGGTCGACCAGGAGCACGCGCTTGGGTGCAGCAGCCAGGGAGGCGGCCAGATTGACGGCGGTCGTGGTCTTGCCGACGCCACCTTTCTGGTTGGCGATGGCGATGATGCGGGCCATGCGGGTGAGCCTCATCGGCAGGGAGTGGGACTGGTCATTATGCGTATATGGGGCGTGTCATGCACTGTGAGATGCGCGACGCCGGGCGCCCGAAGGTCCCGCTGCGCGCGTTCGACGCACCTGCGGAAGGCCCGAGCGGTAACGGGGGCGGGCGCTGGCGCCGGTGGACCCGCGCGCGGCGGGCCACCGTGTCGATCCTGCACCGGCAGGCTCAGGGACCGGTGACAACCACCAGATGGCGCTCGCCGGTCAGGCCCGGGACGTGCAGCGGCAGCACCTGTTCGACCGCCCAGCCGGCCGGCAACTGGGCGATTTCCTCATGCGGATACACGCCTTTCATGGCCAGCAGGCGGCCGCCGGGGCGCAGCAGGTGGCCGCCGACGGCGATGATGCCGGCCAGGGTGTCCATCGCGCGGGCGGTCAGCGCGTCATAGGCACCGGGTTCGGCCAGGGCTTCGGCGCGCGACTCGGCGACGCGGGCGTTGCCCAGGCCGAGCTGGCGTACCGCTTCGCGCATGAAGCGGGCCTTCTTGCCGTTGCTTTCGACCAGGGTCACCTGCAGCTGCGGCCGCGCGATGGCCAGGGGGATGCCGGGCAGCCCGGGACCGGTGCCAAGGTCGGCCAGGGTGCCGCGTTCCAGGTGCGGCTGCATCGCCAGCGAGTCGAGCAGATGGCGGGTGACCATCTCCAGCGGGTCGCGGATGGCGGTCAGGTTGTAGGTGCGGTTCCAGCGGTCGAGCAGGGTCAGGTAGGTCAGCAGGGGCGGCGCCAGGGCGGCATCCAGGTCCATTGCGGCCAGGCCGCGCGCGAGCGCATCGGCCACGCCGGCCGGAAGGGTATGTTCGGTCATGCGGGGATTATCGCAGGTCGACGGCACGGGCGACCGCGTTGGCCCGCGCCCCCGCGGGGCTCACAGGGCGTGGAAGGCCAGCGCCGCGCGGAAATCGGCGGCGGCGTCCCACTCGTACAGGTGCCAGCGCGCGGCGTCGCCAAGTTCGGGGTCGCACCAGGCCAGGTGCAGGGCGCCGCCGGCGTCGGGCGCCAGCTGCAACCGGTGCAGGCCGAAGGAGATGCCCTGCCCCTGCGCCTTGAGGATGGCTTCCTTGGCGCACCACACGCGGAAGAACCACGGCCCGCGGGCCTCTTCCTCCAGGCCCAGCAGCCAGGCCACCTCGGCCGGGTGGAAGAAGCGCTCGATGATCTCGCGCATGCGCGGGCGCGGGCGCAGCGGTTCCAGGTCCACGCCCAGGCGTACACCCTCCCCCAGCGCGACCAGCAGCAGACCGTGGCTGTGGCTCCAGCCGGTGCCCAGGTGGCCCAGCGGCCCATGCAGTTCGGGGCGGCCGCGCGCATCGCGCTGCAACGGCAGCTGGTCCGGCAGGCCGCCCAACCGTTCGGCCAACAGCACCCGGGCCTGCGGCTCGCCACGGGTGCCGGGCACGTGCGGCAGGCACCACACGGTCACCGGACCGAACCGCCAGGGGCCGGGCAACGGGTCGGGCGTGGTCATGCGCACGCCCGGTGAGCAGGGCTGCACGACGATTTCACGGGGCTTGCCGTCAACTGAGCCGGTCGTTCACGCACCCCGGGAGTCAAGGCTATGGGCATCATCATCTGGTTGATCGTGGGTGGCATCGTGGGCTGGCTCGCCAGCATCATCATGCGACGCGATGCACAGCAGGGCATCATCCTCAACATCGTGGTCGGCATCATTGGCGCGCTGATCGCCGGTTTCCTGTTCGGCGGCGGCATCAACGATGCGATCACGATCCGTACGTTCCTGTTCTCGTTGATCGGCGCGGTGATCCTGCTGGCCATCGTGAATCTCTTCACCCGCCGCAGCGTTCGATAACCTCGCGGGGCAGGTACCCACCGTTGGTGGGTACTCCTTGTAGACAAGGCCCGGCACCCGCCGGGCCTTGTCTGTGTCAGCCCAGCTGCACCCACGCCGGCGCATGGTCGCTGGGGCGGTCCCAGGTGCGCGGCTCGCGGTCGATGCCCGAGGCGGTGGCGCGCGCCTTCAGCGCGTCGGACACCAGGGTCAGGTCGATGCGCAGGCCAAGGTTGCGGCGGAAGCCCGCCGCCCGGTAATCCCACCAGCTGAACACCCCCTCCTCCTCGCTGTGCAGGCGGAATGCGTCGTGCAGGCCCAGCTGCAGCAGCTTGGTCAACGCGCCACGCTCGGCGGTGGAGGTGAGGATGTGGTTCTCGTTCCACACCAGCGGGTCGTGCACGTCGCGCGCATCGGGGGCGATGTTGAAGTCGCCCATCACCACCAGCTCGGGGTACCGCTGCAGCTCGGCGGCCACCCAGGCGTGCACCGCCTCGAGCCAGCGCAGCTTGTAGGCGTACTTGTCGGTGCCCACGTCCTGGCCGTTGACCACGTACAGATTGATGATCCGCACGCCGTTGACGGTACCGGCGATGGCGCGCTTCTGCTCATCCTCGAAGCCGGGAATGCCGATCTGCACGTCCTGCGCCGGTTCGCGCGAGAGCAGCGCGACGCCGTTGTAGGTCTTCTGCCCCGCAAACACGCTGCGGTAGCCCAGCCCGGCCAGCACCGCGTCGGGGAACTTGTGGTCCTCCATCTTGGTTTCCTGGATGCCGACCACGTCCGGTGCGAACGCGGTGAGCCATTGTTCCAGGTGCGGCAGGCGCACGTTGAGCGAGTTGACGTTCCAGGAGGCGATTTTCATGGGGGTCATTCTACCCGGGGGTGGGCAATGGGTGGCTCCGGATGCGCCATTGGACCGTAGGGCCGGCCGCTGGCCGGCTCCTCATGAACGTGTCCGGCGTCCGCGTGGAGCCGGCCAGCGGCCGGCACTACCTCACGAGCAGCTTCAACAACCCCGCGATCTTCGAATACGGCGGCTTGAGCAGATCACTGGCCGCCCAGCGCGACTGCCACAGGATCGGCAGCTGCTTGCTCATCGCATCGAACCCGGCGCGGGCGTGGTAGGCGCCCATGCCGCTGGGGCCGACGCCACCGAACGGCAGGCCGTTGATGGCGAAGTGCAGCAGGGTGTCATTGACGGTGACGCCACCCGCCACGATCTGGCCAAGCACGCGCTCCACCGTGTCACGCTCCTGGCTGAAGACGTACAGCGCCAGCGGCCGGTCGCGCGCCTGCACCTCGGCCAGCGCGGCATCCAGGTCCGGATAGGCGCACACCGGCAGGATCGGGCCGAAGATCTCCTCCTGCATCAGGTCCAGGTCGGCCGGCGGATCGAGCACGATGGTCGGCACGATCAGGCGCTCACGCTCGGCCCGTGCCGGGTCGACGCTGGCCAGTTCGATCACCGGCACGCCGCGTGCGCGGGCCTGGTCGAGATAGCCGCGCAGCCGCTGGTACTGCCCGTCATGGATGATCCGGGTGTAGTCGCCGGCGTCACTGAAATCGCCGTAGCGCGCGCGCACCTGGGTCTGCAGCTGCTGCACCAGCTCGCGCTGGCGGCGGCCGTCGATCAGGATGTAGTCCGGCGCGATGCAGGTCTGGCCGGCATTGAACCACTTGCCGGTGGCCAGGCGCGCGGCGGCCTTGTCCAGCGGGTAGTCGCTGCACACGATCGCCGGCGACTTGCCGCCCAGCTCCAGCGTCAACGGGGTGAGGTGCCGCGCGGCGGCGGCCATCACCTTGCGGCCGATCGCGGTTGAACCGGTGAACACCAGGTGGTCCAGCGGCGAACCCGCCAGTGCGCTGGCCAGTTCGCCATCGCCCTGCACCACGGTCACCCGCTGCGGCGGGAAGACGGCGGCCAGCAGGGCGTGCAGGAAGGCGCTGGTGCGCGGGGTGTGCTCGGAAGGCTTGAGGATCACGTGGTTGCCGGCCGCGATCGCGGTGGCCAGCGGAATCAGCGCCAGGTTGACCGGGTAGTTCCACGGCGCGATCACGCCGACCACGCCCAACGGCACCGCACGGAGCTGCGCGCGCGCCGGCCAGAAGCGCCAGCCCACGCCGACCCGGCGTGGGGCCGCCCAGCGGCGCAGGTGCGTGAGCAGGTGATCGATCTCGCCGAGGACGGTCATGCCATCGGCGATCAGCGACTCATGCGTGGAGCGGTGGCCGAAGTCGGCCGAGATCGCCTCGGCCATCTGCGGCAGCCGGGCCTTCAGGGCCGCACGCAGGCGCTGCAGGTCGTCGCGGCGCTGGTCCAGCGACGGGCGGTTGGCCTGCCAGGCGCTGCGCAGGGCATGCAGGAGCGCCGGGAGTGCGGCGGGATCGGTGTGGGCATCACTCATGCGGCGACTATAGCGGCAGGCTGCGTGATGGCGGGGCGCTGCCGGGGGCGGCCGGGAACGAAAAGGGCCGCGATTCGCATCGCGGCCCCTTGGTCATGCCGTGTGGTCCACCGTTACTTGGTGATGTCCACGCCGCGGGTTTCCTTCAGGAACAACCCGCCCACCACGACCGTCATCAGCGCGATGATGATCGGGTACCACAGGCCGTAGTACAGGTTGCCGGTACCGGCCACCAGCGCGAACGAAATCGCCGGCAGGAAGCCACCGAACCAGCCGTTGCCGATGTGGTACGGCAGCGACATGGAGGTGTAGCGGATGCGGGTCGGGAACAACTCGACCAGGTAGGCAGCGATCGGGCCGTAGACCATCGTCACGTAGAGCACCAGGATCCACAGCATCAGGATGGTGCCGGGGATGTTGATGCGGGCGTTGTCCGCCTTGGCCGGGTAGCCGGCCGAGGTCAGTGCGGTCTTCAGTTCGGCACCGAACGCATCGGCCTTGGCCTTGCCGTCTTCCTTGGTCAGGCCGGCGGCCTCGTAGGAGGTGACGCTGGCGCTGCCCACGTTGATCGCCGCCAGCGAGCCGGCAGCCGCCGGCTGCACTTCATACGGCACACCGGCCTTGGTCAGCGCGGCGGTGGCGATGTCGCAGGAGCTGGTGAACTTGCGCACCGCAACCGGATCGAACTGGAACGAGCAGGTGTTCGGATCGGCCACCACCAGCGCCGGCGACGTTGCGCGGGCTTCTTCCACGGCCGGGTTGGCGAAGTGGGTCAGGCCCTTGAACACCGGGATGTAGGTGACGGCGGCCAGCAGGCAGCCGGCCAGGATGATCTTCTTGCGGCCGATACGATCGGACAGCCAGCCGAAGAAGATGAAGAACGGCGTACCCAGTGCCAGCGCCGCGGCGATCAGCAGGTAGGACGTGGTGGCTTCCACCTTGAGCATGCTGCTCAGGAAGAACAGGGCGTAGAACTGACCGCCGTACCAGACCACGGCCTGGCCGGCAGCGGCGCCGAGCAGCACCAGCAGCATCAGCTTCAGGTTGCCGCCCTTGAGGCTGTCGCGGAACGGGGTCTTGGAGCCCTTGCCTTCGGCCTTCATCTGCTGGAACAGCGGCGATTCGCTGAGCTGCAGGCGGATCCACACCGAGATGCCCAGCAGCACGATCGACACCAGGAACGGAATGCGCCAGCCCCACGCTTCGAACGCCTCGTTGCCCAGGAAGTAGCGGCAGGCCAGGATGATCAGCAGCGACATGAACAGGCCCAGCGTGGCGGTGCACTGGATGAAGCTGGTGTACAGGCCGCGCTTGTCGGCCGGTGCGTGTTCGGCGACATAGGTCGCCGCGCCACCGTACTCGCCACCCATTGCCAGGCCCTGGGCCAGGCGCAGGACGATCAGGATCACCGGGGCGGCAAAGCCGATCGAGGCATAGTTGGGCAGTACGCCGACCAGGAAGGTCGAGATGCCCATGATCAGGATCGTGACCAGGAAGGTGTACTTGCGGCCGATGCGGTCGCCGAGGCTGCCGAAGAACGCCGCGCCGAACGGACGCACGAAGAAGCCGGCGGCGAAGGCCAGCAGCGCGAAGATCATGCCGGTGGTTTCATTGACGCCGCTGAAGAACTGCTTGGCGATGATCGCGGCAAGCGAACCGTACAGGAAGAAGTCGTACCACTCGAAGACGGTGCCAAGGCTGGACGCGAAGATGACCTTCTTGTGGCCCTGGGTAAGTGCAGCTTTTGCAGGTACAGGTGTTGTTGACATGGGACGCTTCCCCTCCGAAGCAATCATTGGTAGCGCCGACTGTGTGCCGGCGTTCGTGTTGTCATCCGGTAGCGCCGACCGTGGGTCGGCACGCCGTTAAAAACTGTATTTGGTGGTGAACTGCAGCCGGTTGATGTCACCCTTGCGGCCGTCCTCGATTTCGCGCACGCCGTACATGTATTCGGCGCCGATATCGACCTTGGGCATCGGCGTGTAGAACACGTTGCCGCGGATGCTCTGCACGCTCTTGGTCACCAGCGGACCGAGCGTGCCGCTGTTGTCGTAGTCGCTGCGCGCGTAGATCAGGTTGGTGCGCAGCTTGGGGGTGAAGGCGTGCCGCCAGCCCACGTAGCCGGCGAGCACGCCGGTCGGGTCGAGCTCGTCACGGGCGATGTCGTAGGCGGTATCGGCGGTCACGCCGAGGCCCACATAGCGGGCGATGCCTTCGCCGCCGCTGAGCTGGTAGTGCAGGGTGTCGCTGTCACCCATCACCCACTTGCCGCCCAGCGTCAGGCCGCCACCGATCTTGTCGGCGTCGGCGCGGGTGGCCTGGTTGTCGACCTTGAGCTGACGCACGATGCCGCCCACGCCGAAGGTGCCCCAGTCGCCCTTCCAGCCGTAGCGCAGGGTCAGGTCCGGCAGCGAACCACGGTCGCTGTTGCTGGCCACGTTGGTCCACGCGCCGGTGACCGGGTTGCGGGTGCCGGTGAGCACGGTGGTTTCCGGGTTTTCCAGCGCAACGCTGAAGCCGCCCTGGGTGTAGCGGATCTGTGCCTGGCGCACGAACAGCACACCGTCGGTGGGGCCGACGAAGTCGACGGCTTCCGGCAGCGATGCCGCGTCCATGAAGTTGGACCAGGTCTGGCCGGCCATCCAGTTGTTCCAATACATATACGCGTGGCGCAGGGTCACACCGTAGGTATTGGTCGCGGTCTGGTTGCCCAGCGAGTTGCCGAAGAAGTCCATCTCGAAGAACGCACCGGACTTGTTGCCCTTGTCCGACACGTTGTCGATGCCCAGGTTGAAGCGCGAGAACTTGGCGTGGGCATTGAAGTCCACGTCCGACCGCTCGCCGCTGCCGCCGGCACCGGCCACCGGGGTCTGGCCCGGCAGGTACAGCGCGCGGCCGGTGGCATCGTCGGCAAGCTGGCCATCGCCGGTCTGCGTGGCCAGGAAATCGGCCTTGATGAAGCCACCGATCTTGACCGTGGTGCCCGGCGCGGCGCCCGGGGTGATGGTGGTGACCTGGATCGGCTGCTTGCCTGCCGGCACGGTGGCCGTGCCCGGCTGCTGGGCCTGCAGGGTGCGGACCGCGGTGACATCGGTCTGCGCCTGGCTGATCTGGGTCTGTTGCTGCTGCGAGGTGGACAGCAGCAGCTGCACCTGGCGTTCCAGCTCGGCGACGCGGGCTTCCAGCTGCTTCTCTTTGGCGGTTTCGGCAAACGCCATGCCAGGCGCCACCAATGCGACCAGCAGGCAGGTCGCCAACGGCGTGCGCATGGTCTTCAACATACGGGTACTCATGTTGCCCTCTCTCCCGGGTGGCAAAGTGATCGCCGCGTGTGGGGTCACGGTCGAGCCGAGCGTGCGTCAGCCTGACGCACCCCGGTATTAGCCATTGGTCGTACCTGCGCCACCGGCGTGGGTACCTGGACAGCGGCGCCGGGCAGCAGGTGCCGCAGGCAGCTGTGTGGCTACCGGGTGGCGGTCGATACGCGGCCCCCCCCGGTACGACGAAGGTCTAACCACTCCGATAACGCGGAGGCGGATGGATGCGGCAAACTGAGGGGGATGAATCGCGGGTTATGCTGCGATCGCACAACCCAAGTCCTAGTGCAAGTGAGGGTGCCATGGCCGATATTTACCCCGTCAAGGCGGATTTCTCCGCCAAGGCGCGCATTGACAAGAACACCTACCAGCAGCTCTACCGCGAGTCGGTGGAGAATCCCGACGCGTTCTGGGGCAAGGCCGCAGAGCGCCTGGACTGGTACACCACGCCGTCGACGATCAAGAACGTCAGTTACCAGCTCGACGACTTCCGCATCAAGTGGTTCGAGGACGGCGAACTCAACGCCAGCGTCAACTGCCTGGACCGGCAGCTGGCCACGCGCGGCGACAAGGTCGCGCTGCTGTTCGAACCGGACAGCCCGGATGCGCCGGCCCAGGGCGTGACCTACCGCGAGCTGTACGAGCGCACCTGCCGCCTCGGCAATGCCCTGCGCAACCTGGGCGTCAAGAAGGGCGACCGGGTCACCATCTACCTGCCGATGATCGTTGATGCCGCCGTGGCCATGCTGGCCTGCGCACGCATCGGCGCGATCCACTCGGTGGTGTTCGGCGGCTTCGCGGCCAATTCCATCGCCGACCGCGTGATCGACTGCGGCAGCAAGCTGATCATCACCGCCGACGAAGGCCTGCGCGGCGGCAAGAAGATCCCGCTGAAAGCCAACGTCGATGCCGCACTGAAGCTGCCCGGCACCACCACCGTGGAAACGGTGCTGGTGGTGCGCCACACCGGCGGTGCGGTGGACATGCAGGCGCCGCGCGACCGCTGGTTCCATGATGTGGTGGACCCGCAGCCGGCCACCTGCGAACCGGAACGGATGAACGCCGAGGACCCGCTGTTCATCCTCTACACCTCCGGCTCCACCGGCAAGCCGAAGGGCGTGCTGCACACCACCGGCGGCTACCTGCTGTATGCGGCCTACACCCATGAAGCGGTGTTCGACCTGCGCGAAGACGACATCTACTGGTGCACCGCCGACGTTGGCTGGGTCACCGGCCACAGCTACATCGTGTACGGGCCACTGGCCAACGGCGCGACTTCGCTGATGTTCGAGGGCGTGCCGAATTTCCCCACCACCTCGCGCTTCTGGGAGGTGATCGACAAGCACCAGGTCACCCTCTTCTACACCGCACCGACCGCGATCCGCGCGTTGATGCGCGAAGGCGACGCACCGGTCAAGCGCACCTCGCGTGCCTCGCTGCGCCTGCTCGGCAGCGTTGGCGAACCGATCAACCCGGAAGCGTGGCGCTGGTACTACGAGGTCGTCGGCGACAGCCGCTGCCCGATCGTGGATACCTGGTGGCAGACCGAAACCGGCGGCATCCTGATCTCGCCGCTGGCCGGTGCGATCGACCTCAAGCCCGGCTCGGCCACGCTGCCCTTCTTCGGCGTGCAGCCGGCGCTGGTCAACGCCGATGGCGAGATCCAGGAAGGCGCCACCGAAGGCAATCTGATCATCCGCGATTCCTGGCCGGGCCAGATGCGCAGCGTCTACGGCGACCACCAGCGTTTCATCGACACCTACTTCCGCACCTACCCGGGCAGCTATTTCACCGGCGACGGCTGCCGCCGCGACGAGGATGGCTACTACTGGATCACCGGCCGCGTGGACGATGTGATCAACGTGTCCGGCCACCGCATCGGCACCGCCGAAGTGGAGAGCGCGCTGGTCTCGCACCCGAAGGTGGCCGAGGCAGCCGTGGTCGGCTTCCCGCACGACATCAAGGGCCAGGGCATCTACGCCTACGTGACCCTGATTGCCGACGAGACGCCCAGCGAGGAACTGCACAAGGAGCTGGTGGCCTGGGTGCGCAAGGAGATCGGGCCGATCGCCGCGCCCGACCACCTGCAATGGGCGCCGGGTCTGCCGAAGACGCGGTCCGGCAAGATCATGCGCCGCATCCTGCGCAAGATCGCCGAGAACGCACCGGACCAGCTTGGTGACACCTCGACCCTGGCCGATCCGTCGGTGGTGGCCTCGCTGGTGGAAGAACGCAAGGTGAAGTAAGGGCCGCACGCGGCACGACAGCCCTCTCAATCAGGGGGCTGTCATCTCGATACACTCATTGCGTTACGTCGCGTTACCCCTCCGCAACATGGCCCCACCATGACCACCCTGCTGATTGCCGATGACCACCCGCTGTTCCGCGAAGCCCTTCGCGGCGCGGTGCAACGCGTGATTCCCGGCGTGCAGCTGTACGAAGCGGACAGCGTGGAAGCGCTGTACCTGCTTGCCGACCAGCACACCGATGCCGACCTGGTCCTGATGGACCTCAACATGCCGGGCGCGCAGGGTTTCAATGCGCTGGTGCACATGCGCGCCCTGCACCCGCAGCTGCCGGTGGTGGTGGTGTCCGCACGCGAGGAACCCACGGTGATGCGTCGCGCGCTCGACCACGGCGCGTTCGGCTTCATTCCCAAATCCGCCGACTCGGACACCATCGGCCACGCGCTTGGCACCATCCTCGATGGCGAGACCTGGGCGCCGCCGGAAGCGCACAACGTGCCGCCCACCGAGCGTGAGGAGCGCGAGATCGGCCAGCGCCTGCGTGAACTCACCCCGCAGCAGTTCCGGGTGCTGCAGATGCTCGGGGTGGGCCGTCTCAACAAGCAGATCGCCTACGACCTCAATGTTTCCGAGGCGACGATCAAGGCGCATGTCACGGCGATCCTGCGCAAGCTGGGTGTCACCAACCGCACCCAGGCGGTGTTGATGGCCGGCAAGTTGGCCATTGATGAAGAGCAGATCGTGTTGCCTCCGGAAGAGGATTGAGGCGGGGGTTGAGGGCAGCCGACTAACAGTCGGCTCTACCGGTCGGATCTACCGGTCGGCTCTACCCGCTTCGGCTGTATAGCCGAAGCTATGAAACCCAGCGCTGCCTGCGCAATTCGCGGTGGGTGCTCCATTTTCCGATGCCGGTGCTAAGCTTCGCGTCCCCTTGGGGAGTAGCCTGTTTCCTGCGATAGGAAACGCCCGTATCAACATACTCGGCCAGTGCGCCGTGGTGCGGGCAGCCATCTTGGTTGGCGAGACCAGCGGTCCGCGTGCGCAACGACAGGTTGGGCGCGAACGCGGTCCGTTGCTCGCAATCGCCCGACCTGCCGTGTATGCCCCCATGTCTCCACTTTCGATCCTGCTGATCGGCTTTGCCATGTCCACCGATGCCTTCGCTGCGGCGATCGGCAAGGGCGCGGCGATGCGCAAGCCCCGCTTCCCGGATGCCGTGCGCGCCGGCCTCATCTTCGGCGTCATCGAAGCCATCACGCCGGTCATCGGCTGGCTGCTCGGCCGCGCCGCGCTGCAGTACGTGGAGGCGTTCGACCACTGGATCGCGTTCGGTCTGCTCGGTGCGCTGGGCGTCCACATGATCATCAACGGCATCCGCCCGGACAGCGACGACGCGGAGGACGACCCGGACAAGCACCACGGCTTCTGGCGCCTGGCCCTGACCGGTTTCGCCACCAGCATCGACGCGATGGCAGTCGGCATCGGCCTGGCGTTCCTGGACGTGAACATCGGCGTGATGGCGCTGGTCATCGGCCTGTGCACCTTCAGCATGGTCACGGCCGGCATCATGCTCGGCCGCGTGCTGGGCAATATGGTGGGCAAGCGCGCCGAGATCATCGGCGGCCTGATCCTGATCATCATCGGCGCCACCATCCTGTACGAACACCTCAGCGGCGCCATCGCCTGAGCCAGGCCCGACGCACCCGCGGCTACATATCGCCGCGGGTGTCGTGGAAGGCCGCCAGGAACGCACGCAGCGACGCCGGCTTGATCGGCTTGGTCAGCAGCCGGTAACCCCGTTCGCGCGCCATGCGCTTGAGCTCGTCGCGGCCATCGGCGGTCAGCAGTGCGCCGGGAATCGCCCGGCCGGCCTTGTCGCGCATCGCCACCAGCGTATCCAGCCCATCCAGGCGGTCGTGCAGGTGGTAGTCCACCAGCATCACGTCGGGCCGCTCGGCAACCTTCTCCAGGGCCTGGTCCACGGTACTGGCGGTGATCACCTCCACCTGCCAGCGCCCCAGCAGCGCGCGCATGCCATCCAGGATTTCCTGGTCGTTGTCCACGCACAGCACGCGCATGCCAGCCAGCGAGTCGGTACGGGTGGCCGGACTGGCCACCGGCAGCGCCGTCACGGATGTCGGCAGGTCCGGCGCGTCCACGCGCGGCAACAGGATGGAGAACATGCTGCCGCTGCCGACCCGGCTGCGCGCATTGAGGCGGTGGTCGAGCAGGCGAGAGATGCGCTGGCAGATCGACAGGCCCAGCCCCAACCCCTGCTCGCCCCAGTCGAATGGCTGCTGGTAGCGGTGGAACTCATCGAAAATCTGCTGCATGTGGTGTTCGGGAATGCCTGGGCCGGTATCCCACACCTGCAGCTCCACTTCCTGCCCACGCTGACGCACCGCCAGCACGATACGGCCCTGCCGGGTGTAGCGCAGCGCGTTGGCCAGGAAGTTCTGCAGCACCCGGCGCAGCAGCCGGCGGTCGCTGCGCACCCACGCCGGCCGCGCGAACAGATCCAGCCGCAGACCGCGCCCGGCAGCCACCGGCGAGTACTGCGCGGCCAGCTCGCGCATCAGCAGACTCACATCGAAATCGCCGATCACCGGATGCAGGCCACCGGCATCCAGCCGCGACACGTCCAGCAACCCGTCAAGCAGCTCTTCGGCCGCGCGAAGCGAGGCGTCCACGCGCTCGGCCAGGTGGCGTTGTTCCTCGTTGTTCTGGTGGCTGTCACGCAGCGCCGAGGCGAACAGCCGCGCGGCGTTGAGTGGCTGCAGCACGTCATGGCTGATGGCGGCCAGGAACCGGGTCTTGGACTGCTGCGCCACCTCGGCCTCGTGCGAGCGCTCGGCCACGCGCTGTTCCAGCGTCTCGTTGGCCTCCAACAGCGCCTTTTCGGCATGTTTGTAATCGGTGATGTCGTTGTAGCTGGTGACATAGCCACCGCCGGGCAGCGCCTGGCCGCGCATTTCGATCACTTTGCCATCGCTGCGGGTGCGCTCGAACACATGCGGTGACCCGGCGCGCATGTAGCCGATGCGGCGGTTGATCTGCACGTCGATGTCGCCCTCGCCCAGCTCGCCACGTTCGGCGTTGTAGCGGATCAGGTCGGCCACGGGGCGGCCCACGTACAGCATGCCGTCGGGGTAGCCGAACATCTGCTGGTAGCGCCGGTTCCACGCGGTCAGGCGCATGTCCGGATCGACCACGCTGACCCCGGCGCTGATGTTCTCCAACGTGGTGGACAGGATCTCGCGGTTGAAGCGCAGCTCCTGCCCCGCTTCGTCGAGCACCGCCACCACTTCGCCCAGGTCCATGCCCGAGCCGCGCAGCAGGCTGGTCAGCAGCAGGCGCGCCGAGGCCGCGCCGATCGACGCGGCCAGCAGCCGCTCGGTGAACTGCACCCACGCGCGGTCGGCCGGCGCGGAGGCCTGCAGCTCGCGGCCCATCGACTGCGCCTGCTCGAAGAACGAGCGGCGCGCATGACGGTCGCCCACCACCCGCGAGGCCAGCGCCAGCAGGTCGCCGACGTGCACGTTGCCGGGCCAGGCACCGGCCACCGAGGGTCGCTGTGCGTACGGGTCCAGGAACGGCGCAGCGCGCAGGCGCTCGTCCACGCCGGGCCGCCAACGCACCGACACCAGCACCATCGCCGCCACGTTGACCAGCAACGACCAGAACGTACCGTGCGTGAGCGGGTCCCAGCCGCTCATGCCGAACAGGTGCTGCGGCTGCAGCCAGCCGATCCCGAACGGGCCCTGCACCAGCCACGCGGCCTCCATCCAGCCGGCGTGGGTCAGCGCCGGCAGCAGCAGCGTGTACGCCCAGGTGCCGAAGCCCAGCAGCATGCCAACCTCCACACCCCGGCGGCTGGCACCGCGCCAGTACAGCCCGCCGATCAGCCCGGGGGCGAACTGCGCTACCGCAGCGAACGCCATCAGCCCGTACGACGCAAGGGTGCTGTCGTTGCTGCTGCCGCGGTAGTAGCTGTAGGCCACCAGCGCCAGCAGCAGGATCGCGGTGCGGCGGATCCACAGCACCCGCGAGGCCACGTCGGCCGCTTCCTGATGGTCGCCACTGCGACGCAGCAGCACCGGCATCACCAGGTCGTTGCTGACCATCGTGGCCAGCGCGATCGAAGCCACGATCACCATGCCGGTGGCGGCGGAGAAGCCGCCCACGTAGGCCACCAGCGCCAGGAACTTGCGGCCTTCGGCCAGCGGCAGGGCCAGCACCATGCTGTCGTCGGCCACGCTGCCGCCCGTGCCGAACAGGGTCACGCCGGCGGTGGCGATTGGAATCACCATCGCCGAGATGATCACCAGGTAGGCGCCGAACATCCAGCGCGCGCGGCGGATGTCGCGCACGTCGCCGCACTCCACCACGGCCACGTGGAACTGGCGTGGCAGGCAGATGATCGCCAGGAAGCTCAGCAGCGTCTGCGAGATGAAGCCCACCGGCGGCAGGCCGCTGAACAGCGTGTGCGCCGACTTGATCACCGCATCGGTGCGGTCGTTGAGCCACAGGTAGGCGAACAGGCCCAGCGCGACCATCGCGATCAGCTTGATCATCGACTCCAGCGCGATGGCCAGCATCATGCCGTGGTGGTGCTCGGTGGCATCCACCTGGCGGGTGCCGAACAGGGTGGCAAACAGCGCCATCAGCAGGGCCACGTACAGCGCCGGATCGGTAAAGAAGCCGGTCGGGCCGACGTTGCCGGTAAGTACCTGCAGGCTCATCGCCACGGCTTTGTACTGCAGCGCCAGGTACGGCACGATGCCGATCAGCGCGATCACCGCCACCAGCGCGGCCAGGCGCCGCGAGCGACCGAACCGCGACGAGATGAAGTCGGCGATGGAGACCACGTTCTGGCTGCGCGCGATCAGCGCCAGCCGCTCGATGATGCGCCAGCCGAACACCCACAGCAGCAGCGGGCCCAGGTAGATCGGCAGATAGCCGATGCCGTTGCGTACGGCGGTACCGACCGCGCCGTAGAACGTCCACGACGAGCAGTACACCGCCAGCGCCAGGCTGTAGACCACCGGACGCAGCCACGGGCGGTCCGGGTACATCGGCCGACGGTCGCCCCACCACGCCACGCCGAACAGCAGCGCGGCGTAGGCCACCGAGACCAGCAGCAGGATCCAGCTGGAGACCACAGGGTTGTTTCCGCGAGAGCAGCCCGCAGTGTAGCGGCTGGACGCCCCGCCTCGCGGCCCGGATCAGGCCTGTGCGGCCGCCAGCGGGCGGGTCGGCAGCCGGATGCTCACCTGCGTACCGTGCCCCTTGGCGCTCTCCACCTGGATCTGGCCCCCCGCCGCCTGCACCAGGCTGGCGGTGACGGCCAGCCCGAGTCCGGTGCCCTGCCCCATCGGCTTGGTGGTGAAGAACGGTTCCAGGCACCGCGCACGCACCTCCTCGCTCATGCCGTGGCCGCTGTCGGTGACCCGCAGGACCACCTCGTCGATGCGCGAGGGCTGCGCCACGGTCACGCTGAACCGCCCGCCCTCCGGCATGGCCTGGTGGGCGTTGACCGCCAGGCTCAGCAGGATCGACTCCAGCTGGGCCGGATCGAAATGGATCAGGCACTGCACCTGTCCGCTGTCCACCTCGCACTGCACTGCGGTGTCGAAGACCTGCTGCAGCATCGGTGCCATGCCGTCCACGGTCGTGGCGACATCCAGCAACCGGGGGCGGCTGTCTTCGAGCCGGCTGAAATCGAGCAGGCGCCTGCTGACGGCGGTCGCGCGCCGCACCGCGGAGTCGCCGCCCTGCAGCGCTGCCTGCAGTTCGCCGCCCTGGCTGCGCCGCGCCTTGGCGATGTAGCTCTGGATCAGCGCCAGCAGGTGATTGAAGTCGTGCGCGATGCCGCTGGCAAGACGGCCGACGTTCTCCATTTTCATCGCGTGTACCAACTGGTCGCGCGAGCGTTCCTTCTCCTGCATCTCCAGTTGCAGCTGATCGCGCTTGCGTGCCAGGTCGCGGCCGTGCTCCCGTGCCACCCGCAGGCTCTCACGCAGCCCGGTGACGCTGTGATGCAGCAGCCAGGCAGCCAGCAGGGTGCCGAACACGCAGACCGCCAGGTCGTTCACGGCGGCCAGCAGCCGATCGGACTGGAACATCAGGCTCGATGCATCGACCCAGGCCCCCACCACGATCAGCACGCACACCCAGGCGGTCACCCCTGCCAGCGGGCGCCGCCCGAGCACGGCCGCTACCAGCATGACCGGCATGAGCAGCACCAGTTGCAGCCGCAACTGCGCCGCCAGCCCCCAATACGCATAGGCCACCGTGAGCAGGATCAGCTGGCCGCAGACGAAGGCGGCCGCCGCGCGCAGCGCCCGTCCCGCACGCTGCTCGAGCAGGCACAGCAGGCACAGCAGCGCATGCAGCCCGGCGATCACCGGAACCATCAGGTCCAGGCCCAGCCCCATCCGCAGCGCGGTCCAGCCGGCCATCAGCAGGTGGAACAGACCCACCATGCACAGCAGGCCACGCAGCATGGTCTCGGTATGGCGACCCAGCGACTGCGGCGCAGCAGTGGGGCGCGAACCGGACCGTGGAGACGGTGCGGAAGTGGGCATGCGGGGCAGGCTCCAGGCCGGGGCGACGGCGCCCGGCAGCAAGGAGGGTATAGTAGCGGCGGCGGGGGCCGGCAGTAGCGTCATGGACGCGCCGCATCACCGCCTGCCTGCACTCGACCGGGAAGTCGTTGCTCCTATGCCTACGTTGTCACCTGTCCGTCGCGGTGTGTCCGCGCTCGTGTGTCTGTTGTCACTGGCTGCGCCCTGCGCGCTGGCACAGCATCCGGTCAACAGCGCGCCACTGGCTGCCCAGGTCCAGCAGTGCCACGCCCTGCTGACCAGCGCGCCACGCACCTCTCTGCAGATGGCGCAGGCGCTGCTCGCCTCGCCGACGCTGCCGACCTCGATCGAGATCGGCGCGTTGGGGTGCCTGGGCGTGGCGTTGCGATCGCAGGGCCAGCTTGACCAGACCGCGGATCTGCCGGGTCGGCTGCAGGCGGCGGCCGCCCGCCCGGATGCGAATGCCGAAGACCGGCTCCGCGCCCAGTCGATGGCCGCACACCTGCTGCTGTGGCGGGGCGATCATGCGCAGGCGCTGGAGCTGACCAACCACTTCCTGGAAGAGGCCGTCCGCCAGCGGGATGTGCAGGGGCAGATCGGCGCATTGATGCAGATCGCCATGATCCGCGGCGACGCGATGGGCGACGCGCAGGGCGCGCTGACCTATCTGCAGAAAGCCACGGCGCTGAACCAGCACATGCGACGGCCGCCCAACCCGGGCGATCTGCTCCTCTACTACAACTACGGCTTTGCGCTGCTGCAGATGCAGCGGCATGAAGAAGCCTCCACCGCGTTCAGCCGTGCCGAAGCCATCGGGGCCCGCCTGGGGGGCCAGGACGTGTTCCTGCACCGCATCGCCAGTCACCGCGCCGAGATCCAGCGCCTGCGCGGGCAGTTGCCCGAGGCCGAGGCAACCTTCCGCAGCGTGCTTGCCTGGCAGGCCCTGCAGGACCCGCAGGGCCAGGTGGTCACCCTGCAGCGGCTGGCCCGGCTGACCATCGACCGGGCAGGTGCCGAGGCCGCGTTGCCGCTGGCAGAGCAGGCCCAGGACGCGGCGGAGCGGGGTCGCTTCACCGATGAAGTCCGCGCCGGCCTGGATCTGCTCAGCGACATCCACACCCTGCTGGGCGAACGTGCCCTGGCGTTGCAGTACGCGCGCCAGGCCCGCGATATCGACCGCGCGCGCAGCAAGGGCGACACCCTCAATCAACTCGCCCGGCTGCAGGCCACCGCGGAACGCAGCATCGACCCGGCCGAAGTCAACGCGATGCAGGACCTGGGCCGCGTGCGCGTTCTTCGCAACAGCGCGCTGGTGGCGCTGCTGGTGGTGGTGGCCGTCGCCACCTTCATCGTGCTGCGCATGCGCCGGCAGCGGCGCCGCCTCACGCTGCTGAGCAGCACCGACATGGTGACCGGGCTGGTCAACCGGCGGGAAGCCGGGCAGCTGCTCGCCGCGGACCGGGCCAAGGCCGGCGCCGAGCAGCGCAGCGTGGTGATGCTGGTGGAGCTGGATGCGTTCAAGGCCCTCAACGACCGCCACGGCCAGGCGGCAGGCGATGCCGTGCTGCGCGCGGTGGCCCGATGCCTGGGCCAGCACTGCGACAGCCATGACCGGATCGCGCGGTGGAGCGGCGCCACCTTCCTGGTGACCCGGCACGATACTGCGGCGCCGGCCGCACAGGCGCTGGCCAGCCACCTGCGCGCCGCGATCGAGCGGCTGGTGGTGGATATCGGCCCCGGCCAGCACCTGACCGTGACCGCCAGCATCGGCATCGCGCCACTGCCGCTGTTCACCGATGCGCCGGACGCGCTTGATGACAGCCTGCGCGCGGCCGACCGGGCACTGCAGAGCGCCCGTCGCAGCGGCCACAATGCCTGGGCCATGCTCTGGGGCGAGAACGCCGGCCGCGACGTCGATCTGTACAGCCTGCTGCACGACCCTGCCCGCGCGATGGCGTGCGGCTGGGTGTCGCTGGCCGGAAGCCGGCCGATGGCCTGGCTTCCGCCGCGACCGGAGCCCGTCCGGGCACCGGCCGATCAGGACGTGCAGACCGGCACCTGAGCGCCGCACCCGCGGATCAGCGCGCCACCTCGAACCGCACCTCGACCCGCCGGTTCGGCAGCAGGCATTCAAGCAGCGCGGCCCGCGGGCGCACGCCATCGCACTGCTGCACCTGCTGGGTATCGCCCCGGTACTCGTAGCGGATGCGGGCCGGATCGACGCCGCGGCCGATCAGCAGCTCGCGCACGGTGCGTGCCCGCCGCTCGGACAGGGACTGGTTGGCATCGAAGCCGCGGCCCTGCATGCGGTCGGCGTGACCGACCAGCGTGATGCCCTGCAGCTGCAGCCCTTCCCCGGCGATGCGGGCCAGCGCGCGGTCGACGCTTTCCAGCGAGTAGGTGCGGATGTCGCGGTACGCATCGCGGTCGAACTCGAACAGCACATTGGCCACCAGCGGCCCCGGTGCCGCGGCGATGGCCGGGCCGACGCCGCACTGGCGGGCCAGTGCCTCGGCCTCGTTGACCAGTTCCTCGGCGATCTGGATGTACGGCTTGGAATGGCGCCACTGCTGCTGGTTGAACTCGTTGCCGGCATGCACCAGCTCAACCTCGCCGCAGGCAACCTGCTGCTGCGCGCAGCTGAAGCCCGGCGCACCGTGCAGCACCCGCAGGCGCTGCCACAGGTCGTCGCGCAGGTACTTGGCGTTGTTCACCAGCGGGGTGTCGGTGGGCAGCGGCGAGACGCCCTGCTCCATGCCCACGATCAGCTTCTCCGACTCGGTGAGCGCCTGCTGCGGGAACGCACTGCGGTCGTTGCGGCTGTATTCGTGGAACGACACGTCCAGCCAGCACTGCGCCTTGGACAGGTGGTAATCGCGGATCGGGCGCCCGCCGTCGTTGAGCGCCTGGATGCGGCCCTGGGTCGCCTCGTAGGCCTCGTGGTCGGCATGGATCGCGTCGTCGGTGATGCGCTTCTGCTGCGGCAGCAGCTGCGTCTGCTGCGCGCTGGCGTGGGCGGCCACGCCGGCCAGAAGGGCTGCGGCCAGCAGCGAGGGGACGGCACGGGTCATCGGGAAAAGAGTGGTCATCAGGGCATCCTCAGCGTGCCGGGTCGCGGTAGCGGACGGGGTCCGGCCGGAAAAGGTCTTCATCGAACTTGAAGCGCAGGCGCAGGAACACGCCCTGCTGGGTGTACTCGTAGCCGTTGAGATCGCGGTCACCGTCGAAGCCGGTCCAGTTGTAGCCGGCCGACAGCCACAGGTTCTGCCGCAGCAGGCGGCCGACCTCCATGCCGTAGGCGTACTGGTTGGCGCCGGCCTGCCCACGGAAGGTGGAGGCCAGCACGCCGATGTCCCAGTTCTCGGTGATGTCGTACACCACCCGACCGGACAGCAGCACGGCGCGGAAGCGGCTGTTGACGCGCGCACTGTCGGTGTAGGCGAACTGATCCTGCTGCCACTTGCCCGCCACGCGGCCGGTCAGCCACCACGGTCGCGACGGATGCCAGTCGGCATGCGCCGAGACGATGTGCGCGCGGGTGCGCACGTCCTGGCTGCTGCCATCGACGGTATTGCCATCGGACAGGCCCAGGCCGCTTTCATCGCGCTCCAGCTTGTACTCGTAGCGGGCCAGCGCGTTGATCCGGTTGCGGTCGGTATCGCGGTAGGCCACGCCGAGCTGGAAGCGGTCCTGCAGCACATCGCCACGGGCGTCGTAACGGGTGCTGAGCAGGTAGTTGCGCGCCAGCAGCGTCCAGTCGCGGCTGAGCTTGCGGGCCAGCATGAACTGCAGCAGCGTGGTGTTGAACGCCTCGTTGGTCTCTGTATCGGGCACGTCCTCGGAGATGCGGTGCTCGGCACGGATCGAACCGCGCCACAACGGGTTGGCGCTGTAGTCCAGGGCCAGGGCCAGCCCGGTGCTGTCGCCGGTGCTGCCGTCGATCACTTTGACGTGCTCGGCCGAACTGGCCAGGCGCAGGCCCTCGCGGATATCCCAGTTGTTGCGGATGCCCGACGCGGCCTGCACATCTCGGCCGCTGATCGAATCGCGCAGGCGGTATTCGCTGAAGGTCTGCGTATCGCGCAGGTAGCTGCTGTCGATACCGAATACCAGCGCATCGGCCTCGCGGTCGGTGGTGGTGATGCCGTAGGCACTGGTCAGGCCCGTCTGCTTCTCGTAGCGGCCATACACCCGGCTGCGCTCGAACACCTGGTAGTCCAGGCCGGCGGCCAGACGCCGGCGGTCTTCACCGCTGACGCTGTGCTCCACTTCCGCGCCCGCGCTGAGGCGGTCGCTCAGGCGATAGCCCAGCCCGATCCGCGCACTGTCCGATTCCAGCTCGGTGCCCACCGGCAGGTCACTGGTGATCGGGCTGCCGGTGCTGCTGCCGTTGATGACCATCAGGCCGGTCAGCGGGTCCAGCGCCTGCTGCCCGTAGCCCAGCGCACCGCCGCCGGAACCGGTTGCGAAGCCACCGGTGAGACCGCCGGCATTGCCGAACGGCACCCCGGACGACCACGGCGAGGTCACCCCGATGGTCTCGCGGATGCTGCGCACGCCCAGGTCCACGGTCAGGCGCTCGGTGGCGCCGATGCGGACGCCGGCACCACCGGCATCGCGCTTGCCGCCATCCGGATTGCGGTCCTCGCTGCGCAGGCCTTCCACATACAGTTCCAACCGCGGGCCCACCCGGTAGGCCACGCGCGCGTTGTACTCGCCACGACCGCCATACAGCGGCGCGGCCGGGTTGTTGAACGCCGGGTCGGTGCGGGCGGCGAACACGCGTGCGTCGAGCTTGTCGGCACGGTGCGCGAACTCGACGCGCCAGGCATCACCTTCAACCTCGCCGCTGACGTCCTTCAGGCCCTGCGAGGTGATCTGGTTGATCGAATTGGTGTTGACCTCGCTGCGGGTACGCGCGAATTCGGCGACCAGCAGCGTGTTGGCGCCGAACCGGTAGCTCGCATTGGCGCTGCCCATCTTGAATTCGGCGTAGGGGTTGCGGTCCTCGACCGCCGCCGCGCCGACTTCCAGCTGGTCAGTCAGTTTGACCTGCGCATCGGCGCCGACCACCCAGAACTTTTCGGTGCCCTGATCCAGCTCATAGGTGATGCGCAGCGAGACCGGGTTGAGGTCGCTGTCGAACGCCGGCAGGAACTGGTTGAGCAGGATGCGGCCGGAGAACGGCTCGAAGCTGTAGTCCACCAGCCGCGCCAACGAGCGCACCGAGGTGATGCGCGTGGGCTGGTTGCGGTCGCGCACGATCACTTCCACGCGTTCGCTGCCCTCCAGCACGGCGTTGTTGCGCAGTGCGTACGGGCCGCTGCCCTGGCTGCGGAACTCCTCGATCACCTGGCGCAGCGAATCCTGCATCGCAAATACATTGCTGCGCACACGTTCGCTTTCGAAGTGCCAGCCCAGGCCGGTGGCGGTCCGGTTGTAGGTGCCCAGGCTGCGCTGCGGAATCGCGCCGCTGCCGCCGATACCGGTTGCGGTGGCCAGGGTGTCGCCGGTCTGGAAATCGCCGTACAGCAGGTAGCTGCGCTTGTTGTCGATGCGCACGTACAGGCGCTCGGCCGAGCGCGCATCGAAGCCGCGCAACGACGAATCGCCGTAGACCGGATAGAACTCCTCGGGCTGGATGTCGCGCAGCAGGCGGCCGCGGGTGTCCTTGTCCGAATCGTAGGCGGCGGTCAGCAGGTACTCGCCCTTGATGCGTCCCTTGACGAAGAACGCGGTGCGCGCGGCAGCATTGGCCTTGCCGTTGTTGAACTGGCGCTCCCAGCGGCGGATGTCGCGGTCGAACGCGTCGTGGTGCTCCACCGGGGAGATCAGACCGGCATTGCTGCGCCGACGGAAGTTGACCACGCCCTCGATCAGGCCCGTCGCCAGCAGCTCGCGCATTTCCGGCAGGAAGCCGATGGTGCCCTGTGCGGTCTCGGCGCCGGCGGTGATGCGCAGCACCACGTCCTGCGGGTCGTGCGGCGCAAGCAGGTCGAACTCGGCCACGCCGTCGACCACCTGCAGCTGGATGCCGGGGGTGACCTTGTCGGCGTCCAGCGCGCCCGGCCCGAGTTCATCGGTACGGGACCCCGGCAGGCGGATGCGGCCACCGCTGGTCTCGATCGTGGCATAGGTGGTGCCGGCCAGCGCACGGCCGGCGGCGTCGAGCAGCTGCACGCGCACGTGCACCGCGCTCTGGCCATCGGCCGGCACACCGTCACGGTCCAGCTCGACCACAATCCGGTCGAGCGTGCCCGGCACGGCGCTGTCCAGCGCGCGCGGTGCGGCATCGGTGCTGGCCGGGCTGCGCGGGTACAGGGTGCTGGCATCGCCGAGGACCGGCGTGAAGCGGCCGGTGCTGCCGACGCTCTGCGCCATCGCGGGCACGGCAGCCAGGGCGCAGGCCAGCAGGCTCAGGCGCGGCAGGCGGTACAACGGGTGGGCGCGGTTCATGGCTGCACCTCCGTCGAAGCGCCGGCAGCGGGCGGGTTGGCTCTGGGATGCACGATCGGTCTCTGGTTGGCCGAGTCGGTCGCCTGTTGCGGCGCCCGCGCGGGTTTGCTGTCGAAGCGCAGCGGCGCCTGCCCGGTTTCGGTCTCCGGCGCACGCACTTCACCCTGGGTGCGGCGGGCCTTGACCTGCTCCAGCACCGGGTTGGCACAACTGCCCTCGATGAAATCGGCGCGGTGCAGCTCGCCGTTCTTGAGATCCAGGAACAGGCTGTCGGCATCGCCCAGGTTGCGGTTGCTGCTGGTGGTGAGGCGCGCACCCACCGGCAACGTGCTGGCATCCACCTTCAGCGTGTGACTCTGCGGCGGCAGGCCGCAGTAGCTGTACTTGCCTTCGGAGTCGCTGATCACCCAGGTGCCGTCGGAGAAGTACAGCCGCACGCCCGGGATGCCCAGTTCTTCGCGGTCCTGCACATGGTTGTTGTTGCAGTCCATGAACACCTTGCCGAGCACACAGGCCTGGTCGGTGAACACGCCACCGGTGACGCGCACGCGGTATTCGGCACGGTTGGACGGCAGCGCACCGGGCAGCGGGGTGATGCTGCCGGTATCGATGCAGCCCCCACTGAAGGCACAGCCGAATGCCTGCGCGCGGTTGATGCCATCGCCCTGCTGCGCACCCACACCCACCCGTACACGGTAGGTCAGCACGATCTGCCCACCGACCGCGATCGGACCAACATCGAAGCCCAGCAGCGGGCCCGGCTTGCCGGACGGATCGGTCACGGCGCGGCCATCGGCACGTGCGGTCCCGTCGATGTAGGTGAAGCCGCGCGGCAGGCGATCGATCACGTTGACCGTGCGCAGCGCGCTGCCGGCGGTCTGGCGGATGGTGATCGTGTACTGCACGGTGTCGCCGATCTCGGCGGTCTGGCGGTCGCCGTTCTTGCTGATGGCCAGGCCCGTTGCCACCGCGGTGTCCAGCGGCAGATGGTTGTTGATGATCGCCGCGGTATCCGAGCCGGCAAACAGGCCCAGGTAGTACTGGGTCGGCATGCCGACCGCACCGGTCGGGGCGAGACGGTTCGGCTGCACCTCATGGTTGGCACCCGCGCCGCCGGCCGGCGACAGCGAGCCCCCCTGCGGCGGGATCAACGTGGACACGAACTGGTAGCTGCCCGGGGGCGTGACGGTGAGCTTGAATTCGCAGCGGGCCGGCGCGGCCGGACCGAACGCGAACTGGTAGAAGCCTTCGCTGCCGACCGTCATGGAGATCGCACTGCCTTCCAGGCGGTAGCCACCGCTGCCGGCATTGAGCACCGCGGTGCGCGGGTCATAGCCGGTGCACAGGCCCACCGGGCTCAGGGTCACGATCGAACCGGGGACCGGGTCGCGGGTGGTGGCGTCGTAGACCACGCCCGACGGGTCCACCGGCAGGCTCTGCTGCGGCAGGTGCTGCCCGGGGCGGAGCACGACTTCCAGCTGGCTGGTGCCGTTGGCGTTGACCCGGCAGGCACTGACCCCGGCACGCGCGATGGCGGCCGGCGCGTCGCAGGTTTCCAGCACCCCGGACAGGGACTCGCGGGTGACCGGGTTCGGCCACAGGATGTTGGAAGTCGGGTCGCGGAAGCGGATGTTCCAGATCACCCCCGGCACCACGTCGGCGAAGCGGTAGCTGCCGTCCGCGCCGGTGGTGGTGGTCTTCACCACCTGCCCGCTGACCGGATCGACCAGTTCAACCAGCCAGGACGGCAGGCGCTGGTCGCCACCGTCCAGCAGCTGGTCGTCGCTGCCGATGTCGTACCACACGGTACCGCCGACCGACGACGCCAACTGCACCGCATTCGGCACGCGGCAGGCGTTGAACTGGATCGTCTCCCCGCACGCGGGCAACTGGGTCACGTCACCGTCGAACGCACCGCGTTCGGCCGGGGTGGGCGCGCGGAACTCGTTCTCGCCACCGCCTTCGACCAGCACGGCGTTGTGGACAGTGCCGGCCTCGGCGGCGGCGGCACCGACCAGCGCCTGCACCTCGATCGTGTCCGGCGAGGTGGCGCCGGCCGCCAGCACCTGCTGGCTGCGGCAGGTGAAGCGGGTTTCGCCCACCGCGCCGGTGCAGACCCAGCCGGTACCGGCCGGGGCCGCGGCCAGGGTCAGGCCCGGCGGCAGGCGGTCGTGCACGACGTACTCGCCGCGCGACGGCTGCTGCCCGCCATTGCGCACCTGGATGCTGTACGCGGCGATGTTGTTGACGGTGAAGCGCGGGCTGTGCGCGGACTTGCTGACCAGCATGTCCGGCGAATCGCCGATCTCGCCGAAGTTGTTGTCCAGCGAGTCGCCGCCCAGCGGCAGCACGATCTGGCCGATGGTCGACGGCACGCTCTCGCGGCCGCTGGCCACGCCGGTGACGACGCCCCCCACCGCGCCCGCGGTGGTGATGCCATTGAGGGTCTGCGGCGGCTGGGTCGGCTCGGTCACCGTATAGGTGCCCGGGCGCAGGCCGTCGAAGCGGTAGCGGCCGTCGGCATCGGTGGTCAGCGTGATCGAGACCGGCTGGCCCAGATCATCGGTGCCGGTCAGCACCACGGTGACGTTGGCGATGCCGCCCTCGCCCGGATCGACCAGGCCGTTGTCGTTGCTGTCGTTGTAGACGCGGCCGGCAATGCTGCCCGTCGGAATCTCGCCGAAGTTGTTCTGGGCCGACTGCTGGTTCACGCCCAGCACCACGCCGGTGATCTTCGACGGCGGCGTGCCCGGCGCGGTGGCCGTGCCACCGGTGCTGCCGGCCACGGTACGGCCGTCGCGGGTGCCGGTCGGCTGGTCCGGTTCGGTCACGATATAGGTGCCCGGCGGCAGGTCGCTGAAGCTGTAGTTGCCGTCGGCATCGGTCACGGTGTCGCGGCTGATCGGATTGCCGACCAGGTCGGTGCCGGTCAGGGTGATGACGACGTTGGCCAGGCCGGTTTCACCCGGATCCACCACGCCATCGTTGTTGCGGTCGATCCAGACCTTGCCGCTGATCCCGCTGTTGAGCGGAATCTCGCCGAACAGGTTGTCCACCGAGGCGCTGCCCGGCGTGGACAGGTCGATCGTGCCGATGCGGCTGGGCACGGTGGTCACCGGCGTTGCGGTACCGCTGCCAACGCCATCGACGGTGCCGGCCGTGGTGATGCCGTTGCTGGTGCCGGTGGGCTGCTGCGGTTCGACCAGCGTATAGATGCCCGGGCGCAGATCGGCGAATGCGAAGCGGCCGTCCGCGTCGGTCTGCACGCTGCGCTGCACGCTGGCGCCGGTGTCGTCGGTACCGGTCAGCTCGATGGTCACCCCCTCGATGCCGGTTTCGGCGGCGCCCTGCTGCGCGCCGTTGTTGTCGGCGTCGAAGAACACCGTGCCGGACACGGACACGGCCAGCACTTCACCGAAGTTGTTGGCGAGCGAGTCCTTGCCGACCGGCAGCACGATCGCGCTGATCGTGCTGGGCACGCTCGTCACCGGCGTGGCGGTACCCACAGGCGTGCTGTCGATGGTGCCGGCGCGGGTGATGCCGTTGATCGTGGCCGCGCCGTTGAACTGCGGCTGCGCAGCCTGCTGGGTCACCGTATAGGTGCCCGCCAGCAGGTCGGCGAAGCGGTAGCGCCCGTCGGCATCGGTGTTGATCGCGGCAAGCGGCTGGCCCAGCGCATCGACCGTACCGGCCGGCAGCTGCACCTGCACGTTGGGCAGGCCCGGTTCGCCGGCATCCTGCACACCGTTGTTGTTGCGGTCCAGGAACACGGTGCCGGACACACTGCCGGCACGCTCGCCGAAGTCGTTGCCGGTCGAGCCGGCCACCGGCAGGTTGACGATGTTGATCACGTTGCCCGGCGTCTGGCGGCCCTCGGCCAGGCCGGCCGGCTGGGTCTCGGTGATGCGGTAGTCCTGCCCGGCCACGGCACCGGGATAGCTGTAATGGCCATCGGCATTGGTCACCAGGGTTTCGCTGGTGTCGTCGCCGGTGCCGAACACGCCGTCCGGACCCGCGCCCACGATGACCACCTGCACGCCGGGAATGCCGACGTCGCCGGCGTTGTTCTGGCCGTCATCGTTGCGGTCCAGGTACACCGTGCCACTGATCGGTGCGTTGGCCAGTTCGCCGAACAGGTAGCCGGTGGCGTCCTGGCCGGGGTCGATGCCGATGCCGGAGATCACGTTGGGCACGGCGGTGCTGCCCGGCGTGGTGGCCGTGCCGGCGGTGTGCTTGCCGTCCAGGTAAGCGGCCGGCTGGGTTTCGGTCACCGTGTAGCCGGTGCCGGCCTGCGCCGGCAGCAGATCGGTGAAGCGGTAGGCGCCGTTGGCGTCGGTGGTCGCGGTCAGGCTGACCGGATTGCCGAGCACATCGGTGCCGGTGAGCGTCACGATCACGTTGGCGATCGGGTTTTCACCGCTGTCGCGGACGCCGTTGTTGTTGCCGGCGGCCACGTTGGAGAAGTCCTCGTAGACCAGCCCCGCGAGGGAGCCGAGCTTCTCGCCGAAGTCGTTGTCGCTGGAGCCGGTCAACGGCAGCGCGGTGATGTCGATCCGGTTGCCCGGGTTCTCGGTCGCGTTGGCGTAGCCCTGCGGCTGCGTTTCGGTGATGCGGTAGTGCTGGCCCACCACCAGGTTGTCGAAGGTGTAGCGGCCCTGCGCATCGGTTTTCACGCTGACGGGCAGCAGATCGTCGGCGGTGCCATAGGCACCGTCCGGGCCGGCGCCGGTCAGGGTGATGGTCACGTCCTGCAGGCCGCCATTGGGCTGCGAACCGCGGCCACCGGCATCGCCGGCGTCGAAGTCACCGTTGCCGTTGCGGTCCAGATACACGTGGCCGGAGATGGCGGTGATCGCGTCTTCGCCGAAGTTGAACGCAGTGCCGTCGTCGCCGTTGGACAGATCGATGCCGGCGATGCGGTCGGTGCTGGCGGCATCGCCACCCACGCCCGTGGCCACGGTGCAGCTGGCGCACGCAACGCCGCCGACCAGGCCGGGGTTGATCGCGCTGGGACGGTTGCGGTAGCTGCCGTCCGGCAGCACTTCGCGCAGCGTATAGATCTGCGGCTCCAGCCCGAGGAAGCTGTAGCTGCCGTCGTTGCCGGTGGTGCGGGTGGCCACGACGGTGCCGGTGGCATCAAGCAGTTCGATGGTGGCATTGACGATCGGCGCATCGCCGGCGTCGCGCACGTTGCTGTAGTTGCCGTCCACGTAGACGAAGCCGGACAGCGAGGGACGCCGCACTTCCGGGAAGTTGTAGCGCACCGCATCCACGCCCGCGCCCAGCGCGATGGTGGTGTAGACCGAGTCGGCGCTGTCCGGCGGCGTCACCGCCGCGAACACGCCACCGGCCGACGGCGCCAGCGGGCCGCTGGACGGCGGGGCGACCGGGCCGTTGGCATAGGCCGGCGGCTGGGTCTGGGTGAGGGTATAGCCCTGTGCACCGGCCGGGGCCAGGTTCTCGAAGCGATAGGCGCCCTGGGCATCGGTGGTGGCATCCAGTGCAACCGCATTGCCGTAGGCATCTTCACCACTGAGGTGCACGGTGACGCCGGAGATCAGCGGCTCGCCGCTCTGCACCGTGCCACCGTTGGCACCACTGCGGTCGCGATCCTGGAACACCACGCCGGACAGCGAGGAACGGACCACGGTGTGGGTGGTCGTGTCGTCGTTGTTGCCCGGCTCCGGATCGAGCTGGTCACTGGTGGCCTTGGCGGTATTGAGGCCCGTGCCGTTGGCCGGCAGCGTGGTCCAGCGCGCGGGAATCAGCACGCGCACCCGCCCGTCCAGGGCCAGGTCGCCCATGCGGCAGGTGACGACGCGGCCCGCCAGCAGGCAGTTGCCGAGGCCGGTGGTCTGCACGCCCGCGTCCGCGGTGGCGCCGCGTTTCTGCCAGGTGATCGCGGCCGCGCCGCCGAGCACTTCCAGCCCGTCGGGCAGGGTATCGGTGACGACCACGCCATCGCCGTTGAGCGGGTTGGTACCGCTGCGGTCGCGCGAGAGGCTGTGCCCGGGGCCGTGGTTGATCACGTCCAGCACGAACCAGAACGGCTGGTGCAGGCTGACCGTGCCCGCCGCAGCCGGCAGCGGCTGGCTGGGATCGGCGCTGGGTGCGAGCACCACGCTGGACTTCTGCATGGCCAGGTCCGAGCGCGTACGGATGCTGGTTTCCTGGGTGGCGGTGTTGTTGCTGGTGTCGCTCTCGGCCTCGGCCGAGCGCGCGGTCACCGAGTTCGTCAGCGTTTCGCCGGTGGCCGGCGGTGCGGTCATGTACTGATAGACCAGGTACAGGTAGCTGGTCTGGTTGCTGGTGATGACGCCTTCGTCGGTCGTGGGGACACCGACGCTGGGCAGGGTGCAGGAAATGGTCTGCGGCCCGGTGCTGGGATTGGTGCTGCCAGCGGCCACCGAGCAGCGCGTGCCCACCGGCTCCAGTACGCCCAGCGGGCCAGCGGCGCTGCCGGTCCGGCTGCCAACCAGGCTCACGCTCGCGCCCGGCGGCGGGGTGATGGTGTCATCGATCATGGCGCGCGTGGCCAGCGACGGGCCGGCGTTGCGCACGCTGATCTGGTAGTAGATGTAGTTGTTGACCTCCATCCCGGTGCGCGAGTCGAAGCCCAGCGGGTCCACCGCACCGGCAAAGTTCTGGTCGATCTTGTTGACGATCAGGTCGACGCGACCGGCATCGAACGGCAGGGTGGCGTCCTTGCTGTCGTCGTCGGTGCGGCTGTTGTAATCGTAGGTCCGGCCGCTGGCATCGGTGCCGCTGGACGGGTCCGGCGTGCCGTCGCCATTGAGGTCGAAGTGGAAGCTGCCGGTATTGGTGAACTGACGGCCGGTGTTGCCACTGTTGACGTTCGGGCGGATCTCCACCGTCATCGTTTCAGTGGAGTTGTTGGCCATGTCCTTGGGCGTACAGGTCAGGCGCAGCGTGGCCGGTGCGCCGCCGGTGTTGAACCACGAGGTGCCGCCGGGCGCCGGTGCGGAGTTGATCGACGGGTCGCTGGTGGTCACCCGGCAGACCTTGTCTGCCGCGTCCGAACCGGTGCGCAGGGCGGAGAGCAGCACGAAGCCGGCATCGTTGGCGGGCAGCGTGAACACGTCGCTGAAGACCACGCCACGCGCCGACGACGGGCCCCGGTTCTGGTAGGTGATGCGGTACGCGGTGTTGACGCCGGCACGGCCCGGCGTACCCGAGATGATGTCCTTGCGGGTGGTGGCGATATTGGCGACCGGATCGATCTGGACCCAGTCCGAGGCGGTGTTGTTGCTCTGGTCGATCTCGCCGAGCGCGCCGACGATGGCCGGGTTGATGCGCACACCGGCCGTGTTGCAGAAGCGGCCCGGCAGCAGCGGCTGCCCACCACAGACGGTGGCCGGCTGGCTCTGGCTGTCGAACATGCCACGGTTGACGGTGAAGCGCACGGTCGCGGTCTCGTTGCGGCCCAGTACGGTGGTTCCCGCATCGCACACCCACGCGCTGCCACTCAGGCGGCAGTTCCAGCCGATCGGGCTGATGTTGGCGGTCACCGTGGTCGTGCCGTTGACGAAGCCTGGAATAGGATCGTTCACCACCACACCGGTGGTGGCTTCGCCGGCATTGTGGATCTGCAGCGTGTAGGTCACCGAGTCATCGCTGTTGCGGATGATGTTGTCGGTGTCGCTCGGTCCATTGGTCACCTTGGTGATCGACAGGTCGGCACGGTCGTCGGTGGCGCGGCTCTCGCCACCGGCACAGTCGTTGGTGTCGTTCGGATCGCGGTTGATGCCGCCGGCGGTAACCGGCTCGAGCGAACCGCCGCTGCCGCCGGTGCAGACGTTGTTGCGCAGCATCCCGGCGGTGCGCGCCAAGGTCTGCAGCACCAGTGAGGGCGCGTTGGCGTTGACGGCCACCGGATAGCCGGTGATCAGGGTGCAGGTCACCCGCTGTGCCTGGCCAACGGCCCAGGCACGATCGACGCTGCAGTTCCAGCGTCCGATGACCACCGATGTGCCGGGAAGAATGGGCTGCCCGGTGTTGTCCACCCACTGCTCGCCGACGGCGAGCGTGTCCACCACCTGCAGGTCGCCGGTGACCGTCCGCGGCCCCAGGTTCTGCACGCCCAGCGTGGACGACATCATGCTGTCGCTGCGCACGCCCGTGCCGTTCCAGACCGGCACCAGCAACGGCGACTTGGACTTGCTCATGAGCAGGTCGGCACCATCGGGAATGATGGTCAGGCCGACGGTGCCGCTGTTGTTGACCGGCGCGGGGTCCGGCGTGGTCGCGCTGATCCGCGCGGTGTTGCTGACCACGCCACTGCTGTTGGTGCCGGTGGAGGGCACCTGCGCGGTAATGGTGATGATCGCCTGCGCCCCGGGCGCGAAGCTGCCGGCCAGGCTGCAGGTACGTACGCTCGCGCCGGCAGAGCTGGTGCAGGTCCAGCCGGCCGGTACCACGCCACCGGTGATCACGAATCCTTCCGGCATCGCATCGGTCACCACCACGCCGGTTGCGGCGCTGGGGCCGTCATTGCGCGCGGTGAGGGTGTATGTCACCACCGAGCCGGCCGCCGCCGGTGCCGGCGACACCGACTTGGACATCGCCAGGTCCGCGCCGGCGGTAACGGCGGTGGTGACCTGCGCGGAATTGTTGTCCGGCACTGCATCGGGCACCGGACCGGCGTTGACCACGGCGGCATTGACGATGTTGCCGGTGCCGACGTTGACCTTGCCGCGGAACTGGTAGCTCGTGCTCGCACCCACGGCCAGGGTGCCGTTGTAGGTGCCGTTCTGCGCGCTGAAGCTCCAGTCCGCACCGGTGGGCGTACCGACCAGCGTGACGTTGGGCGGCAGCGTATCCACCACCCGGAAACCGGTGCTGACGCTGGGACCGTTGTTCTTGACGGTGAGGGTATAGGTCACCTCGCCGCCGCCGATGACCGGGTCAGGGCTGGCGGACTTTCTCAGTTCCAGGTCGGCCGCGGCCTGGATGGTCGTGGTCTGGTTGGAGCGGTTGTTGCCGGTGTTGGTATCGCCGGCGAAGAAGGGATCGTTGGACTGCAGCGCCACGATCGGCGTGGTCGCCGGCGGCAGCGCGGCAGCGAAGCCGATCGCCGCATGCAGGGTGATCGTCGCCGGCTGGGTCTGCACGGTGGTGACCGGCAGCTTGAACTGATACGGCGCGCCGGAGGCGCTCAGGGTCGGGTTGGTGCACACCACGCGGGTGGTGCCGGCGCTGCCCGGCGACGCGGTGCAGCCGGCCGGGGCGGGGCTGCCCAGCGCCGTGCCCAGCGGCAGGTCGATCAGGGTCACGCTTCCGGCCGCGCTGTCATTGGCGCCGTTCTCGACCTTGACGTTGTAGATCACGGTGGTGCCGGCCGGCACCGGGTCGTACCCGGTATCGGAGAAGTCGGTGACCTGCAGATCGATCGCCAGGGCCGACAGCGGCAGGGCCAGCAACAGGGTCGCCAGTGCGGTGCGCCACCGGCCCATGCGGGCTGACGTACCTGCGCGCTCGAACGGCGTCACCGCCGCGCAGATGGCTGCGCGATCGCTATGGCTGGACATGCGTTGTTCCCCTGTTCCTGTCTCTGCTGCTTTCAGAGGGAACCCGGCCGCAGGCGGCGATGACCGCAGACGGGCACGACGCTCCCATGACGTAATGCGGCTGGACCGTGCGCGACTGTCGTCATTGGCACGCTCAAGCGGGGCGCATTGTGCTTTCGCAGCATCGGCAAGTCAGTGCCGCCCGCTCACGCTGGCTCACACTGACTCACACGCCGGGGTGCCTGTTCTCAGGCGGTCAGCAGATAGCCCTGCCCACGCAGGGCGCGGAGCGGGAGTTCCAGCCCGGTGGCGGTACGCACACGCGCACGCAGCCGGTGCACCAGCACATCGAGCCGGTGCGGGTCGAAATCCCAGGGGGTATCGGTAATGCGTTCAATCAGGCGTTCGCGCGTGACCGGTTCACCGGCCGCCTCGAACAACAGCTGGAGCGTGCCGCGCTCCATCGCGGTCAACGCGAGCGTCTGCAGGGCGGGCGACTGCAGCGTCCAGCCATCGGAGGACAACTGCCAGGACTGCTGCGGCGCAGTGGCAGGCGGCACGGCAGGGCGCGCGGCGGACAGGCGGCGACGCAGGCTGAGCAGCCCGGCGGCCAACAGGTCCAGGTCCAGCGGTTTGACCAGGTAGACGTCGGCGCCCTGGGTCAGGCCGCGCGCCATGTCGTGCGCACTGCCACGCCCGGTCAGCATCACGATGCCGATATCGCCCGCCTGGCGCAGATGAGCGGCCACCGCATAGCCGTCTTCGCCGGGCAGGCCGACATCAAGCACGACGATGTCGCAGCGGTCGTGCAGCAGCGCGCGGTACAGCGCCTCGGCGCTGCCCAGCCCGCGCACGCCGGCACCGCGCCAGCGCAGGTCATCGAGCATCAGATCGAGCAGCTCCGGGTCATCCTCGACCACCCAGACGGTCAAACCGTCCAGTTCCTTTTCCACCGCCGGCAGCGCTGCGCCGCCGGAGTTGTCCTGGTCTGCCGTCACGTGACCGCTTCCCTCCCCTTCACCGGCCTGCAGTCTAGCTGCCGTCCGGAAACGCGCCAAATGCGACCAAGGTAGCGGCCGACATGTCGCCGGTCACGACGCGGAATCGTGACCGGCAAAGTGCCTCATTCCGCCGGCACGTCCATTTCCTTCAGCAGCGCGGGCGCCGGATAGACCTTGGCCAGCAGCCAGCGCAGGTAGCGCATGTCCACGTGCACCGCGCGCTTGTAGCGCGGGTCGAACCACCAGCTGGCGCTGACCGACTCCCAGTTGCTGTCGAAGTTCAGGCCGATCAGCTCGCCCCGCGCATTGAGCACCGGCGAGCCCGAATTGCCGCCCGTGGTATCCAGGTTGGTCAGGAAGTTGACCGTCTGGGTCTTCAGCACCGGATCGGCCGTGCTGCCGAAATCGCCCTTGGCGATCGCGGCCAGCAGCGGCTTGGGCGCGTCGAACGGGTAGGCGTTGGTGTTCTTCTCCACGATCCCGGCCACGGTGGTCACCGGATCGAAATGCACCGCATCGCGCGGCGACAGCGCTTCAACCTTGCCGTAGCTGATGCGCAGGGTGCGGTTGGCATCCGGGTACACCGCGCGGCCCTGCTTGGCACGCCACGCGAACAGCGCCTGCATGTAGGCCGGGCGCAGGCGCAGCTGCTCGCCCGCGCGGGTCTTGCTCTGGTCGTCCAGGCGCAGCTGGGCCACCACGAGCGGGCCGGCCAGGTCGATCAGCGGGTCGCGGGCCAGCGCCTTGCCGTCCTTGGCAGCAGCCAGGCGCGACAGGCGCTCGGCTTCGTCACCGAGGCGGGTGCTGGCGTACAGGCCATCCAGCGCCTTGGCCAGCGCCGCCGGGGTACGCCCGAAGGCGGCGTCGAACTCGGGCACGCGCTGCGCATCCGGCAGCTGCTGGTAGCGGCTCAGCAGCGCGGTCAGCAGGGCCTTCTCGACCGCCGGATCGTAGCGCCGCTGGACCTGCTTGAGCACGCCTTCGATCATCGCCAGGTCGCGCTCCTGGTAGCCGCTTTCGCGCTCGGCATCGGGCTTGGCCGATTCGACGCGCAGGCGTTCCAGCATCAGCGCCGAACGCAGCAGCTGGCTCTGGCTGGCGACCAGGTCCAGCAGCAGATCACGCTCGCCGAACGAGGCGCCCTGCGACAGCGAGCCCAGCAGCGCGTCGATGTCGGTGCGGTAGGTTGCATCGGTGGCAGCCAGCATCGCCGTCTCGTCGGCAGCACGCTGCGCCTTGGCATCGCTGCGCAGCAGGCCTTCCAGCTCGCCGGCGGCGCGCTTGCGGTTGTTCTTCAACGACTGCAGTTGCGAAGCGTAGCGGGTACGTGCCTGCGCATCCTGCGCGCTGGCCGCCTCGATGGTGTCGATCATCTGCTGGTACACCGCCACGCGGCGCGGCAGGACCGCGTCGATCTGGCTGGCGAACTCGGCTGCGGTGCGGTGGCGGTAGGTGATGCCCGGGTAGCCGGCCAGCATCGCGTAGTCGCCGGTCTTCGGGCCGTCGATGGCCATCTTCAGGTGTGCCGGCGGCTGGTACGGCACGTTGTCCACGCTGTACGGCGCGGGCTTGCCGTCCTTGCCCACGTAGGCACGCAGCAGGGTGAAGTCACCGGTGTGGCGCGGCCACATGAAGTTGTCGATCTCATCGCCGTAGTTGCCGATCGCGCGCGGCGGCGCGTAGACCAGGCGCACATCGCTCAGTTCAAGCTGGCGGATGCGGTAGAAATCGGTGCCGTAGTACATGTCGGCCACGCTGCAGCGCACGTTGCCGGCCTGCTCGCACTCGGCCACCAGGCGCTTGGTGGCGCGGTCCACGGCATCGAAGTAGGCCCGGCCGGTCTTGCCGCGCGCCTCGCGCAGCACCTCGTCGGTGACCTTGTCGAAGCCGGTGGTGACCAGCACACGGAAGTCCGGGTTGGCCGGGCGCTCGTCGCTGCGGCCCGTGGCGATGAAGCCGTCGTTGATCAGGTTGTGCTCGGGCGAGCTGTTGTACTGGATCACGCCCATCGCGACATGGTGGTTGGTGAGCAGCAGGCCATCGCCGGACACGAACGAACCGGTACCGCCGCCGGCACGCACCACCGCGCTCAACGGGGGCGCGGTGACGTTGGCCAGGTCGGCCGGGTTGCCCTTGAAGCCGGCCGCCTTCAGCGGTTTGGCCAGGTCCGGCAGCTGGGTCGGCATCCACATGCCTTCATCGGCATGGGCGCCGGCGGCGAGGGTCAGGCCGAGGGCCAGGGCGGCGGTAAGAGGCTTGCGTGGCGACATGGACACATCCGGTACGTCAGAACAGCCCGGGACCATAGCCGCTGCGCCCTGCCGGGGCAACGGCCGATGGTTGGGCAGCGCCGCGCAGCGCGCGGCCGCCCTCCCTTATTTCTCCCGGCGCCAGTTCAGCGAGCCGCGGTTTTCCACGGTGCTCGATTCCAGCTCCACGTCGAAACCGCGACGCAGCAGGTACTTCAACGTCAGCACCGAGCCGCTGCCAACCAGCGACACGCCGTAGCCGATGTACAGCTTGGGCGAGATGTACTTGCCCACCCCGATCACCGAGCCGCCCAGCGCGCGCGACTGGCTGACGCCGGCGTCGTCCAGGCCCAGCTTGGCCCCCAGCTGCGAGGCGAGCAGGCCGCTGCCGGCCGACAGCGCCGCCGAGGCCGCGTTGACCTGCTGCGCCTGGTCGCTGCTGGCGCCGGTGAGGCTGCGTCCCAGCACCAGATAGGCCAGCGCTTCGGACTGCGACATCGCCGGATCGGACCACACATCCACGCGCGGCGACTGTGCCCGCCCGGTGACATCGATGCCGGCGGTGACATCACCCACCCGCCGCTCGGCGCGGATGTTGATGCGCGGATCGGAGACCGCGTTGTAGTTCCAGTTCAAGTTGCCACGGGTGATGGTCAGGTCCTGCCCGTAGGCCTTGTACCGGCCGCTCACTTCCAGCCCGCCGTTGGCGGTCATCTCGCGGCCCGGACGCGACCACACCTGCATCTTGCCGCCGAGCGCGCCCTTCAGGCCGAACCCGCTCATCTTGACCTTGTCGCCCAGGCTCACGGTCAGGTCCATGTCCAGCGGCGAGGTCGGCGTTTCCTCCGGATCAACCGGGTCCAGCACCACCACGTCCTCCGACACGGAGGTGCCACGATCCAGCCGCTCCAGGTCCAGGTCGGCTTCGGGAACATGCACGCTGCCGCGCAGCTGCATGGCGGTGCCGGCCAGGGTGAAGTCGAGGTTCGGATTGGCCACCACGCGCAGTTCGGGGGTGTTGGCCAGCAGCACGTTCTCGCCGTGGATATGCAGCTGCAGCGGCTGCGCATCGCCGAACCACGACAGCCCACCGTCCACGTACAGGGTGCCCTTGCCCGAATTGGCCTGCGCGGCGATCTTGGCCGAGCCGTCCGGCTGGGCGGTGAAGCTGCCCTTGCCCTCGGCGAAGGTCAGGCCCAGCGCCGGGAACTCGCCGTTGAAGTTGCTCAGCGTGGCCTCGCCCCCCAGCGACGGCGTGCCGCGCGTCCCGCGCAGGCTGACGTGGCCTTCGATCAGCCCGGTCGGGCGCACGATGTCCGGCGAGAACAGCTCCAGCCAGTACAGCCGCGACATGTTGAGGTACAGCTCGCCGTTGAGCGGCGCACCGGCATCCCAGCCGGTCTGCACCTTGGCATCCACGAAGCCGTTGCCCTGGAAGCCCACACCCAGCTTGGCGTTGATCTGCGCGGGCGTCATTTCCACGTTGACCGAGAACTGGTCGTAACGCACCAGCTCGCCGCGGGCGTTGTCGCCGAGGCGGATGCCGCCTTCCAGCGAGGCGATCTTGACCGCGCCCTCCCAGGCGTTGCCGCGTGGCCGGATGCTGGCATCCAGGGTCAGTTCGCCGCGCAGGTAGATGCGGCGCCCCGACTGCGGCGGCAGCCACGGCTGCACCAGCGCCAGCGGCAGCGCATCGCCGCGCACCTGCAGGCCTTCGCGCGGCCAGTTGGCGCTGGCGCACAGGGCGCCGCCGGTGGCCGCGCCCAGGCAGGTGTCGCTGAGGGTGAACGCACTGCCCTGCACGCTGAAGGTGGAGGGGCCACGCAGGTTCCAGACGTCGCCCTTGACCGGTGCGATGCGCAGCGAGGACAGATCGCCACGCCACACCTGGCCCTGCTGGCGCACGCCGCCCTGCAGCGCGACCGCGCCCAGTTCGTTGCGGGTCTGCGCGTCCACGCGCAGGTTGGAGAGGCTGCCGCGCGCATCCACGTTCAGCGTGTCCAGCAGCATGCCGACCTGCACCTTGCTGCCCTGCACCGCCAACGTGCCGCTGTCGCCCTGCCACGGCAGGCGCCCCTTGATGCTGACCGCCTCGGCGCTCCAGTCGTCCCAGCGCAGCCCGCTGCCGACCAGGTCGGCACTGATGTCCGGCGCGGTGCGCGGCCCCTTCACCAGCACATGGCCGCGCAGGCTGCCGCTGCTGCCCGGCAGCAGATCGTCAAGCTGCACCGGTTCCAGCTGCGCGTCGATATCCAGGCGGTCGCCGACCGAGCCCTTGGCGGTGAGGCGGCTGTTGCCCAGCGCCAGCGCCACATTGCCTTCGCCCTGTGTGCCGCGCAGCGCGAACTGCCCCTTGGCATCCAGCGCGCGCTTGCGCAGCGTGCCCTTGATACCTGGCACATCCACGGTGGCTTCGTAGCTGCCGGCGGTACCGGCCGGGCTGTTGGCCGGCGGCGGCAACTGGCGGCCCTTCGACGCCAGCGCACCGGACAGGCGGCCGTCCCAGCCGGGCACGAAGTACCCCGGGTCGAAATCGGCCAGCTTCACTGCGGCATCCCAGTCCAGCTGCGGTGCCCAGGCCACACGGCCGGTGACATCCAGCGAACCGCCCGGGGTGCTGGCCTGCAGCTGTTTGATCAGCGCGGCCTGGTCGTTGCCGCGTACGTCGAACTGCAGGTCGGCGTTCTGCTTCTCGCGTTCCACCGAGGCCTTGCCCACCGCCGCCCATGCCTTCAGCGTGCCGGCCAGGCCCATCCGTGCCTCGGTCAGCGTCACCGGCACCGGGGCCGCCGCATCCGGCGCGGACGGGTCGGCCGCCGGCACGAAGGTCAGGTCGTTGGCCACGATGGAGAAGCGCAGGCTGGCGTTCTCCTTGTCGGTGAAGTCGGCGGTGCCTTCCAGCCGTGCCTGGCCACCGAAGCCCTTCAGCTGCAGCGGGGCCACGGTCAGCACCTGATCGGCCAGGCCGACCTTGGACGGGGCCAGCTCCAGCGCAATGTCGCCCTGCTTGAACGTGCCGCGCAGGTTGGCCTGGCCGCCCTTGCCATCGGCCTGCAGGTCCAGCGCCATCGGCGTGCTGCCGCTGGCATCCATGCCCGGTACCAGCAGTGCCAGGTCCAGCTCGCGGCTGCGTGCGCTGGCCTTCCACACCGGATCGGTGCGGCCATCGAACACCAGGCTGGCCTGCAGCGGTGCCGGCGCGTTGCCGGCGATGGCCACTTCCATATGCCCCAGGTCGCCCCGTGCCACCAGCCCCAGGCGCGCAGGCGTGCGCCCGCGCGGCGCCGGCATCAGCGCGCCGATGGTGATGTCGGTGTCGTAATCGCTGCGCGGCAGGTAACGGCCGTCGACGCGGAAATCGCCCAGGTCGCTGTCCACCTTCAGCTGCGTGGCGCGGAATTCGCCGTTGGCGATCTCGATCCCGCCGCGCAGCTTGGCGATATCGATCAGCGGCTGCTGCGCCTGGGTGATACGGAACCCGTCGATGATGATCGTGTCGGCCTGCATCGCCAGCGGCATCTCGATCTGCGGCAGCGAGCCCGGCCATGACGGCAGCTCGAAGGGCTCGTCGCTCTTGGCCAGGTTCAGCGTGGCGTTCTTGATCTGCAGCGCGTCCAGCTGCAGCTTGCGCCCCAGCAGCGGCCGGATGTCCGGGTCCAGGTAGGCGCGCTCGGCGGTGAAATGGATGTCGTCGTAGCGGAACACCAGGTCGTGCAGCACCAGCGGTCCGGCGACCGGGCCTTCGACCCTGCTCCAAGTCAGCGAGGCCCCCACCGGCAGCCGCGCCTTCACCTGGGCCAGCAGCACGTCGCGGCCGGCCACGGTCTGCAGCAGCCAGTACAGCAGCAGCAGGGCCAGCAGCACCAGGCCAAGCACGGTGAAACCGGACCAGGCCCAGAACCGGCGCCTGCGGTAGAAGCGCACGCGCGGCGGCGGCGGCGTGGTGGGTGCGGATGGTGTCGGCGTGCTCACAGGTCCGCTCCGATGTTCAGGTACAGCTGGAACTGCGAATCCGGGTTGTTCAGGCCGTGCGCGATGTCCACGCGCACCGGGCCCACCGGCGATTTCCAGCGCACGCCGAAGCCCACGCCGGTATGCAGGTCGATGGTGTTGTCGAACGCGCTGCCGGTATCGACGAACACCGCCGCGCCCCAGGGCCCGCCCTTGAAGTAGTGCTCGTACTCGGCCGAACCGATCACCAGATTCTTCGCGCCCAGCGCGTACTTGTCCGGTGCCGGCGTGCGCGGGCCCACTTCACGGAAGGCATAGCCGCGGATGCTGCGGTCGCCACCGGCGAAGAAGCGCAGGCTCGGCGGCATCGCCACCAGATCGCTGGTCCAGGTGGTGCCCCCTTCGCCGCGCAGGATCAGGCGGTCGCTGTCGCCGATCGGCACATACCAGCGCAGCAGGACGTTGGCCTGCACGAAACTGGTGTCCGAACCGGCGCCTTCGATGCCGCCGCGCAGGGTGGCGCTGCCGCTGACGCCGCGACGCGGGAACAGTTCATCGTCCACATTGACGTAGTCGGCCACCAGCTGCGGGTACACCAGAGTGGAGGTGTTGTAGACCGCATCGGTGAACTCGGTGCCCGAGGCATAGCGCCAGCGCTCGCGCAGCGCGTTGATCGAGGCGATCGCGGTCCAGTTCTCGTTGATCTCGCCGCTGCGGCTGGCGCTCAGCTTGAAGTTGCGCAGGTCGATGTAATCGGTCTGCTCGTCGTAGGCGCTGGCGGTGAAGGCGTACCAGCCATCAAGCCAGTTGAACGCGGGAATGCGGTAGCTGGTCAGCAGGCTCTTGCGCTTCTGCGCATAGTCCAGCTGGGTGTTCATCTTGTGGCCGCGGCTGTTGAGGAAACGGCGCTCCACGCCGCCGCGCACACCGGCACCGCTCTCGCTGCCGTAGCTCAGGCCGGCGGTGTAGATGGTGCGCTTGGCCCGGGTCAGGTTGACGTCCACCGGCACATCGCCGTTCTCGTCGGCCTGGTCCGGGCGCGGCTGGATGTCGATCACGCTGAAGTAGTCCAGCTTGGTCAGCGACTCGCGCAGCCGGTCCAGCTTGCCTTCGTGGAAGTAGCTGCCCTTGTCCCAGTACACCAGCGGGTCGAACAGCTTGTCGACGAAGTAGGCCTGGTGGAAACGGATATCGCCCATGTTGTAGCGGCGACCGCTGTCCCAGGTCAGGTCGATGTCGGCCGCGTTCTCGGCGCGGGTGATCTGCACCTGGCGCTGGGTGTAGTCGGCATCGAAGTAGCCACGCTCGGCCAGGCGCCGGGTCACGACGATCTTGCTGGCCTCGTAGGTGGTGTGCTCGAAACGCTGGCCCTTGCGCGGCTTGAACTTCTCCAGGTCTTCCTGCAGGTACTGGTCGTACTGCGCCGGGCCGGTGATGTCGATGTGCTCGCGCCGCACCAGGGTCGGCGGGCCCTTGTCCACGTGGATCACCACCCGCAGGGTTTCGCCCTCGCGCGGGCTGTCGACCTTGATCACCGGGTTGTAGTAGCCGAACGGCTCCAGCGCTTCGCGGGTCTGGCGCTCGGCCTGGGACAGCAGGTACTCCAGGCGCGACTCGCCCTGGGCCTTGCCGATGGTGTCGTACAGGGACAGCGAGACCTCGATGTTCTCGATCATCTCGGCGTCGTCGCCCTTGTCCAGTCCCTTGATGTCCACTTTCTCGATGGTCCCGCGCGCGTGCGCCACCGAGGCGGTGGCCAGCGTCAGGAACATCAGTGGCAGAGCGAATTTCGTTGGCTGCATGCGGACAGCATAACGGGCCATCGCGAGCATGCGAAATCGGCGGGGGTGTTTCAGAACGACGGTGAAGGACCCGTTAAAGTCGCGCAGAAAGTGGTCTTTGTCGTGCAGGGCAGGATCGATGCCTGCACGTCATCGGACAGAAGCGTCCGCGACCGCACGCGCCCGTCCCCCACACACGACGAAGGCGCGAACGGCCGCAGCCGTCGCGCCTTCGCAGTGGCTGCGGGGCGCGATGCCCCGTGGCCTCAGCTGGACAGGTGCTCGATCGCCGCCACGCTGCCCAGGCGGTCGCCCAGGCGCGTGAGCAGGGCCAGGCGGTTGGCGCGCAGCGCGGGGTCCTCGGCATTGACCATCACCGCATCGAAGAACGCATCCACCTGCGGACGCAGGCGGGCCAGGCGGTTGAGCACGCTGACGTAGTCCTTCTGGTGCAGGCTGGCGTTGCTTTCCTCGATCGCCGCCTCCACCGCTTCGGCCAGCGCGCTCTCGGCCGGTTCGGCCAGCAGCGCGCGGTCGATCATGCCCGGGATCTCGCCCTCGGCCTTGCGCAGGATGTTGCGGATGCGCTTGTTGGCTGCGGCCAGCGCCTCGGCCTCGGGCAGCGCGGCAAACGTGCCGATGGCATCGATGCGGCGGTCGAAGTCGTACAGCGAGGCCGGCTTCAGTTCGGCCACCGCGTTGAAGTGCGTGGCCGGCACGCCCTTGTCGGCGTAGTAGCCCTTCAGGCGGTCGAGGATGAAGTCGTACAGGTCCTGCGGCAGCGCGTCGGTCTTGCGTTCGACACTCGGTGCCACGGCCGCCGGCAGGCCGGCGATGGCCGTACCGATCAGCGCGCGAAGATCCAGGTCGAACCCACTCTCGATCACCGTCCGCGCCAGGCCCAGCGCGTTGCGGCGCAGGGCGAACGGATCCTTGTTGCCGGTCGGCTTCAGGCCCGCGGCGAAACCGCCGGCCAGGGTGTCGGCACGCTCGGCAATCGCCAGCACCTTGCCCAGCGGCGACAGCGCGATGTCGTCGCCACCAAAGCGCGGCTGGTAGGCCTCATCGATGGCCAGCGCCACCTCCGGCGACTCACCGCCGGCGAGGGCGTAATGGCGGCCGGCGATGCCCTGCAGTTCGGGGAATTCGTTGACCATGCGCGACTGCAGGTCGTTCTTGGCCAGCACCGCAGCGCGCCTGGCCAGCACCGGATCCACGCCCACCTGCGGCGCGATCACCTCGGCCAGGGCCACCACGCGCAGCACCTTGTCGGCCACCGAGCCCAGCTTGGCCTGGTAGGTCACCGTCTTCAGGCCCTCGCCCATCGCGTCCAGACCCTGCTTGAGGTCTTCATCGAAGAAGAACTTGGCATCGGAGAAGCGCGGGCGGATCACCCGCTCGTAGCCCTTGGCCACTTCGGCCACGTCCTTGGACTCGATGTTGGCGATGCCGATGAACTTCTCGGTCAGCTTGCCGCCCGCATCGAGCACCGGGAAGAACTTCTGGTTGATCTCCATCGTTTCGATCAGCGCTTCCTGCGGCACCGCCAGGAACTCGCGCTCGAAACTGCACAGCACCGGTGCCGGCCATTCGACCAGGTTGACCACCTGCTCCAGGTTGTCATCGGTGATCCGCGCCTGGCCACCGGCCTGCGCCGCTGCGGCATTGACCGCCTCGACGATGCGGGTGCGGCGCACGTCGGCGTCGACCAGCACGAAGGCCGCCTGCAGCGAGCTGACGTAGTCCTCCGGCGACGTCAGCCACACGGTCTTGTCGTGCATGAAGCGGTGACCGCGGCTCATGCGATCGGCCTTCAGGCCCAGCACTTCGGCCTCGACGATGTCGCCGCCGTGCAGCAGCACCAGCCAGTGCACCGGGCGGGCGAAGCCGTAGGCGTGGCTGCCCCAGCGCATCGGCTTGGGAATCGGCATCGCCGCGATCGCCTCGCGCAGAATCTCCGGCAGCAGCGTGGCGGTGCGTGCGCCCGGCGTGGTGGAGCGGTGCACGAAGCGCTCGCCCTTGGCGTCGCTGGTGCGCTCCAGCGCGGTCCAGTCGATGCCGGCCTTGGCGGCAAAGCCCTGCAGCGCCTTGGTCGGCTGGCCGTCGGCATCCAGTGCGATGTTCAGGTACGGGCCCAGCACTTCGCTGTGCTGTTCCGGCTGCTCCACGGCCACGCCGGGCAGCAGCACCGCCAGGCGGCGCGGGGTCGACAGCGGCTTGGCATCGCCACGCTCGATGGCGACGCCGCGCTTGGTCAGGCCGTCCACAACGCCCTCGAAGAAAGCCTGGGCCAGACCCGGCAGCGCCTTGACCGGCAGCTCTTCGGTGCCCAGTTCGATCAGCAGCGGCAGCATCGTGCTCATGCCTGCACCTCCTTGGCAGCGACGGCTTCGAGGCGCTTGGCCTCGTACAGCTTGGCCACCGCCTGGGCCAGCGCGCGCACGCGCAGGATGTAGCGCTGGCGCTCGGTCACGCTGATCGCACGGCGTGCATCCAGCAGGTTGAAGGCGTGGCTGGCCTTGCACACCTGCTCGTAGGCCGGCAGCGGCAGGCCGACATCGACCAGCTTCTGCGCCTCTTTCTCGCAGGCGTCGAAGCGGTGGAACATCTCTTCCACGTCGGCGTACTCGAAGTTGTAGGTGCTCTGCTCGATTTCGTTCTGCAGGTACACATCGCCGTAGGTCACCGGCGTGCCGTCCGGACCGTAGGTCCACACCAGGTCGTAGACGTTGTCGCAGTTCTGCAGGTACATGCACAGGCGCTCGAGGCCGTAGGTGATCTCGCCGAGCACCGGCTTGCACTCCAGGCCGCCGGCCTGCTGGAAGTAGGTGAACTGGGTGACTTCCATGCCGTTGAGCCAGACTTCCCAGCCCAGGCCCCAGGCGCCCAGGGTCGGCGATTCCCAGTTGTCCTCGACAAAGCGCAGGTCATGCACCAGCGGGTCGATGCCCAGCGCCTTGAGCGAGTCCAGGTACAGCTGCTGGATGTTGTCCGGGCTTGGCTTCATCGCCACCTGGTACTGGTAGTAGCGCTGCAGGCGGTTGGGGTTCTCGCCATAGCGGCCGTCGGTGGGCCGGCGCGAGGGCTGCACGTACGCGGCATTCCAGCTTTCCGGACCGATCGAGCGCAGGAACGTGGCCGGGTGGAAGGTGCCGGCACCGACCTCCAGATCCAGCGGCTGGATCAGCACGCAGCCCTGCTGCGCCCAATACTGGTTGAGGGTCTGGATCAGGCCCTGGAAAGTGATCGGAACGTTGGGAGTCGCGGACATGCGGCGGATTCTTGCCTGCAGGAGGGGTGCGCTAGTATAGCGACGACCACGCGGACACCGCCCCGGCACGCCATCGGGCCGGGCCGGTCGGTACGTCCGGCCGGCGGTACAGACCGCGTTGGCGCGTTCATGGACCGGTCCGGGGGGATACCGGCCCCCTCATTACCGCGTGCAGTGCACGCTACAAGGACCTCGGCAGTGGATCAGCGCCCACCGGTTTCATTCGTCCCCGGCCCGGACGCCTCCGCCCCGCTGCTGCCGGGCCGGCTCGGCTTCGACCAGGTCGCTGCGGCACTGGTCGCCGACGGCCTGGTGGCCGACGCCGATCTGGAGCGCATCCGCTTCTCCGCCCAAGGCGCGCGCAATGCCAGCGAAGTCCATCCGCTGGTGCTGCTGGCCAATCTCAAGCTGGCCGCGGCCGGCGGCGGCGAACTGGGCCTGGAGCGCCTCACCGAATGGCTGGCCACGCGCACCGGCACGCGCTACCTGCGGGTCGATCCGACCCGGGTCGATGTGTCCTCGGTAACCGCCCTGGTCTCCCACGCCTACGCACGCCGCCACCGCTTCCTGCCGCTGGCGGTGGACAGCGAACGGGTACTGGTGGCCACCAGCGAGCCGCTGGCGCAGGAATGGCTGCGCGATCTCCAGCACCTCACCCGGCGCCGCATCGACCTGGCGATGGTCAACCCGCTGGACCTGCATCGCTACACGATGGAGTTCTACGGCGTGACCCGCTCGGTGCGCGGCGCGCGCGGCGACGTCCGCGGCGAGGCCAGCGGCACCCTGCCCAGCTTCGAGCAGCTGGTGGAGCTGGGCCGCGCCGGCGACGTCAATGCCGACGACCAGCACATCGTCCACATCGTGGACTGGCTGCTGCAGTACGCCTACGAGCAGCGTGCCTCGGACATCCACCTGGAGCCGCGCCGCGACATGGGGCGCATGCGCTTCCGCATCGATGGCGTGCTGCACAAGGTGTTCGAGGTGCCGCCGGCGGTGATGACCGCCGTGGTCAGCCGCATCAAGGTGCTCGGCCGCATGGACCTGGCCGAGCGTCGCCGCCCCCAGGATGGGCGCATCAAAACCCGTTCGCCGGGCGGGCGCGAGGTGGAAATGCGCCTGTCGACCATGCCCACCGCGTTCGGCGAGAAGTGCGTGATGCGCATCTTCGATCCCGATGCCGCGTTCAAGAGCATCGACCAGCTTGGCTTCAGCCCGCAGGAAGCCGCCGGCTGGACCGCGCTGGTCGAGCGCCCGCATGGCATCGTGCTGGTCACCGGGCCGACCGGCTCGGGCAAGACCACCACCCTGTACTCCACGCTCAAGCGGCTGGCCACGCCGGACGTCAACGTCTGCACGGTGGAAGACCCGATCGAGATGATCGCCCCGGAGTTCAACCAGATGCAGGTGCAGACCAACATCGACCTGGACTTCGCCAGCGGCGTGCGCACCCTGCTGCGGCAGGACCCGGACATCATCATGATCGGCGAAATCCGCGACCTGGAGACGGCGCAGATGGCCGTCCAGGCCTCGCTGACCGGCCACCTGGTGCTGTCCACCCTGCACACCAACGACGCCGCCTCGGCGATCACCCGCCTGCTCGACCTGGGCGTGCCGCACTACCTGCTGGCCTCCACCGTCAACGGCATCCTCGCCCAGCGCCTGGTGCGCACCCTGTGCCCCAGCTGCAAGGTGCCGCACGTGCTCAGCAGCGAGCAATGGGCGGTGCTGGCTGATGCCGATGAAGCATTACCTCAGGCGCCCACGCCATATGCACCGGTGGGTTGCATCGAGTGCCGGCGCACCGGTTACCTCGGCCGTGTGGGGCTGTATGAGCTGCTGCCATTGGGTTCGCGGCTGAAAAGGATGATCCGCGCGGACATGGATCTGGCCGCATTCAACCGTGCCGCGCGTGCTGAAGGGGTGCGAACCCTGCGCCGCGCGGGGCTTGAAAAGGTGGCGGCAGGGCTGACTACAATCGAGGAAGTCCTGTCCGTACTACCACCCCCGGATGAATCCAGCGCCCTTCCTGATCATTGAAACCGGCCAACCCGTCGCCTCGCTGCGGCGCTACGGGCGCTTTCCGCACTGGATCCGCGTCGCCGCCGGGCTGGATGCCGACGAGACCGTGGTGGTGGACGTCGAGCATGGCCAGGCGCTGCCGGCCCACCAGCAGTTCGCCGGGGTGATCGTGACCGGCTCGGCCGCTTACGTCACCGACCGTGCCGACTGGAGCGAACGCAGTGCCGACTGGCTGCGCACCGCCGTCCATGCCGGTCGCCCGGTGTTCGGCATCTGCTACGGCCACCAGCTGCTGGCCCACGCGCTGGGCGGCGAAGTGGCCTACAACCCGGCCGGACGCGAGTCCGGCACGATCGAACTGGCGCTGGACCCCACCGCCGACAGCGATCCCCTGTTCGCCGGCCTGCCCGCGCGTTTCCCCGCCCACGCCACCCACCTGCAGACGGTGCTGCGCGCGCCCGATGGCGCGGCGGTGCTGGCGCGGTCGGCACAGGACAACTGCCATGCCTTCCGCTGGGGCGGCCAGGCGTGGGGCGTGCAGTTCCATCCCGAGTTCGCCACCCACCACATGCGTGGCTACGTGCGTGCCCGCGCCGACTGCATCCGCCAGCACGGCGGTTGCGCGCGCAGCGTCGCCCGCGCGGTCAGCGCCGCGCCGCTGGCCCGCCAGCTGCTGCGCCGCTTCGTCCGCCAGGCGCGCCTGGCCTGAGCCGTTGGCGTCGTAGCGCCGCGCCCACGCGGGCTTCAGGTCACGCGCGCGGAAAACAGGGATAATCGGGATTCAACGGGCGCCCGCGCCCTTCCCCCCAGTTTTCGGAATGGTATGAGCGAGATTCGCAAGCTGCCGGCCTCTGCCGGCGCGGAATGGCTGCTGTCCGGTTTCTCCCTGCTGCGCAGAGCGCCGCTGGCCCTTGGCCTGCTCGGTGTGATCTGGGCCGTGGTAGCGCTGCTGGTGATGTCGCTGGCGGTGGTCAGCCCGGCACTGAGCACGCTGGCACAGCTGCTGATGGCGCTGGCCGGCCCGCTGTTCTTCGGTGGTCTGGTGTGGGCCGTGCGCGAGGTCGACCACGGCCGCAGCGCGCAGCCCGCGCACCTGCTGCAGGGCCTGCACGAAGGCCGTGCGCTGAACCTGCTGGCCTCGCTGCTGCCGCAGCTGGTGGCTGGCCTGTTCCTCGGCGCGCTGCTGTTGATGCTGATCGGCAGCAGCGGCCTGCAGCACCTCAGCGAGGTGATGGAGCAGCTCAACACCATCAGCCAGTCCGGCGCGCAACCGGACCCGGCCCAGATCGAAGCGCTGGCCGCGAGCCTGCCGGCCGGTCGCATCCTGCTGTGGCTGGCGCTGGTGGTGGCCACCTTCCTGGCGATGGCGCTGGCACTGTTCACCCTGCCGCCGCAGGTGATGTTCGAGCACCGCAACGGCCTGCAGGCGCTGCGCCTGAGCCTGCGCGCCTGCCTGCACAACGTGCCGGCGATGCTGGTGTTCTTCCTGCTCTCGTTCGTGGCCGTGTTCGCCATCTACTTCGCGGTGATGCTGGTGGCGCTGATCGCCCAGCTGATCGGCGGCACCTTCCTGGCCCTGTTCGTGGCCCAGCTGCTGCTGATGGGCGTGATCATGCCGGTGTTCGCCGGGGCCATCTACACCGCGTGGAAGCAGATGTTCGGCCAGGGCACCGAGCCGCCGCCGATGCCGGGCCCGAACAACATGTTCGCCGCCTGATACAGAAAACCCCGGCCTGCGCCGGGGTTTTTTTATTCTTTCTCTCCAACCTGTCGCGAGCGTGAGACGTGCAGCAACCGCGATGGAGCTCGGCTTGCGGTGCGCGTGCGGAACCACCCGGAATCCCCAATGTAGTGCCGGCCGCTGGCCGGCTTCTGCGAGGCGCCCGCGGTCCCGACACCTGCAGACAACGCCCAAGCGCACAGCGGTGTCTCCGTTCGGATCTGCCGCGAGTCTGAGGGGCCCCGTCACGGCCAACAGGCCCCTGGGCAACTGTCCCCCGGCGTCGGCCTGCGGCCGACCCCTCCTCCTTTACGTTGCCCTGGAGCCTGTCGACCGCGACGGGGCTCGGCTTACGGTGCGCGTGCGGAAACCACCCGGAATCCCCCATGTAGTGCCGGCCGCTGGCCGGCTTCTGCGAGGCGCCCGTGGTCCCGACACCTGCAGACAACGCCCAAGCGCACAGCGGTGTCTCCGTTCGGGTCTACCGCGAGCCTGAAGGGCCCCGTCACGGCCAACAGGCCCCTGGGCAACTGTCCCCCGGCGTCGGCCTGCGGCCGCCCCCTCCTCCTTTACGTTGCCCTGGAGCCTGCCGACCGCGACGGGGCTCGGCTTGCGGTGCGCGTGCGGAAAAGCACGCCTTTTTGAGGCGCCTGTTGTTCCAGCACGTGGGCCGCGATGCCCTTGTGGGCGAAGTAAAGGAGGAGGTGGCGGCCGCAGGCCGGCGCCGGGGGACAATCGCCGACAAGGGCATCGTGGCCCAGCGCCCGACCTACTACCCGCCGCGCCTGCAGAAAAAGCCCAAGCGCACAGCGGTGACTCCGTTCGGGTCTACCGCGAGTCTGAGGGGCCCCGTCACGGCCAACAGGCCCCTGAGCAACTGTCCTCCGGCGTCGGCCTGCGGCCGCCCCCTCCTCCTTTACGTTGCCCTGGAGCCTGTCGACCGCGACGGGGCTCGGCTTACGGTGCGCGTGCGGAAAAGCACGCCTTTTTGAGACGCCTGTTGTTCCAGCACGTGGGCCGCGATGCCCTTGTGGGCGAAGTAAAGGAGGAGGTGACGGCCGCAGGCCGGCGCCGGGGGACATTCGCCGACAAGGGCATCGTGGCCCAGCGCCCGACATACCCACCGCCGCGCATTGCATGCGCGCCACGCGGACGGGGGAAGAACCGTGGTGTCCCTACTGCGCCGACGCGCCGGGCGCGGGCCGCGGCACCAGCCAGCGCGCGGCATGGATGCCAAGCTCGTAAAGCAGGCACATCGGGATGGCCAGCATCAACTGCGACACCACGTCCGGCGGCGTCAGCACCGCGGCCAGTACGAAGATGCCCACGACCGCGTACCCGCGACCTTCCTTGAACTGCTGCGGACTGATCCAGCCCAGCAGTGTCAGGATCACCATCGCCACCGGCAGCTCGAAGCTGCTGCCGAAGGCAAAGAAGATCGCCAGCACGAAGTCCAGGTACGCATTGGCATCCGGAGTGATCGCGATCACTTCCGGCCGGAAGGTGGTGAGGAAGTGGAACACCGCCGGCAGCACCAGGAAATAGGCGAACGCGCAGCCGAGATAGAACAGCAGCACCGACGACACCAGCAGCGGCACGGCCAGCCGTTTCTCGCGCGCATACAGCCCCGGCGCCACGAAGGCCCACAGCTGGTACAGCAGCCACGGCACCGCCACGAACACTGCCACAAAGAAGGTCAGCTTCAGCGGCGCGAAGAACGCACCGGCCGGGTTGGTCGCGATCATCGACTGCCCGAGCGGCAACTTCGAGATCAGCGGTTCGGCCAGCCACGTGTAGATCTTCTGGCTGAAGGGCATCAGCCCGAGCAGCACCACGCCCAGCCCAAGCAGGGCACGAACCAGGCGCGCGCGCAGTTCGATCAGGTGTTCAACCAGCGAACTTTCAGGGGAACTGGTCTCGCTCATCGCGGGGCCTCCGGCGACGGAGGGGCGTCCGCACGCGGCGCACTGCCATCGATACCCGGGGGCGCGGCCGCATCATGCGCCGCATGCGGTACCGGGGCCGGATCGACCGCTTCATCGTCCTGCGCTGTCGCGTGCTGGGCCATGCTCGCCGGCGAACCCGGGACCGGCCCGGTCATCAACGGCGCGGCAGCGTCCTCGGCAACCGCGTTGCCGTGCTGCTGCACCTGGCCGCGCATCTGTTCGGCTTCGCGCCGCACCGCCTCGCCGCTGGCACGCAGCTGTGCTTCGGTGTCCTGCACCGACGCCTGGACATCACGGAACTGACGCTTGATCTCTTCGGCGTGCAGCTCGCGCTCCAGCTCCTGCTTGACCGAATCCCACTGGTTGCGGGCACGCCGCACCCACAGCCCGGCAAAGCGCGCGGCCTTGGGCAGGCGCTCGGGACCGAGCACGACCAAGGCCACTACCGCGATGACCAGCAGTTCACTGAAACCGATATCGAACACACCGACCGCCCGGGATCAGCGCGGGTCGCGGTCGTGCTCGGCCTGCGACGACTTGGCCGCGTCCTGCTGCGAGCGCGACGCATCGCCGAGCTGCGCGGTCGGCTTGTCGTCGTCGTGCATGCCCTTCTTGAATTCCTTGACGGCGCTGCCAAGGTCCTTGGCGCCGCTGGTCAGCTTCTTGGTGCCGAACACCAGCAGAACGATGACCAGCACGACCAACCAATGCCAGATGCTGAAACTGCCCATGAGCTGCTCGCGTTACGTAGTGATCAGACGGTTGAGCATAGCGCACCGGTGGTAAGCCGGCGCGCGTGACGAAAGTCAGTTGCCGTCCAGCGATTCAGTCCGGACTTCACCGTCGCCGACCGGCTGGAAGCCCTGCTGGGGCGCAGGCTGCGCCGGCACCGACTGGAGCGGTGCCGTGGTGGCGCCTGCGGTGCTTGCAGGCGCTGCCTGTTCAGCCACGGCCGGCGCGGCCGCGCGTGCTGCCGGGGCGGGTGCGGAACCCGCCGTACCGCGCTTCTCGCGGGCTGAATAGGTGGCTTCTTCCAGACGGTCGCGGAAGGCCACCACGTCGATCGACGGCGGCTCGCCCACGCGGCCTTCGAAGACCATGCGCGGGGTGGTATTGCTGCCGTAGGCATCCAGGTTGGCCGCGTCGTCGATCTGCAGCACGGCACCGTCCAGCGCCACGCCGGCGAACAGGCCACGCGCGCGCGACCACGACCAGATCTCGGCCTTCAGCTGGCCATCGGTGGCCGCTGCGGCATTGCGCCCCACCGGACCGGCCGCCACGCCGGCATCGGCGCCCAGGGTGAACTTGCCGTTGACGAGATTGTCCAGGCTGCGGTCGTTGCGGAACACCAGCACCACATCCGAGGACTGCACGCCGGCCTGGAAACCGATGCTGCCACCGGTGAGCTTCACGAACACCGGGTTGGACCAGCTGCCGTCGGGCATCTTTACCGACATCAGGCCGTGGCCACGGCGACCGCCGATGACCAGGCCCGCCTTGATCGTGTCGGGAATGACGACGACCGCGCGGCCTTCATCCAGCAATTTGTCCGGAATACCCTGCTCCGGAATGTCCTGGATTTCATTGAGGACGCGCACTGCGTTGCGCGCACGCTGGTCCTCCTGTGGGCCGGCCATTGCCTGGGTCGACAACAGGCTGGCGGAGATCAGCAGAACAAGGCTCAGGCGGCGCATGGCGGGCTCCAGAAGTCGGGACACAGGAAGATAGAGCAAGTAACTGAAATTAGAGGGGTTGCGATGAATCAGCAATGAGTGTCCCGGTCGAGAATACACGCCCCCGATGGGCACAATGCGGTCTATCAATCCCGACAATCGCGTAGACCTGCGAGAATAGTCTCATGCTCGACGCACCCGACACCGCCGTGCTGGCGGTCAATCTAGGCACCCCCGAAACGCCCACCGCCCCGGCGGTCCGTCGTTACCTGGCCGAATTCCTCAGCGATCCGCGCGTGGTCGCGATTCCGCCGTTACTGTGGAAACCCTTGCTGTACGGGCTGATCCTGCCGCTGCGCAGTGGCCGGTCGGCCGCCAAGTACGCCCAGGTCTGGCTGCCCGACGGGTCGCCGCTGATGGTCTACACGCGGCGTCTGGCCGAGGCCATGCAGGCGCTGATGCCGAACCTGCGGGTGCGCCACGCGATGCGCTATGGCGCCCCCGCGCTGACCGCCGAGCTGGACCGGCTGGCCACCGAGGGCATGCGCCGGATCGTGGTGCTGCCGCTGTATCCCCAGTATTCGACCACCACCACCGCCTCGATCGAGGACCAGGTGCGCGACTGGCAGCCGCGGCACCCCGGCGTGACCGTCACCCTGGTGCGCGATTACGCCGTCGACCCGGACTGGGTGTCGGCCGTGGCCGCCAGCATCCGCCAGTGGTGGGCGCAGCACGGCCGCGGCGAGAAACTCGTGTTCTCCTTCCACGGCATCCCGCAGCGTCTGGCCGATGCCGGTGATCCGTATCCGCAGCGCTGCGAGGCCAGTGCGCAGGCGATCGCGCAGGCGCTGGAACTCGGTGCCGATGACTGGACGTTGACCTACCAGTCGCGCTTCGGCCGCGAGAAATGGCTGCAGCCCTATGCCGAACCCACGCTGTGGGCGCTGGCTGAAAGCGGCACCCGCCGCATCGACGTGGTATGCCCCGGCTTCGCCACCGACTGCCTGGAAACGCTGGAGGAAGTCGCGCTGGGCTTCACCGAAACCGTCGCCGAGCGCGGCGCCACCATGCGTTACATCCCCTGCCTCAACGATGCGCCCGAACACGCCCTGGCGTTGTCGCGGTTGAGCATCGCCGCGCTGGCATGAGCCTGCAGCCGTTCTCCATCGACGTTGCCGGCAGTACGGTGGCCGGCCTGCGCGCGTCGGTGCAGGGGGGCGCACGCGTGCTGGCCCTGCACGGCTGGCTCGACAACGCGGCCAGCTTCGTACCGTTGGCCGCCCAGCTGCCGGGCCTGGACCTGGTGGCGATCGACCTGCCCGGGCATGGGCACAGCGCGCACCTGCCGCCCGGCACGCAATACAACACGCCCGGCGCGATCTGCCATGTGCTCGACGTTGCCGACGCGCTCGGCTGGGACCGTTTCACCCTGATCGGCCACTCGATGGGCGCCGGCATCGCCAGCCTTACCGCGGCCGCCGCGCCGGAGCGTGTCCAGCGCCTGGTCGCGATCGAGGCGCTTGGCGGCCTGCGTGGACCGGAGAACGAAACCGCGCAGCGGCTGCGCGAGCATGTCCGCGCCGCGCGCGCCCTGCCCGGCAGGAACCTGCGCGTGTTCCCGGACCTGAGCACCCCCATCCGGGCCCGGATGATGACCAACCAGCTCAGCGAGCCCTGCGCGCGGCTGCTGGTGGAACGCGGCGTCAAGGCCGTGGACGGCGGCTACAGCTGGTGCAGCGATCCGCGCCTGATGCTGCCCACGGCGATGCGGCTGAGTGAGGCGCAGATCGACGACCTGCTGGCGGCCATTGAATGCCCCACCCAGGTGATCTACGCCACCCCCGCGCAGTCCTACTACCCCGAGCCGCTGCGCAGCCAACGCATTGCCCTGCTGCGCGATGGCCGCCTCGCCGTGTTCCCCGGTACCCACCACCTGCACATGGAACACCCGCAGCAGATTGGCGACGTCATCCGCGGTTTCCTGACCGCCTGACCCACGGCGCGCACGGCCGTCGCGCGCATGCGGCGGCGTACTGCGACATCGTGTCGCACTCAATTTTCCGTGCGCCCGACCGATACCGTGGAGGCAGGCGGGAGGACCCCGCCTGTGTCGTCGCATGCTCCGCCGCCGCGAAGCCGCGCATCACCCCAGGCTTCCAGGGACCGTCGTCGCCATGCCGTACTGGCCGTGCCATCGCCCACAGGACCGGGCCATGACGGGGGTGATCGCCACCGCCGCCACGTATGCGCACTGCGGCCCCTGCCCGCTTCTTCCCTTCGCTGCCGTGTCCGCTGCTGCCGCAGTGTTCGACGCGGCATCCGCCTGTCCGCACATGCGGTAACGGCCTCTTGCTTCCTGCTGATTCCGGAGTCGTCATGTCTGCCCTTCCCAACACCCCTTCCCGCCCGCCGGACCGTTCACGCCGCCCGGTCCTCGACACCGACACGGTGATGCTGCTGGGCGCCGCCGCGCTGTTGGTCGCCGCGCTGGCGATGGCCATCTGGCAACGCCAGCCCGCACCGTCGCTGGCCGCTGCGGTGGGCGCCGCCCTGCTGTGCACGATGGCAGTGCGCCTGCGCCGGCAGACCCGCTCCGTTGCGCTCGCCGCCGGGCGCGCTGCCGATGCGGCCGACGATCTCGCCCGGCGCCGCGCGGACGAAGACGCCGGTCATCACGAGAACGCGCAGATCCGGCAGGCCCTGGACGTGTCGCGCACCGCGATGATGATCGCCGACAACGACCACGTGATCCGCTACGTCAACCAGTCCGTGATCACCCTGCTGCGCAACCAGCAGAGCAACCTGCGCGAGGCATTTCCCGATTTCGACGCCGAGCGCCTGGTGGGCAGCAGCATCCACCGCTTCCATGTCGATCCGGACCGCATCCGCGGCATCCTCAATACCCTGAGCCAGGCCCATCACGGCCGCGTGCGGATCGGGCCGGTGCACTTCGCCCAGGTGGTTACGCCGGTATTCGATGCGCGCGGGCAGCGCCTCGGCTTTGCCGTGGAGTGGCATGACCGTACCCAGGAACTGCTGCTGGAGACCGCCGTCGCCGGCATCGTCGCCGCGGCCACCAAGGGCGACCTCGATCAACGCCTGCCCGCCAGCAACAGCGGCGCCAGCTTCCTCGACGGTCTGACCGGCGGCATCAACCAGCTGCTGGACAGCGTTGGCAGCACCGTGGGCGAAATCCGCCGCGTGCTCTCGGCGCTTGCCGAAGGCGACCTGGACCAGCGCATGCACGGCGAATTCGACGGTTCGTTCGCCGCCATGCAGCGCGATGCCAACGCGACCGCCGCCCAGCTCACCGCGATGGTCGAGCGGATCAAGCAGTGCACCGGCTCGATCTCGCTGGCCGCCAGCGAGATCGCCAGCGGCAACAGCGATCTGTCCGAGCGCACCGAACGGCAGGCCGCCCACCTGGAAGAGACCGCCGCCTCGATGGAAGAGCTCACCTCCACCGTGCGTCAGAACGCCGAGCATGCCCGCCAGGCCAGCGCGTTGGCGCAGGGCGCGCATGATGTCGCCAGCCGTGGCAGCGAGGTGGTCGGCCGCGTGGTCACCACGATGGACACCATCCAGGGCGCCTCCACGCGCATCGCCGACATTACCCGTGTGATCGACGGCATCGCCTTCCAGACCAATATCCTTGCCCTCAATGCCGCCGTCGAGGCCGCCCGCGCCGGCGAGCAGGGCCGCGGTTTCGCGGTGGTGGCCAGCGAGGTACGCATCCTCGCGCAGCGATCAGCCGATGCCGCCAAGGAGATCAAGCATCTGATCGAAGACGCCGCCAGCCATGTCGCCGACGGTGCACGCCTCGTGCAGGACGCCGGCCGGACCATGCAGGAGATCGTCAGCAGCGTTGCCGGCGTGAGCGGCATCATGGTCGAGATCTCCTCGGCATCGCAGGAGCAGGCCGCCGGTATCGACCAGGTCAACCAGACCGTCGCCCAGATGGACGATGCCACCCAGCAGAACGCCGCGCTCGTCGAAGAAGCCAGCGCCGCGGCGCGTCTGCTGGAGGGCCAGGCGCAGGAGCTGACCGAGGCTGTCGCCGTGTTCCGCCACCAGGCGCACAACGACGCCGCACCGCAGGGAATGCGCACCGCAGCGTGATCCGCGCAACGCGATGAAACGAAAAACGGCGCCCGCGGGCGCCGTTTTTTGTGGGCGGTTCGCAGGCAGGTCCCGGCAGGTACCGACCGCTGGTCGGCACATCCCACGGGTATCGCGTGCGTCCCGTCGTTGATCGGCACATCCCACGGAATTGGCGTAGGTACCGACCGCTGGTCGGCACGCTCCATCACCGCGCGCACGGCCCGACGCTGCGCGCCGTCGCCCGACCAGCGGTCGGGCGCTACCGGGGGTTGCAGTGCATCGGCATCGATCCGTGGCGCCGCGTCCCGATGTAGACCGGCTCCCGGTAGGTGCCGACCGCTGGTCGGCACGCTCCATCACCGTGCGCAAATCCCGCCGCCGCGCGCCGTCGCCGCGACCAACGGTCGGGCGCTACTAAGGGATTGCAATGCATCCGCATCGATCCGTGGCGCCGCGTCCCGATGTAGACCGGCTCCCGGTAGGTGCCGACCGCTGGTCGGCACGCTCCATCACCGCGCGCCGTCGCCCGAAACGCACAAAGAAAAAACCCCGCTGCGTGAGCAGCGGGGTTTTGGGGGTGTAAACCCTGGCGATGACCTACTCTCGCATGGCTTAGGCCACACTACCATCGGCGCAGCTGCGTTTCACTTCCGAGTTCGGGATGGGATCGGGTGGTTCCACAGCGCTAATTTCACCAGGGAGACGGTTGGAGCGTCGCCATCCAAACAACGGATTTAGGCGCCTGCCTCTCATAGTTCTTGTGACGTAGCGTGCACTTGGTATCTAACGACATGTCATGTCGGCCAAGGCAACTTGAGGTTATATGGTCAAGCCACACGGATCATTAGTATCAGTTAGCTCAATACATTGCTGTACTTACACACCTGACCTATCAACCACATAGTCTATATGGTTCCTTCAGGGGGCTTGTGCCCCGGGAGATCTCATCTTGAGGCGCGCTTCCCGCTTAGATGCTTTCAGCGGTTATCGCTTCCGAACATAGCTACCCGGCAATGCCACTGGCGTGACAACCGGAACACCAGAGGTTCGTCCACTCCGGTCCTCTCGTACTAGGAGCAGCCCCTCTCAAATCTCCAACGCCCATGGCAGATAGGGACCGAACTGTCTCACGACGTTCTGAACCCAGCTCGCGTACCACTTTAAATGGCGAACAGCCATACCCTTGGGACCGACTACAGCCCCAGGATGTGATGAGCCGACATCGAGGTGCCAAACACCGCCGTCGATATGAACTCTTGGGCGGTATCAGCCTGTTATCCCCGGAGTACCTTTTATCCGTTGAGCGATGGCCCTTCCATACAGAACCACCGGATCACTAAGTCCTAGTTTCCTACCTGCTTGATCCGTCGATCTTGCAGTCAAGCACGCTTATGCCTTTGCACACAGTGCGCGATGTCCGACCGCGCTGAGCGTACCTTCGAGCTCCTCCGTTACTCTTTAGGAGGAGACCGCCCCAGTCAAACTACCCACCATACACGGTCCCCGACCCAGATAATGGGCCCAGGTTAGAACGTCAAGCACGACAGGGTGGTATTTCAAGGATGGCTCCACTGCAGCTAGCGCCACAGTTTCATAGCCTCCCACCTATCCTACACAGACGAACTCAACGTTCAGTGTAAAGCTATAGTAAAGGTTCACGGGGTCTTTCCGTCTTGCCACGGGAACGCTGCATCTTCACAGCGATTTCAATTTCACTGAGTCTCGGGTGGAGACAGCGCCGCTGTCGTTACGCCATTCGTGCAGGTCGGAACTTACCCGACAAGGAATTTCGCTACCTTAGGACCGTTATAGTTACGGCCGCCGTTTACTGGGGCTTCGATCAAGAGCTTCGCCTTGCGGCTGACCCCATCAATTAACCTTCCAGCACCGGGCAGGCGTCACACCCTATACGTCCACTTTCGTGTTTGCAGAGTGCTGTGTTTTTGATAAACAGTCGCAGCGGCCTGGTTACTGCGGCCCTCTTCAGCTATAGCTCGCATGAGCCACCAAAAAGGGCGCACCTTCTCCCGAAGTTACGGTGCCATGTTGCCTAGTTCCTTCACCCGAGTTCTCTCAAGCGCCTGAGAATTCTCATCCTACCCACCTGTGTCGGTTTACGGTACGGTCTGCGTAAGCTGAAGCTTAGGAGCTTTTCCTGGAAGCGTGGTATCAGTGACTTCGCCTTAAAGGCTCGTCTCGGTGCTCGGTCTTAAAGGATCCCGGATTTGCCAAAGATCCAAACCTACCGCCTTTCCCCCGGACAACCAACGCCGGGTACACCTAACCTTCTCCGTCCCTCCATCGCACTTACGCGAGGTGCAGGAATATTAACCTGCTTCCCATCGACTACGACTTTCGTCCTCGCCTTAGGGGCCGACTCACCCTGCGCCGATTAACGTTGCGCAAGGAAACCTTGGGCTTTCGGCGTGCGGGTTTTTCACCCGCATTATCGTTACTCATGTCAGCATTCGCACTTCCGATACCTCCAGCAGACTTCTCAATCCACCTTCAACGGCTTACGGAACGCTCCTCTACCGCGTACATATAAATATGCACACCCCAAGCTTCGGTTCACTGCTTAGCCCCGTTAAATCTTCCCCGCAGACCGACTCGACCAGTGAGCTATTACGCTTTCTTTAAAGGGTGGCTGCTTCTAAGCCAACCTCCTGGCTGTCTGTGCCTTTCCACATGGTTTTCCACTTAGCAGTGAATTTGGGACCTTAGCTGTGGGTCTGGGTTGTTTCCCTTTTCACGACGGACGTTAGCACCCGCCGTGTGTCTCCCATACAGTCCGTC